>CAYTFI010000009.1:0-23832 GCA_964437065.1 uncultured Zetaproteobacteria bacterium | reverse complement strand
GCGGAAAATTCCATGCAGGCCTGTCTGCGTGCGTTCACGCACAGGCAGGCGCGTTATTTGTTTCATGTTAACGCGCATGGATTTTTTCCACCCCGCGATATGAAACATTATCACAGAGCGGAAAAAATCATGCAATCGCGTTATTTGTTTCATGTTAATACCCATAATCTGAGTCGTGTTGTTACGTTGGATAATCCAGACTAGAATACTCGTCTTTATTCGAGCCGAAATAACGCGCTCAGGGTATAACTACTCATCAGCACCCACGGGCAAAAGTGTCCGTAGCTGCTCAGATTGTCCTTGATTAGTTCCTGTCTGCGTGCGACGCACAGGCAGGCGAGAACAAGGAAAACACGCGCAGCGTGCTCCTGCACTCGAGCATGTTTGACGCAGTTATCGGATAAATTAATGGTGAGCTGAGTAGCCACCTCAGGGGATGCAGCTCGCATCCCGGCAGAACGGAGAAGCAGATGTCTGAACAAAGCAAAGCGATTGATATTGATCCAACTGAAACCGGCGAATGGCTGGACTCCCTGCAAAGCGTGCTGGAGCGTGAGGGGGGAGAGCGGGCGCACTATCTGCTCGAGACATTGATTGATGAGGCGCGGCGCTCGGGCGCGCATATCCCGTTCACCCCTCATACGGCTTATGTGAATACGATTCCGGCTGCTCGCGAAAAGCGAACGCCGGGCGACCCTGAACTGGAAAGGCGCATTCATGCGCTGATTCGCTGGAATGCCATGGCCATGGTGATGCGCGCCAACAAGGAGAGCGATGGCATAGGCGGTCATATCGCCAGCTTTGCATCCATCGCCACGCTGTATGACGTCGGTTTCAATCATTTCTGGCATGCGCCAGGCGCCGGGCACGGCGGTGATCTGATCTTTTTTCAGGGCCATTCCGCCCCCGGCATTTATGCCCGCGCCTTTCTAGAGGGCCGTTTGAGCGAACAGGATTTGAAAAACTTCCGTCGCGAAGCAGGCGGCAAGGGGCTCTCTTCCTACCCGCACCCATGGCTGATGCCCGACTTCTGGCAGTTCCCTACGGTATCGATGGGGCTGGGGCCGATTCAGGCGATTTATCAGGCCCGCTTTCTCAAATATCTGCATAACCGGGGGCTGGCCGATACGGCCGGTCGCAAGGTTTGGTGTTTCATCGGCGACGGTGAAAGCGATGAGCCGGAAACGATGGGGGCGATCTCGCTGGCCGGGCGTGAAAATCTCGACAACCTCATTTTTGTCGTCAACTGCAACCTGCAACGGCTCGATGGCCCGGTGCGCGGCAATGGCAAGATTATCCAGGAGCTGGAGGGCGAATTTCGCGGCTCAGGCTGGAATGTCATCAAGCTGATCTGGGGCAGTTACTGGGATCCGTTGCTGGCGCGCGATACCAAAGGCCTGCTACGCAAGCGTATGGAAGAGGCGGTGGACGGCGAATATCAGGCCTTCAAGGCCAAGGGCGGTGCTTATACGCGCGAGCATTTCTTCGGCAAATACCCGCAACTCAGGGCCATGGTCGCCAATATGTCCGATGATGACATCTGGCGTTTGAACCGTGGCGGCCATGATCCGCACAAGGTTTATGCAGCCTACGCCGAGGCCGTTGCGCATACGGGACAGCCGACCGTGGTGCTGGCCAAAACGGTCAAGGGTTATGGCATGGGCGAGTCCGGCGAGGGCCAGAACGCCACCCATTCGCAGAAGAAGCTGGCGCATGACTCGCTGATTGAGTTCCGCGACCGCTTCAAGGTGCCCCTGAGTAATGAGCAGCTTGAGGAGATGCCGTTTTACCGCCCTGCTGATGACAGCCCGGAAATAAAATACATGCTTCAGCAGCGACAGGCGCTGGGCGGCTTTCTGCCGGCCCGCAGAAAGCAGTGCGACACCCTGAAAATACCGCCGCTATCTACATTCAAGGCGCTGCTTGCTGATAGCGGCGAGCGCACATTTTCCACCACCATGGCCTTTGTCCGCATCCTGACCGCGCTAACCCGCGACAAGGAGATCGGCAACCATATTGTACCCATCATTCCCGATGAAGCGCGCACATTCGGCATGGAAGGGCTGTTTCGTCAACTGGGTATTTACGCCCCGTCAAGCCAGCTTTATACGCCGGAAGATGCGGATCAGATGCTCTATTATCGCGAGGATCGGGACGGTCAGGTCTTGCAGGAGGGCATCACCGAATCCGGCGCCATGGCATCCTGGATGGCGGCAGCCACATCTTACTCGAACAGCGCTGTCAAGGTTGTTCCATTTTATATCTTTTATTCCATGTTCGGCTTCCAGCGCATCGGCGATCTGGCCTGGGCGGCAGGCGATATTCAGGCGCGCGGCTTTCTGATCGGCGGCACGGCCGGGCGAACATCGCTGGCCGGCGAGGGACTGCAACATCAGGATGGCTCCAGCATGATGCTGGCCTCCGCCATCCCCAACTGCGTTTCCTACGATCCCGCCTTTGCCTGTGAACTGGCGGTGATTATTCACTCCGGCCTGCGCCGCATGTTCAGCGAACATGAAAGGGTCTTCTACTATATAACTGCGATGAATGAGAATTATGCCCATCCGGCGCTGCCGAAGGGCGTGGAGGAAGACATCATCAAGGGCCTCTACCTGTTCCGCAAGGCGCCCAGGCGGAGGAAGAAGCGGGCGCTGGTCGAGCTCATCGGCGGCGGCGCAATCCTGCGCGAAGTGATCGCAGCAGCCGAGCTGCTGGACGGCGATTTCGGCATTGACGCCAATATCTGGAGCGCCACCAGCTTCAATGAACTGGCCCGTGAAGCGGTGGATTGCGAGCGCTGGAACACGCTGCATCCGCAAGCAACGCCGCGAATCAGTCATGTGAAGAAATGCTTTCATAATCGGCCCGGTCCGGTGATAGCCGCCACCGACTACGTTCGCGCCTATGCCGATCAGATTCGGGAATTTCTGCCGCCAGGCTACTGCGTGCTCGGCACGGACGGCTTCGGGCGCAGCGATGCTCGCGAAGAGTTGCGTCAGTTTTTCGAGGTGGATCGTTATCATATCGTGATTCGCGCACTGAAGGCCCTGGCCGACAGGCAGGAGGTTTTGCCGGACGTCGTCAGCAAAGCGATCATCTCTTACGGCATCGATGCCGACAAGCCCAATCCGATGCAGGCCTGAGGAGACAGACTTATGGCAGAAACGATTACCATCCGGGTTCCCGACATCGGCGATTTTGATGCGGTGGAAATTATCGAGATCCTCGTCAAGCCCGGCGATCACATCAATATCGAAGATGCGCTCATCACGCTGGAAAGCGACAAGGCCGCCATGGACGTTCCGAGCGATTATGCCGGCACGGTCAGGGAGGTGCTGGTTGCGGTTGGCGACAGGGTAAGCCAGGGAAGCGAGATTGTTGTTCTTGAAGCGGATGCAGGCGGCAGTGCATCGACAAAGCCGGTGATTGAGGAAGAGAGCCCGGCCCCGGCCAGCCCGGAGAAGTCCGGCCCTGTCAAACAGCGCCGGGATGTTGCGATTCAGGTGCCTGCACAGCATGCGCCCCCGCCCACCCTGCCGCCGCCGGTGGAGCGCTCCGGCACGGCATCGCCGCATGCCAGCCCGTCGATTCGCCGCTTTGCCCGCGAACTGGGGGCTGATCTGAGCGATATTCGGGGCAGCGGCCCGAAAGGGCGCATCAGGCGTGAAGATGTACAGCAACATATCAAGAATCGCATGCAATCAGTCGGCAGCGGGCAACAGGGCGGCTTCAACCTGCCCGTCATGGCTGATCAGGATTTCAGCAAGTTTGGCGACATCGAATACTGCGCTTTGCCACGCATCAAAAAAATCTCCGGTCCGCATCTGCATCGCGCCTGGCTGGGCATTCCGCATATCACCTACCACGACGAGGCTGACATCACCGAGTTGGAAGCGTTCAGGCAGCGCATGAAGGATGAGGTTGCACAGCGCGGCGCGCGCCTGACTTCGCTGGCCTTCATTATGAAAGCGCTGGCCTTCAGCATGAAGGCGTTTCCGCAGTTCAACAGCTCGCTGACAGCCGATGGCGAACAACTGGTGCTGAAAAAATACTTCCATATCGGCATTGCCGTGGATACGCCGGGCGGCCTGATGGTGCCGGTGATTCGCGATGTTGAGCAAAAAGGCATCATTGAGCTGGCAGTGGAAATGGGCGAGATCAGTAAAAAGGCGCGTGAGAGCAAGCTGAGCCCGGCTGAATTACAGGGCGGCAGCTTCACCATTTCCAGCCTTGGCGGCATTGGCGGCACAGCCTTTACGCCCATCATCAATGCGCCGGAAGTCGCTATTCTGGGCGTCACCCGCGCTGCCATGAAGCCGGTCTGGGACGGCGCCGAGTTCCGGCCCCGGCTGATGCTGCCGCTTGATCTCTCTTATGATCATCGCGTCATTGACGGCGCCGAGGCAGCCCGGTTCGTCGCCCATCTGGTCGACGCGCTCGGCGATATCCGCAGGCTGCTGCTGTGAAACAGAAATCGGGATTCAGGATTAAGCGGTCAGGGTCCGGCGTCCGGCCCTGCGCATGCAAAGGAATTCGTGATGAGTAAAAGTATCGATATTACCGTGCCGGATATTGGCGATTTCAATGATATTGAAATCATCGAAGTGCATATCGCTCCGGGCGATGAAGTGCAGCAGGAAGATTCGCTGATTACGCTGGAGAGCGACAAGGCCAGCATGGACGTGCCGGCGCCGATGGCCGGTTCCGTCACCGACGTCTATGTCAGACCGGGCGACCGGGTGTCGGCTGGCAGCCCGATCATCGGCCTGATTCAGGCCCGGGAGCCGGAGGCTGCGCCGGCAGTTCCCGCCCCGGGCAATGCTGCAAGAGACGACAACACCGGTCTGCTGGTCATTGGCGCGGGCCCGGGCGGCTATTCAGCCGCCTTTCGCGCCGCCGATCTGGGGCTGGATGTGACGCTGGTGGAACGCTATTCAGATCTTGGCGGCGTCTGCCTGAATGTCGGCTGCATCCCCTCCAAGGCGCTGCTGCATGCGGCCAGAGTCATCAGCGATGCGGATGCCATGGCTGGCCACGGCATTCGTTTCTCAAGGCCCGAAATTGATATTGACGCCTTGCGCGAATGGAAAGAGGGCATCGTCAACAGACTCACCGGAGGCCTGACGGGGCTGGCCAAACAGCGCAAGGTCAGGGTCATTCAGGGCCTTGCCCGCTTCGATTCCGATCACAGCGTCCGCATTGTTGCTGCCGATGGCAGTGAAACAGCGCTGGGCTTTAAACAGGCCATTATCGCTGCCGGCTCATCGGCGGTAAAAATCCCCGGCCTGCCGGATGATCCGCGCATTTTTGATTCCACCGGGGCGCTGGCGCTGAACAGCATGCCGGCCAGACTGCTGGTGATTGGCGGCGGCATTATCGGTCTGGAAATGGCTACGGTTTACCATCGTCTGGGCAGCAAGGTCACCGTGGTTGAAATGCAGTCGCAACTGATTCCCGGGGCTGACGCCGATCTGGTCAAGCCATTGAGCCGGATAGCGGGCAAGCAGTTTGAACGGGTGCTGACCGGCGCGCGGGTCGAAAAGGTCACGGCGGACGACTGCCTCAATGTGCGACTGAGCAGCGACAGGGGGACTGAGGAGGCGCAGTTCGAGGCTATTCTGGTCGCCGTCGGTCGCCATCCCAATGCCAGCGCGCTGAATGCCGGGGCGGCTGGCATTGTCGTTGACGAACACGGGTTTATCCCGGTCGATAAGCAGCAGCGCAGCAATGCGCCGCATATTTTCGCCATCGGCGATATCGTCGGCCAGCCAATGCTGGCGCACAAGGCCGTGCATGAGGGCAAGGTGGCTGCTGAAGTCGCCGCCGGTCTGAAAAGCGGCTTTGACGCAAAAGTGATTCCATCGGTGGCCTACACCGATCCCGAAGTCGCCTGGGTCGGCCTTACCGAGCTTGAGGCAAAAGCAAATGATGTGCGCTACGAAACAGGGGTGTTCCCGTGGGCTGCCAGCGGACGTTCTCTCAGCCTTGGCCGCAGCGAGGGGCTGACCAAATTACTGTTTGATCCCGATAGCAGGCGACTGCTCGGCGCGGGCATTGTCGGGCCCGGCGCCGGAGAGCTGATCGCCGAAGCGGCATTAGCCATCGAAATGGGCGCCGATGCCGGGGATATTTCCCTGACCATTCATCCTCATCCCACCCTGTCGGAAACAATAGCCATGGCCGCCGAGGCCTTTGAAGGCACGATCACCGATCTCTATATGCCGAAAGATTAAAAAACCGGAAAAACCGAACCACGAATGAACACGAATGGACGCGAATAAATAAATCCAAAGCGGAAACATGCCGGCGCGCAAAGGAAAATTCATGAAAATGGAAAGCCTTGCCTCTCTTGGCGCGTGATCCGCTTTTGACATAATCCTAGAATCCTCGGTTGGAAGCACCCACATGGCGCAAGCTCTTGATTCGCTTTGCTAAACGGAAAAACTCTTATCACCAGCAAGGTGACGACGACTTTTTCCGTTACGCCCTTCAAATCAATATCTTACACCCTGCACGCACTCCCAACCGAGGATTCTAGGATAATTCGCGTTCATTCGCGGCTCCAGGGCCTGGAGGTTAAACGCAGTCGGATGGTGAATTGTCGCTGGCCAATAGTTGAATGGCGCGACAGCAGGGCGCGGCCCAGCTTCTCGGCTTCATCGGACGAAGCGGCGATGATTGCTGTCTCGCCCACCGGAATGGTCACTTCGGTGGCGGCGCCGGCTAATTCAACAATATTCTGAGTCTCCGCCCCGGGACTGGCATTTAGCCGCATCGGGGCGGCGCCTGGCAAGGGAGGAGATGCAGGCGATTGCGCGGTTCCCAGATCAATCAGTATTTCATGTTGGCCCTGAATGTGTTTTTCCAGCCGTTTCACCCATGGAATAATCTGCACGCGAATCTGATCGCCGCCGGCAGGCTGCGCCAATATCCTGAAGCCTGAGGTGATTGAAATGCGTTCAACGCTTGTCGATGTGATGACGCCGTAACCGCTTAGCCACTGGCGCGTATTTCGTCTTGAGGGCTGAATGCTTCCCGCCTCAATATCGCCTGGCTGACCGGCTGTGATGCGAAGCTGGAAGCTCTGGCGATGGCTGCCTTGCGTTTTATGTTGATCAATGCCAAGGCGCACCCAGCCGCCGCGTAACGGAGCGCCCGCTGTGGCCGAAACAGCCTGTGCATTTCGGCTCTCCATTGTAGTTTCTGCAAAATCTACAAACGCCGTATATTGAGTCGCCGGCTGATCAAGGCGTTGCAACAGCGCCGCAGCCTGCTTGATATGCACTGCATCATCCTCCATAATCAGCATGCGCCGCGATGCCAGCGCGGCGACCCGTCCCCGGCTCGACAACTGGCTTTTTACTACAGCAGCGGCCTCTTGCATGGGCAGGAAATTCACGCTGACGGTTTCTGTTGCCGCATAGGCGGGAATCAGCATGCCCATGCATAAAAACAAGGCAAATATTGGCTTTATCACGGCACGAATTCCCGGCGCGCTTCAACCAGATTGTCCGGATCTTCATGAATAATAATCTCGGCGCCCGGAAATGCCTCAAGAAGCCTTGCCTCCACTTCGTCTGCAATGCCATGCGCTTCCAGCAGGGTCAGCGAACCGCCCAGTTCAAGATGAAGTTGAATGAATGCTGTCGTCCCGGACCTGCGCGTGCGCAGATCGTGAAGGCCGCGCGTTTCAGGATGCGCAAGCGCAATGGCCTTGATTTTATCGCGATCCGAGTTCGGCAGTTCATGATCCATCAAAAGATCAAGCGATTCCCGCGCAATGCCCCAGGCGCTACGTAAAATATAGACCGAAATCGCCGCAGCGAAAACAGGGTCAAGGCCGGGCCAGCCATAAGAGGCCAGAATCAGGGTGGCGATGACGCCGATATTGACTGCCAGATCTGTTTTGTAATGCATATGATCCGCCCTGATGGCGGTCGAGCCCGTCTGCCTGATGACATAGTTCTGATAAATCAGCAGTCCCACCGTAGCAATGATCGAGATGGCCATAACCCCGACGCCGACCAGCATGTCGGATATTGCTTGCGGATGCCAGATGCGGGATGTGGCCTCAAGTATAAGAAACATGGCCGAGCCGGCGATGAATGTCGCCTGCCCCAGCCCGGCCAGCGCCTCGGCCTTGCCATGACCAAAACGATGCTGCTTGTCGGCGGGCGTCAGCGCATGACGCACGGCTACCAGATTGATGATTGAAGCCAGTGCATCGAGGCAGGAATCAATCAGGGTTGCCAGCATGCTGACGGAATTGGTCATCATCCATGCCACAAGCTTGGTGGCAATCAGCGTAAGGGCGACACCCGATGACGCATACGTCGCCATGCGCATCAGGCGGGCTATTTCTTCCGGCGGTTTGATTTTCATGCAGGCATTGTGAACGGATTTAGAGCCAATTGCAAAACTCCGGGTGGATGAGCGGCAATCCCACGTTGAGTCAATTTTCAGGCTGGAATGAGCCCCATGGTGGTTCCATGGGGCGAAATCCCAGCCTGAAAATGGGGCGACGTGGGGAAGCCGATCGCCGCTCACGAGTTTTGCTATGGCTCTTGGCCCGCGAATAAAGCCAAAAAACCGGGACGGCTGAACCTGCAGCGTAATTTGAACAGGCGAACGGCAATTGACTTTGCGCCTGACGCAATGTAGCTGCCGCTATCTTGCTTCAATTGTTCTCCATGGAAGGGGATATCTAAAATACATGGATGTATAAATCAACGCAGGTTGAGTCCCTATAGTGCTGTAAATTCGATGAAGGTGGATGGCCACCTGCTCTCCATTAGGTTTGGTGTTGAGAGACATCAAAAACTAAGAAGGAGAAGCAGATGGCAGGGAACGGAGATGATGACGTTCTTAACAGGCGGAAATGTCGGCATTGGCACAACTACGCCGGGCCATCCGCTAACGATGGCCAGCGGGGCGCATGTTACAACCGGCGGCGCTGGAGCCGGTGCGTTATGTTTATAGGAACTCGCGTGATGAGGAGTATGTCGGCTTTATCGCCGAGGATGTGCCGGAACTGGTGGCGACCAATGATCGCAAATCGCTGGCGGCGATGGATATCGTGGCGGTGCTGACCAAAGTGGTGAAAGAGCTGAAAGCCGAGAATGAGCAGTTGAAAAAAGAGATGGCCAATCTGAAGCTGGCTCATGTTGAACAGCAGCAGAAGCTTGCCGAACTGGAGGTTGCCAATGCCGCGCGCCTGGCTGCCTTGGAAGGCAAGATCGAAATGCTGGTTCGCGCCATGGCGGCTGGACAGATGGCCAAGGCTGGAATGGTGGGAAGATCGGTCGGATCAGACTGATCCGACTGATCAGAAATAAGGAGAAAACCATGATCAGGAACACCATCGCCAGGCTGCTGCTTGCGGTCATGATCCTGCTGCTTGCATGCTCACCCGTTCAGGCCGGGGAGAAGGCCAAAGAGGCGGCTAAAGCAGCGGAAAATGCTGTGGTGCACAGCTTCGCATCAGAGGATGAGATGAAGGCGTTTGTCGGGTTGTTTAATGCCAAAGAGGCCAATATCAATCGCATTGTCGTGCTTGAGGGCTATCTGATGGGCGAACTGCGCAATGCCGATCAGGCAGACGGGCAGCTGTTGCTGAAATACAATATCCGCCCTGATCGCAATTACAGCTTTGATAAAGAAAGGAAATCACTTGTAGAAGAGCCGGCGGCTACAGAAAAGGATGGTAAAAAGGCAAAGGATGCGAAGGCGGCTAAAAAACCGGTGGCGCACACATTCAAGTCCGATGAAGAATTCAGGGGCTTTGCCCGACTCAAGCAGGCCAGGGATGCCATAACCAATCGCATCAATGTGATGAAGGTCTATCACAAGGCGGAAAAGAAAAACCTGGACAAGCTCAATGCGCAGCTGTCGGAAAAGTATCATGTCGAGGCGGATAAAAAATACACCCTTGATCCGGAAAATAAGGTGCTGGTTGTGGCTGCAAAGAAGAAAGAAGAGGCGAAGGGCGCGGCGGCCAGGTCGAAGTAGAGGCCGTGGAATACAAGCCGTAAATCACGGGGCGTTCGCCAGGAGCATTTGCATTAACTCGGCAGGGGCGACGGTTGCGTATGCGCCGCCTTCAAGACCCGTCGCCTGCAGGGCGAGCGCGCCGATATGGGTGCGGACCAGCGATGTGACATGATTGCCGACGGCTGCGAACATGCGTCGAACCTGATGATAGCGGCCCTCGTGCAGTACCAGAGAGGCCTGCCTTTCATCCGTAATGGTAAGTTCGGCGGCAAGGCATGGCCGATCGTCATTTTCCAGCATCAACTTGCCGCTGGCAAAGAGTTCTGTCTCATCGCCTTGCAGGGGATGAGCCAGCCCTACTGCATAGGTCTTCGAAATATGATGTCTGGAGCTGGTAATCTGATGGTTCAACTGCCCGTTATCGGTGAGGATCAACAGGCCGGAGGTGTCTTTATCCAGCCGTCCGACCGAGGATAAAGGCGGCCTTCGATGCAACCATCGCGGCGGAAAATCATCATATATCAGACGTCCGCCCTCCTTGTGCGAGCAGACCGTTCCTGCCTGTTTATGGTAAATGATGGTCAGCCCGTCGGCGTGATCCAGCGCCTTGCCTTGCAATAGCACCTGATTCGGCGAAACCCTTTGCGCCGCAGATAATGCAGGATCGCCATCGACTGTAATCAGGCCATCCCTGACCCAGTAGCGCACATCACGGCGCACGCCGTAGCCCAGATTGGACAGCAGCTTGTCCAGCCGTTCTTTTTTAACTCTGCGTTCCGCCATTAACGTCTGCCCAGTATAACTTTGAATCCGCCAGCCTCGGCCAGAGTTTCGTGATAGCCAAGATGCGAAGTCAGAACATGCTCGTAGGGTAGTTTGCGATTGGCCACCAGATACAGCGGGCAACCGCGTTTCAGGCTCTTACAGGCGCGGCTGACAATGCTTTGTCCCAGCCCCGCGTTTCGATCATGGCCGCTGTGAAAAGGCGGGTTGCAGACCGCCCAGTCCAGCTGTTGCGGCAGCATCTCATGGGTGGCGTCAAGCCAGTGATATTGCGTTCTGCGCTTCCACTGATCTGTATTTCGTCTGGCGCAATCCAGCGCCAGACGATCCGCCTCGATCAAATGTAGCATTTCAACACATGTTGATGTGCGCAGGATATGCTCGGAAAGCAGGCCATAACCGCAGCATAAATCCATGCCGGCCCCTGAAAGCGTTGCTGGCAAATGCCGTAGAAGCATTTGCGAGCCTGTATCCGGTCTGTCCCAGCTGAACAGGCCGGGTTGCGATATCAGGCCATGGGCTGCAAGCCGTTGCGTCCGGGCGCGCTCTATCCATTGGGTGGCAAGGCCGGTGTTGAAATCATAGCTTTTACAGGCTGAAAAAATGCGGCATTTTGATTTTGAAGCGGAGCTGATATTTCCTGCCAGGTCCTTCAGGGCGGTCTCATAGGCCTTGCCGCCGTGGCGGTTGGCGCAGGCCATGATCAGCCTGCCGCCATTGCCCAGCATCATCATCGCCTCAGCCATCCAGGCATGCGTCTGCAGCCTGTTTTTCGACGGCGACAGGAGCGCCAGTTCGAATTCGCCTGCGCTTGCCGGTCCGGGCGCCAGTCCGGCCCGGGACAGGGCGTCATGCTCCGGCTTGAATGTCTGTGACAGCGCATACTCATCGCATCGGTCGCAAAGCTCGCGCAGCAGTGGATGCGCATGGGCGTTCATCACCGCCACCTTGCTCGCCCTTATGCTCATGGCAGCCTTATAGAGAAGTTCAGTCGCAGACATGGCGACGAAGGTAGAAACCGGCGGCGCCTCTGTCCAATGCTTTTGTCAGGCTGAGCGGAAGCGGAAGCTTGACATGCAAATAGCAGGGGTTTAGCAATTGCGCTATTGACGGGTTATCTCCCGACGTTCTGACCATCGTATCGGATTTATTCAGCAACCACATCAAGTAGCATCAGGCATTTCAGGACTTTTTCCCTCTTTGACCCATGCCACATTTGGAGAATTCATGACTACTGCAATCGAAGAACCACAGCAAGCGGAGGCGCCGGCGTCTATTGCCAATGCCGGGCCTGTAGAAGACAGGCCCGAGGCAAGACGTATTTACAAGGCTGTCGAAACAGATCAAAACCAGGAAAGCGGCAGTGATGACAGCCAAAACAGGGAATCGCGACCGTCGCAAGCTGAAGCGCCGGCAGCCAGAGAAAGGCCTCGCCGCCGCGCCCGCATGCGCAAACCGGCAGAAAACGGGGAGACCGGTCAACGGGGAGAGCCAGCAGGCGCAGCAGAAGACAGCGCCAGTGAAACGGGTAAAAAAGGTCGCTGGCGCAACAAAGGCGAACGCAACGACAAGGGCAATCGCCGCCGCCGCGAAGAGCCGGAAGAGAAAATATCAGATGAAATGGCCGACGTGACGCTGAACTTAAAAGAAGTATCGGCCAAAACTCCAACCCAGTTGCTCGAGCTTGCCGACAGTTACGGCATCGAAAATGCCGCCGGCATGCGCAAGCAGGAGCAGGTGTCCGCCATTCTGCGCGCCCATGGCCTGCGCGCCGGAACGATTTACAGCGAGGGCGTGCTGGAAATACTGCCCGACGGCTTTGGCTTTCTGCGCTCGCCCGATGCCAATTATCTCTCCGGCCCGGATGACGTGTATGTTTCCAGCCATCAGATTCGCCGCTTTTTCCTGCGCAAGGGCGACACTGTCACCGGCGAAATTCGTCCGCCGCGCCGGGGCGAGAAATATTTCGCCCTGAAGACCGTCGATACCACCAATGGCGAATCGCCTGAAGTGGCGCGCACAAAGGTTCTGTTTGACAACCTCACTCCGCTGTATCCGGATGAACGCCTGCATATGGAGGTCGATAATCCGACCGGAAAGGATCTTACAGGCCGAATCATCGATATTGTTTCACCCATCGGCAAAGGCCAGCGCGCCCTGCTGGTGGCCCCGCCGCGCACCGGTAAAACAGTGATGATGCAGTCGATCGCCCACTCCATCGAGGCCAATCACCCCGATGTTGTGCTGATGGTGCTGCTGATTGATGAGCGTCCTGAAGAGGTGACGGACATGAAGCGATCGGTGAAAGGCGAGGTGGTGTCTTCGACCTTCGATGAGCCGGCCCAGCGCCATGTGCAGGTTTCCGAAATGGTCATCGAAAAGGCCAAGCGGCTGGTTGAGCATGGCCGTGACGTGGTGATTTTGCTCGATTCAATCACCCGCCTGGCCCGCGCCTACAATACCGTCGTGCCATCCTCCGGCAAGATTCTGACCGGCGGCGTCGATGCCAACGCCCTGCATCGGCCCAAGCGCTTTTTTGGCGCGGCGCGAAATATCGAAGGCGGCGGCAGCCTGACCATTATTGCCACGGCCCTTGTTGAAACCGGAAGTAAAATGGACGAAGTGATCTTTGAGGAGTTCAAGGGCACCGGCAATATGGAAATCAAGCTGGATCGCAAGCTGACCGACAAGCGCGTTTTCCCGTCGATTGATATCGCTCCCTCCGGCACGCGCAAGGAAGAGTTGCTGACGCCGCGTGAAGACCTGCAGAAAGTCTGGATCCTGCGCAAAATCCTCTCGCCCATGGGCACGATTGATGCGATGGAGTTTCTGATAGACAAACTCGGCCCCACAAAAAACAACGCAGAATTTTTTGATCGGATGAATCAGTAGGGGGGGGGAATAGTGAATTGGGAATTGAGAATGGTGAAATTGCTAATTCTTGATTTTCACTTCTCTTCACCCCCCAACGCATCCGGAAGGTGGTGAAATTCGGGGATATGAAAATCCCATGCGTCACCCTTTTCGTGCGTAATCCACACAGTTGTACAGCCCAGTTCTTTCGCCGCCTGCAAATTATCCGCCATGTCATCCACGACCAGCGTTCGTACAGCGCTCGCCCGTTCCGTCCTGATCAGCCGGGCCAGAGTCTGCCTGGACGGCTTGGGGATGTAGTCATTGAACCGGATATCGTAGATGGCCACAAAATGATGCGCCACTCCCAGTACGCCAAGAACGCGCTCGGCATGTTCGCGAATGCCATTGGTGTGAATCACCTTGCGTCCCGAAAGCTGCGTCAGCGCTGCATCCAGCGCCGCATCTTTTTCCAGAAGCTCATGCGCATTGATATCATGGACTTCGTGCAAAAACGCCTCCGGCGCCATGTCGTGATGCAACATCATGCCGCGCAGGGTTGTGCCATATTGCTTCCAGTACTTGCGCCGCAATCGATCCGCCTCTTCACCGGACACGTTCAATGCATTGGCGACAAAAGCCGTCATGCGCCGGTCCATGCGGGCGAACACGCCGCTGCCGGCGGCATACAGGGTGTTGTCCAGATCTATAACAGCCAGGTCAAAGGGCATTAATGCTCCGGTTTCGTGTCCTGCTCGTCGGATAAATTGAATTCCGGCGGCGGCGTTTCCTGCTTGCCGCCAAACAGCTGACGAATTTTTCTGAATACGATCCTGATGCTGCGCCACAATCTCGGCAGCAGCCAGATCATGAGCGCAATAAACAAAAACAGCAGGGCGCAAAACAGCAGCGGGTGGTTCAGGGCTGTCCACAGGCCTGAGACCACGGCGATATCCTCCGTGATCGATGCGGCCCAGTTGCTGAACGGCTCCGGCGAGGTGTTGATCAGGGCGCGAGAGCCTGCCTTGGCGGTATGGGTTGCAGCAGCCAGCCCGCCGCCGAGCAGGCCTGCCGCCAATGCCACTGTCGGCTCCATATTGCCTACGGCGCCCATGGCCATCATAGCGCCTGCCGGCACGCGAACGAATGTATGCATCAGATCCCAGCTTGAATCCACGCCGGGGATTTTATCGGCGAAGAACTCGACGCAGTACATAATGCCGGCAGCGATCAGCACCAGCGGATCGCTGAGAATTTCCAACCCCGGCGGCAAATCGATATTGCCTGTCGAGCCCATCAGTCCGAGCATCAGGATTGCAGCATAGAGATTGATGCCGCTGGCCCATGCAGCGCCCATGCTCAGGGCGATAATGGATGCGATTTGATCGAGTTGTTGCATGGCTTTCTCCTGTCTGATCGAGCGTCAACGACGATCATCATCGGAAATGACCGCCCGCGCAACTGTCAATCATCCCGGAGTCGGCAGATGCAGGCGCATGCAGGGCGGGATAATCCATGCGCCCCGGCTTAAGAAATATGATGGAAAAAATGGTCGGGGTGAGAGGGTTCGAACCTCCGACCTTGCCGTCCCGAACGGCACGCGCTACCAGGCTGCGCCACACCCCGATGGTTGAACATGAAACAAACAATGCGTTTGCATGGAATTAATTTGGCCGATGTGCGGCATATTCAGCCAGATCAGCCAGCAGACGCCGCATTTTAGCATCCCCGTGCTGCGGCAACAAATCCCTGGCCCGGGCAGCGTAACTGTCCGCCAGTTGCATGGCGTAGTTCGCGCCGCCATGGGCGATCACGCGTTCGCGCACCCACAGGCGATCCTCGCCTTCATAGCGCCCCAGCTCGGAGATGAGCGCCACGCGCCTGGCCAGATCCGCATCCTTTTGCATGGCATGAATTAATGGCAGGGTAATTTTACCCTCTTCAAGATCATGGCCGACCGGCTTGCCTGTCTCTTCCGTCTCGGCCAGATAATCCAGAGCGTCATCCATCAGCTGAAACGCCACGCCGAGGCACATGCCAAAACCGGCCATATCGGCTACGACATCCTCGGTCTGGCCGGCAATATGGGCGCCGATTTCCGCTGCGGCCTTAAACAGCACGGCGGTCTTGCGCTCAATCACGTCAAGGCATTCCTGCTCGCTCATTTCAAGGTGAAAGGTGCGGGCGAGTTGCAGCACTTCGCCCTCCGCCAGTGCATTGGTGACATCGCTCATCAGCTTCAACATGGACATATCACGATCAGCCACCATCATCTGGAAGGCGCGGGAAAAAAGATAATCGCCAACCAGCACGCTGGCCTGATTGCCCCATACGCCATTGGCTGAAGGCGCCCCGCGTCGCTGATCGGATGAATCCACCACGTCATCATGCAATAGTGATGCCGTATGAATAAATTCAACCACGACGGACAGGGGGATGTGGCGCTCGCCCCGGTAGTCAAACAGGCGCGCGGTCAACAGGCAGAGCAGCGGGCGCAAGCGCTTGCCGCCGCTATTGACGATATAATGGCCGATTGCCGGAATCATCAGGATGTCCGACTGCAAATTGGCGTGGATGCATCTGTTCACCAGGCCCATGTCGGCCTGGCACAAGGCGAGCGCGCGTTGCAGCGGCGAAGAGGTTGAATGATTCACGGCCGGGGCATCGTATGCATGCAGTTGGCGCCGTCAAGCAGCGTGGCGATCGCATGGAAAGAGGATGGCTTGTCGAAATGGCGGGAATTGCAATAGCATGCGCATATGGAAGTGATTCTCGCCTCGCGCTCGCCCCGTCGTCTTGATCTGCTGCAAAGCGCCGGTCTGGATGTTGACGTGCGGCCATCGCATATTGATGAAACGCCATTGCCGGATGAAGGCGTTGAAGCCATGGTGATGCGCTTGAGCAGGGCCAAGGCCGAGGCATGCGTCGGGGCGGGCGCGGTTCCTGTCATCGCCGCCGATACGCTGGTCGCGGTTGACGGCCTGATTATGGGGCAGGCCGCCGATTTGCAGCAGGCCCGGCAAATGTTGCTGCGGCTTTCCGGTCGCGAGCATGAAGTTATCACAGGCGTTTGTGTTCGCCTTGGCGACAGCTTCGCCTGCGGCCTTGTCAGAACCAGCATCCGCTTCAGGGCATTGGGCGCGCCCGAGGTAGACGCCTATCTGGCCCACAACGATGTTCTGGACAAGTCTGGCAGCTATGCGGTGCAGGGCCCCGCCGCCAGCTTTATTGACGGCGTTAACGGGCCTCTTGATAATGTTATCGGCTTGCCGGTGCAGACAACTTTAAAATTGATCGAGCAAGCGAGGAATGCGGCATGAGTGTTGAATTACTGGTCAATGTGGCGCCATTTGAAACGCGGATCGCCCGCGTTGAGAATGGTCATGCCGAAGAGCTGTATATCGAACGCGAGCGCGAGCGGGGCATGAAGGGAAATATTTATAATGGCCGGGTGCAGCGCGTGCTGCCGGGCATTCAGGCTGCATTTATCAATATTGGCATGGAAAAGGCCGGTTTTCTCTATGCCGGCGATATCGCTTCGACCACGCGCCCCGAAATCAATTTGTCGGAAGAAATTGAGCATATCGAAGATGATGAAAACGGTGAAAAGTTGCCTGAGCCGCCCCCTTCACGCCGCAGCGCGCCGCCAATCGCCAGCCTGATCAAGGACAATCAGGAGCTGATGGTGCAGGTGTCGCGCGAGCCTATCGCCTCCAAGGGGCCGCGCCTGACCACCCAGATCGGACTGGCCGGCCGTTATCTGGTTTATCTGCCCAGGCTGGATCATGTCGGCATTGCGCGCCGCCTTGAAGATGCACGGGAGCGTGAACGACTGCTGGCGATTGGCGAATCCCTTCACCCGGAAACAGGCGGCCTGATTATCCGCACCGTCGCCGAGGGCAGAGGCGAGTCCGAGATGCGCCAGGATCTGGATTTTTTGCTGCGCCTGTGGGATGACATTGAAAAGCGGCTGGCCGATTCCCCCCCCGGATCGATGGTGCATAAAGAGTTGAACCTGTATTTGCGCGTTATGCGCGATTATGTCGACAGCGATGTTGAAAAGATCCATGTCGATTCACGCGAAGCCTATGAAAGCATGAAGAAATTTGCCGGGAATTTCATGCCGGAGGTGGCGAAAAAGCTCTATTATTATCCGGGGAACCGTCCTATTTTTGATGTGTACGGCGTTGAGGAATCAATCAATCGCGCCCTGCACCGGCGCGTTCCGCTTAAATCCGGCGGTCACATTGTGATTGACCAGACCGAGGCCCTCATCGCCATCGACGTCAACTCGGGCTCCTTCGTAGGCTCTCGCAATATGGAGGAGACCGGCTTCAAAACAAACCTTGAGGCCGTGCATGAGATCGTGCACCAGCTGCGTCTGCGCAACCTTGGCGGCATCATCGTGATCGACCTGATCGATATGCAGGAGGAGGAGAACAGGAAGCGGACGATTCAGGTGCTTGAGGAGGCCCTTGAGCGCGATAAGGCCAAGACCCAGATTATCCAGTTTTCGGAGCTGGGCCTGGTCGAAATGACGCGCAAACGAACGCGCGAGTCGCTGGGGAGAATACTGCTTGACGAATGCAGCTATTGTCACGGGGTGGGCCATGCCAAAAGCTCGACCACGATCTGCTATCAACTGTTCCGCGAAGTTGTGGCCGAGTCACGCGCCTATCCATGCGAGAAGCTGATGGTTATCGCCCATCCGGATATTATCGACCTGCTGGTTGGCGAGGAAAGCGGCGCGGTGGAGCAACTGGAGAAGTTCCTGAACAAGGAAATCACGCTGAAAAGCGATGAGGATTTCAAGCAGGATCATTACGAAGTTGTGCTGCAATAGACTTGCTAGCCCTGCCCTTTACACACAAGTCACGTCACAGAACCCTTGCACATGGGTCAGACCAAGGCGCGGCGCGCAGCCAATGGTTGTTCCATTGGCGAGCGCCGCAACGCAGATATGGCCCGTGTGCAAGGGTTCCCTTCGGGCGAGTCGCCCGGCGGCCATCTGCTGCGTTGCCCTCTCTTGCAATGGAACTACCATTCCTTCAAGAGCGCGCCTTGCATATGACCACCGGGCGACTCGCTGTGGCATGACTTGTGTGTAAAGGGCAGTGCTAGCCCCAGTTGGCGGCGCCCGCATGGCGCAAGCTCCTGATTTGCTTTGCCAAACGAAAAACAGGATCAGCCGGGCATCGCCATTGCACCTGTATGCGCACATCCCCTACTGCGCGCACAAGTGCCATTATTGCGATTTTAATTCCCATGTCAGTCAACAGCCGCCTTGGGCGAAGTATCAGGCGGCGCTTGTCAGTGAACTCGCACGCCTGGCCGGCGCGTCGATGTTTGGCGGGAGAAAAATAAGCAGCATTTTTTTTGGCGGCGGCACGCCTTCACTGGCGCCGCCGGCGCTGATCGGAGCGGTCATTGATGCGGCCAGCCATGACTTTGGCCTTGTTGATGCGGTCGAAATCAGTCTCGAGGCTAATCCGGGCGCGGTCGATTCCAGGCATTTCAGGGACTACCGGCTTGCCGGCGTCAACCGCATATCCATTGGCGTTCAGAGCCTGAATGATCGTGAATTGCTCTGGCTTGAACGCATTCACGGGCGCGAGGCGGCGCTGGAGGCCTTCCACGCAGCCGTGGCGTCCGGGTTTGATAATATCAATCTGGATATGATCTATGGACTGCCCGATCAGAGCCTGGACGACTGGTTGCATACGCTGCATGCCGCCATCGATCTTTCGCCGCAGCATATCTCCTGCTATCAGCTCACGGTTGAAGCCCGAACCGGGCTCGCCGCCCGCCATTCAAAAAGGCCGTATCGCCTGCCCGATGAAGCACTGGCTGCAAGCTTCTTTGAACAGACGCGCCATGCGCTGCACAGTCGCGGCTACGAGGCCTACGAAATTTCCAGCTTTGCCCGCCCGGGGCGTCAATGTCGGCACAACGACGGCTACTGGCGCTACCATGATTACATTGGCATCGGGGCGGGCGCCGCCGGCAAACGGGATCAGCCGGACGGCGGCATCAGCCGCTATGGCAATATTCGCTCGCCCGATCATTATATTCGCTCGGCCCTGAGCCAGGGCGCCGCCATTGATAATCAGGAAACATTGAGCCGCGACAGAGCGGCTGCGGAGGCCGTGTGGCTGGGCCTGCGGCGCGCCGACGGAATTGATCGCGCCGCCTTCCTGCGCCGGTTCGGTTTTGATGCATGGGAGCATTTCGCTGAAGCATTAAGTCCGTGGAGGGATCGCGGTCAACTGGCTGTTGCGGAGGCCAGAATGCGCCTGTCGCCAAAGGCGCTGCTCGTGGCCGATGAAATAGCCTCCGACGTATTGAGCCGGTAGCGCATTGAAGGACGTTGCCGGCGCCCTTTCAGGCGACTGGATTTACTTGCACGGCATCATAAACTTGGCTGCATGGATACGCTGATTCAGTTTGCCCTGAACGAGGACGCCGCCTTTAACGATTTGACCGCCATGGCGGTCATTGCCGCTGATGCAGCGGGCGAGGCTCATATTTCAGCCAGGGGCGATGGCATTCTCTCCGGCCGGTCGGCGGCGCAGGCAGTTTTTGCCGCCGTGGATGGCTCGATTCATTGCCGCTGGCGCAAAAATGACGCCGACCATATTCACAGTGGCGATGTGATTTGCCATCTTTCCGGCCCCCTTCGCTCGCTGCTCGCCGCCGAGCGTACGGCGTTGAATTTTCTGCAACATCTTTCCGGCATCGCCAGCGCAACGCACGCCTTTGTTCAGGCCATAGGCGGCACATCCTGCAAGATTGCCGATACGCGTAAAACCACGCCGGGGATGCGCCGGCTGGAAAAGCAGGCCGTGGCGCACGGCGGCGGCGTCAATCATCGCATGGACTTGCAAAGCGGCATGCTGATCAAGGAAAATCATATCGAGGCCGCCGGTTCCATCGCCGATGCCGTCAATGCCTGTCGCAGCGCCGCCGGCGCTGCCTGGGTGGAGGTGGAATGCGAAAACATGGCCGATGTCCGGCAAGCGCTGGCTGTCTGCCCGGATATGATTTTGCTGGATAATATGGATCCTGGATTAGTCAGGCAGGCCAGAGCCATCGTTCCCGAATCCATATTGCTGGAGGCGTCAGGCAATATAACGCTGGAGAATGTCCGCGACTATGCCGCTACGGGCGTGGACAGGGTTGCCATCGGCGCCATCACCCACTCCGCCCCGGCGCTCGATCTTTCCATGTCTGTACAGGCGGGCGCCGCCTTGTGAGCATCGCCCGCGAACATATTCTCACCCGCCTCAGCCTGAGCGATGCGCCCGTATCCGGCGACGCCCTGGCAGGCGAGCTTGGATTGTCCCGGGCGGGCGTGTGGAAGCATATTGAATCGTTAAGGCGCAGCGGCATTGATATCAGGGCGCGCGCCGGGCGCGGCTATGTGCTGAACTCAGATATTTTTAGCGCCGGGGCGCTCAGGGCGAAGCTGAAGACATCCGTGATTGGCCGGCAACTCATGGTTGTTGATCAGACCGGCTCCACCAATCGCGATGTTATGGCCCGGGCTGATCAGGGGGCGGATGAAGGGCTGGCAATTTTTGCCCGCTGCCAGAGCGGGGGCAAGGGGCGTCTTGGCCGCCGCTGGCATACCATGGCCGGATCGCTGGCCTTCAGCGTGTTGGTGCGGCCTGATATTTCGCCGAAGCAAACGCCGCAATTATCTCTTCTCACCGCCGTTGCGCTGCATGAAGCATTGAGTCAATCCTGCGCCGATATCCGCATCAAATGGCCTAATGACATGTTGTTCCACGGGGCCAAGCTGGCCGGCATATTGACCGAGATGCAGGCTGAACCCGGTCGCGTGCATGCCGTCGCACTTGGCATCGGCGTTAATCTGAAGCCGCCGTCCGACGGCTGGCCCGATGATATTACACAGCCGGCGACCGACATGACAACGATCTCCGCCATAAAAATATCGCGCCTGCACATTGCCGCCGCCATCCTGAATTCGCTTGATTACTGGTATCAATTGTATGTACGGCAGGGCTTCGCTCCCGTGCGCCATGCATGGTGGCAGGCGCATGCGGCCAGCGGCCGGCTGGTGCGCGTATATGACGGCAGGCGATATATCGAAGGCGCTGCTTTGGCGCTGGACGAGGATGGCGCGCTGCTGCTTGAGACCAAAAAAGGGCGACAGCGCATCATCGCCGGCGATCTGGAGTTGTTATGAATGATAAAGCCGTAACATCTGCCGGGCAACGGCTGCTGGTCGCCGATATTGGCAACACCCAGATGGTGTTCGGCCTGTATGAAGGCCCGCATCTGCTCACCCACTGGCGCCTTTCCAGCGAGCGCCAGCTGACCCCGGATGAGCTGGCATGGCAGCTGCAGGGCATGTTTGATCAGTCCGGCCAGCCGGCCACGAAGATCAGGGGTATTCTGGTTGCCAGCGTTGTGCCGCATCTGGATGCGCCGCTGGCCATGGCATGCGAGCGCATTTGCCGGCAGCGCCCGGCCTTTGTCGGGACGCCGCAGGTCAAGACCGGCATGGCTGTGGATTATAAAAATCCGCATGAGGTGGGCGCGGATCGCATAGTCAACGCCGTTGCTGCGCGTGAACAATTTGGTGCGCCGGTGATTGTGCTTGATTGCGGCACGGCCACCACCTTCGATATTGTTTCCCCTGCCGGTCATTATGCCGGAGGCCTGATTCTGCCCGGCATTGAAATGGCGTTGACGGCGCTTTGTCAACGCGCCGCCAGGTTGCCTGAGGTGTCGCTGAGGCGCACCGACGGGCTGATCGGGCGTGATACTGTGGACAGCATTCAGGCCGGAAGCTACTGGGCGGCTGTGGAGGCAATCACCGGTTTAATTCGCAGACTGCATGACGAGACGGGTTACGCGGATGCCCCGGTGATTGCAACCGGCGGCCTGATGCGGCTGCTGCTGGCTGATTTGCCGGGCATTCACCGCTATGAACCGTATTTGACCCTGGCCGGGCTGCACTTGCTGGCCGAAAGGCATTTCAGGGGCCGAGCCGGGTAGTCGTCCCGGGATGGCGCTTGCGGATTCGCTGCGGCCAGGAGACTGTCCCGAGCCGGAAACAAAAGCCCGGTGGAATTCAGCAAAAATGCGGACTAGCATTTTGGCCATGCCATCAAAGTTTTTCTTCAGCATTGCCGTCGCTCTATCGGCATGTTTTGTTGCAACCGGCGCCTTTGCCTCCGAAGACAATGGCGATATTGGCAAGGCCATGCGGCAGGAGTGCGACAGAATCGGCAACAAGCTTGGTAGCGTCAGCATTGAGGAGTGTCTGGAGAGAAAATTGCTCGACACCGGCGCGCGTTCGGTTAACGGGCAGGCGATTCTTATCAAGGATTACCCGCAGCTTCCAACGCGCAAGCCGATTGCCCGCGTGCTGGTGCTTGGCGGCATTCACGGAGATGAATACTCATCTGTCAGCGTAGTGTTCAAGTGGATGAAAATGCTTGATAAATATCATTCCGGAATGTTCCACTGGCATATTGCGCCGCTGGTTAATCCCGACGGGCTGTTGCAGAAGACGTCGCATCGGCTTAACGCCCACGGCGTGGATCTGAACCGCAACCTGCCCACCCCGCACTGGTTGGAGAAGTCCCGCGAATACTGGGGGGAAACCCAGAAAAACCCCCGCCGCTATCCTGGCCCGGCGGCCCTGAGCGAGCCGGAAAGCCAATGGTTATATGAAGAGATTCGAACCTTCAAGCCGCATGTCATTGTATCGCTGCATGCGCCCTATGGCGTCATAGATTTCGACGGACCGTCGGCCGGCCCCGATAAGCTTGGCGCGCTTGACTCAAAGCGAATCGGCGATTTTCCGGGGTCGCTGGGCAATTGCGCCGGTGTTCAGCATCAGATCCCCGTCATCACTGTTGAACTTCCGTACGCAGGCATTATGCCTGACAAGGCTTATATTTCCCATCTGTGGAAGGATCTGGTTCGATGGGTGCAAAAACATATCCCCAATGAAGAAACGCTCAAGGCCTATCCTTCCTTTGATGATGTGGCGCAGAAATTGATCGCCTCGGATTCACAGCCTGATTCCTGACCCGAAGCCATCATTGTGTTTTATCCGATCCTCATAGCCCTGCTGACGGGTCTCCATCCGCAATTGCTGCATGCCAGCGTATCTCCCGAGATGTTGGAAAATCGACATATTTATCAGTTGCTTGAACAGGGCGAGGACAA
>CAYTFI010000008.1:7322-25528 GCA_964437065.1 uncultured Zetaproteobacteria bacterium | reverse complement strand
AGTTTTTTCCGTTTAGCAAAGCGAATCAAGAGCTTGCGCCATGTGGGCGCTTCCAGCTGAGGAATATAGGTTTAAGGGCAAGTGTGCGCCAAAAAGAGACAAATGGTGAAAATAGCTCGAAATCCGCAATCAACATGCGGTCAATATTGAGTATATCGGCATGGATGCGGTCTATTGGCGACACAATGCGCCGCGCCTGTGGAGTGTTGATGCTTTTCCCGTTTGAGGCCAACAGCCCTCAAGAGAGAGCCGCGTGATTTTTTACGAGGAGATCATGATTTATCGAACTATCGCGCTTAGCGAAGCAACACCCGTTGCTTCACAAGGCTTGCTTATCACGGGGTCGAAAAATCCAGGCGCGTCAGCGTTGCGCCACCTTCGCCGAAAGGGAATTAATACCGGACTCCAGCTTGAAGCGGGCAACATCTGCCGGGTGCAGAATCACGCAAATATCAATGATGTTATCTTTCACCGTTTTGGAAAGTATCGACCCGTGTTCATGGCAAAAGGCCAGCGATCTGGCATCGGAAATATCCAGCCTCAGCCTTACTTCATGCATCTCCATCCTCAGCCAGTCAGACAACAGCGCCAACAACGCGTCAATGCCGTCGCCGGTGATCGAGGAAACCGCGATACGACTGCCGGGAATGGTATCGGCGCGATAAGAGCGCAGGCCCGGCGCCAAATCCTTCTTGTTGAGCACCTCGACCACCGGCGGGGCCGTATCGCCTGCCAGACCAAGCTGTTCCAGCGTTCGCCTCACTACTTTGCCCTGTTCGGCCTGCATCGGGTCGGCGGCATCACGCACATGCAGAATCAGATCGGCCTCAATCACCTCTTCAAGAGTGGCTCGAAAGGCATCGACCAGTTCATGCGGCAGCTCCTGTATAAAACCCACCGTATCGGAAAGCATCAAGCGCAAGCCGCCGCCGAGATGCAGCATGCGCAGGGTTGGGTCGAGGGTGGCAAAGAGCTGGTCGGCGACATAAACGCCCGATTCTGTGAGCCGATTAAACAGCGTGGACTTGCCGGCATTCGTGTAGCCCACCAGCGCCACGGTTGGAATCTCCTTTCGCTTTCTTCCCTGCCGTTGCGTCGCGCGCATTCGTTTCACCTTATCAAGATCGCCTTCCAGCGCACGAATGGCGGCGCGGATCATGCGCCGATCCAGTTCGATCTGGCGCTCCCCCGGCCCGCCCATAAAACCAAAGCCGCCCCGCTGCCGCTCAAGGTGCGTCCAGCTTCTGACCACGCGCCCCAGCTGATAATTCAGGCTGGCCAGTTCCACTTGCAACGCCCCCTCTCTGGTGCGGGCGCGCGCGGCGAAAATCTCCAGAATCAGGCCGGTTCGATCCACCACTTTGGCATCCCATGCCTGTTCCAGATTTCGCTGTTGCACGGCAGACAGCGGATGATCTACAAACACAACATCAGCTGCATGGGCCTGCACTTGCAAACGAATCTGATCAACCTGCCCCTTGCCGAACAGCGTTGCGGCCACAGCCCGGCGCAGCCCCAGGCAAATGGAATCCGCCTGCCTGCAATCAACGGCTCCGACCAGGCGATCAAACTCCTCAGCCCGCGACTTCCAGGCAAATTTCCCAAGCCGCATGCTGGCCAGTTCGGGATGAACACTAATGGCCGCATCCGGGGCCTCGGACTGCTCCTGTTCCTCGCTCACCGCGCCATTGCCTCCAATATTTTCTCCTCCAGGGCGCGGGCGTTTCCATGCTCGGATTCCGGCGTCTGATGGGCGAACCATGTCACTTGCCGCTTGGCGTAGCGCCGCGTGGCCGTAACGCCTTTGACTATAGCCTGCGCCAGCGTCATTTCCCCGGCCAGATGCTCAAGCAACTGGCGGTAGCCCACCGCCCGCATGGCCGGATGCGTAGCCGGAACATCTTGACGCGCCAGCCATCCGACCTCCTCCATCCATCCTGCATCAATCATCTGTTGAAAGCGATCCGCCAGCCGCCTTCGCAACTGTTTACGCGGCATATCCAGCACAAAAACCGGGCACGCAACTTGCGCCCTGTTTGTTCGCCCCTGCTTTTGCCAGTCAGAGAGTGTTTTGCCCGTGCTCTCAAAGACGCTGAGGGCGCGAATAATGCGTTGCGCGTCATTCGACTTCAGCCGCGCAGCCGTGATCTCATCCTGTATCTGAAGCTGTTGATATAATGACTTGATTCCATTGTTCTTTTGCCGTTCCTCAAGCCTGCTTCGCACCTCCGGGCTGACAGCGGGAATATCGGCAAATCCCGCCAGCAGGGCGCGCAGGTAAAGGCCCGTGCCGCCAACAATGATCGGTTTTACCCCTCGCCTGTTGGCTTCGACAATCAGCTGACGCGCCTCTTTAGCCCAACGTGCTGCGGAATAGACATCGGGCAGATCACAGCAATCCACCAATGCATGGCGAACCTCGGCGCGCTCAGCTGGCGTCGGTTTGGCTGTTCCGATATCAAGCCCCCGATACAGTTGCATGGAATCACAGCAGATAATGCTCGTGTTGGCGGCCCTGGCGATTTTCATGGCCAGATCGGATTTGCCGCTGCCGGTCGCCCCCATCAGGGCCAGCGCATGCAGTTTGCCGCTTGTTGTTATGGACAACGCCTCAGCTCACCCCTGACGCGCATGGAATTTTCCACTCCAGGATATGAAACATTATCATAGCGCGGAAATTTCCATGCAAACGCGTTGTTTGTTTCATGTTAATGCGCACGCCTGAAGCGACATTTATGGACGGGCTCTGACACTGAACAAACGCTCATATTCTTCCAGCGCATAGCGATCCGTCATGCCGGCAATATAATCGGCAATAATTCGCGCCTGCCGTTCCGGGCCATGCCCGCGCCCGGCGCGCCTTTGTTCCATGTCTCTTTGCTGACTTTCCGGCAACATGGCCGGATTTTCCATATAGGCGACAAAAATATCGCTCACCACGCGTCTGGCCTTGCTGGCCATGCGCGCTACGCGATAGTTCATGTACATATGTTCATGCAAATAGCGCTTCAGCGCGCCATTCATCTGCCGTACGGGGCGCGAGAAGCCAACAAGAGGGGGTTTTGCCGAGCGCACGTCATCAAGGCTTTGCACATGTGCATCATCAAGGCGACGCAGGGTCTCTTTAATGACATCCACAATCAGAAAGTTAATCATCCGACGTACGGTTTCATTCAATTTCAGCCGCTCCGGGACATCCGGAAACAACCCGCGCACCTCACAATAGAAACGCTCAAACAGCTCAAGTTGCAGCAGATCACCCACCGCCAGCATGCCGGCCCGGCAGCCGTCGTCTATATCATGATTATTATAAGCGATTTCATCGGCCAGATTGCCGATCTGCGCCTCTAGCGTGGCCTGCATGCCAAGATCGTAGCAGGCCAGATCAGCATTTTTCGGACTGTCATGCGCCGAGTGATGCTTTACAATTCCCTCGCGCGTTTCAAAGGTCAGATTCAAGCCGGGAAAGGCTGCGTATTTGTGTTCAAGCCTTTCGACAATGCGCAACGACTGGCGATTATGTTCAAAGCCTCCGTAAGGCTGCATTACTGCATCCAGCGCATCCTGGCCCGAATGACCGAAAGGCGTGTGGCCAAGGTCGTGGGCAAGAGCAACCGCTTCGGCCAGATCTTCATGCAGGCCCATAGCCCGGCAGATTGAACGGGCAATCTGAGCCACCTCGATCGAATGGGTCAGGCGCGTGCGATAATGATCGCCTTCATGATTGACAAAAACCTGCGTCTTGTACTCAAGGCGGCGAAACGCCGTGGAATGAATAATGCGGTCCCGGTCTCTCTGGTAGGGATTGCGGTGCGCTGATTCCGTTTCATTGTGCACGCGGCCGCGAGAGCAGGCTGTGCGACAGGCATAAGGCGCCAGAGTGGATTCATAGCGATTCTCAGTCATCAAGGCATTGTTCATCAACGGCGGATCGCATCATTGACAGGGTCTCGCGCGCCGCCCGCGCCGGGTCGTCCGCCTGTAGAATCGGGCGTCCGACAACCAGGTAATCGGAGCCGGCCCGGATGGCCGCAGCCGGGTCGGCCACACGCTTCTGATCCTGAACATCCTGTCCCCCCCGGCGGATGCCCGGAGTGACGACCAGAAAGCCCCTGCCGCAGGCCTGTTTGATCGCAGCCGCTTCGCCAACGCTGCACACGACGCCGTCAAGGCCTGCATCCCGCGCCATTGCAGCCCGTTGCAGGGCCTCCTTCCGCGCTTGCTCCCCGGCCATGACATCACTGGTTAAAACCGTGACAGCAATCAGCTTCATCTTCGGAAAAGCTCCCGCTGCGTTCGCCGCAGCCTCCAGCATCTCCACGCCGCCAGCGGCATGCACATTGATCATATCAACGCCCAGATCTCCGGCGCTCTGCACCGCCTGCGCCACTGTGTTGGGAATATCATGAAATTTCAGATCGAGGAAAACCTTGTGGTTGCAGTTGATTTTTCGCACCAGTTGCGGCCCTTCGGCGACAAACAGGCGCAAACCGATTTTGAACCAGCCAACCGCATCCTGCAATTGGTCCCGCAGCGACAGGGCCCGATCTGCATGCTCCACATCCAGCGCAACCATCAGGCGGTCGCGCATTATATTTTTTCTTCGCTTTTCGGATGCAGGCTGCCCCACGAGTGGCATTGAGGACATTGCCAGCGCATTTCCACTACTTCCACCCCGCACTGATCACAAGTATAATTTTTTGCCGTCTTTCGCCACGCCCGCGAAAAACGCGTATGCGCATCGCCTTCTTCCCCTATAATCGCCTGCAAACGCAACGAAGCTCGCAGTGAGTCGGGCACGAAAGCCAGGGCCTGACACAGCTTCTTCGCCTCTTCAGCGCCGAGCGCTTCAGCTACAGCCTCCAGCCATGCCAGCAGCACTTCCGGATCCTGATGTTGCTCGGCAAGTTTGCGCAACATCTCTCTTCCCTGTAATTCATAAAATTCCGCGTGCTGCAATAACAAAGGGATAATAAGCGGAAAATGCTCCGATGCATGATCCCACAGGCCGCCAATTTCCGCCTCGGCGGCAGTCGAATCCTTCTCCTGCAAGGCCAGCTCGACATTCACAATCCGCGCCGGAGCGCATGACACGTCCAAGTCCAGCGCCTTGGCGGCAAAGCCGTGCGCCTGCTCAATCTCGCCCTGGCGACAACACTGGCGTGCGACCTCGGCAAAAAGATAGGCCCGATGCGAACCGTATGACTCTCCCCGCACCCGCTCCAGCCGAGACAGCAGCTCTTCGGCCATCTCCCATTCGCTGCTCTGTTCCCGAATCCGCATGCTGGCTTCAAGCGCTTCAACGTGATCAGATTGAATATCCAACGCTTTCTGGTATTGAAGCAGAGCCCGATCCAGCAAGCCGCCGGTCTGAAAATCTATGGCAAGCGCAATATGTGCCTGCAAGTGCATGGATTTCGGCAAGTCAGGGCGGGCCAGGAGATTTTGATGAATCCGCACGGCGCGGCCAATCTCGCCCTTGGAACGGAACATTTCCCCCAAAGCCATATATACATCGGCAGATTCAGAGCGCAACCGCGCCACCTGCACCATCTCCTGCAAAGCCCTGTCCGGCTCGTCGGAAAGAAGATAATTGATGCCGCGCAACAGCGGGGAAATGCGTCTGTCTTCCTCCGGTCTATCCTCGCTTACAGGCGCATTGGGGCGCGTCATCAACACCACCAGCGCCACCAGTGCAGCGGCAGTGATAGCCAGCAACAAGGTATTCATACGTCGTCTTGAAGAGGGATATTGCGCAGATTATCAACTTCCCGTTGCAAATCCATGTGCTCCTTGCGCAGCCAGGAAATCTCCTGTTTATGCTTGCGCCTGGAAAAGCTGAGTGACAGAACCCCGCCGCAAAAGCCCAGCAGAAAGGCAGTAAAAACAGGAATAAAAACAGGGACGGACGCGCTGCTGACGCCCAAAAAGTGAATGCGAACTTCGGTGACATTGGCCAGAGCAAACATCGTCGCAAACGATGTCAGCACAACGACAACCAGTACGTTTATCCAGTTAACAGAACTCGAACCGTGCATGCTGATTCGGCTTTATGTTTTGCTGTCTACTCGCTCACGAAGCTCTTTGCCCGGCTTGAAATGCGGCACGGTCTTGGCGGACACCAGCACCGCCTCGCCGGTCTTGGGATTGCGCCCGACTCTGGCATTGCGCTCTCTGGTGGTAAAACTGCCAAAGCCGCGAAGTTCTACATGGCCGCCCGCGGCCATGGCGTCGCCAATAACGGAAAAAATTGTGTTCACCACCACTTCAGCCTCGCGCAGGCTGACCTCTTCTTTCATTTCAACAATCTTGCTCACCAATTCAGATTTTGTCATCTGCTCCTCCTGCTTCTCCCTGGCTGCGCACAGGCTAGCCGACTTTCCCCAACAACTTGCGCTGCAACTCCAGCGCCAGCGCCGAAGGCGTATCATCCCTGGCGCTCTGTCTGGAATAATTACGCACAGCATCGCGCTCTTCATCGCGCAACTGCTGCGAGATAGATAATGCAACCTGACGACGTTTGCGGTTTATTTCAATAACTTTGGCTTCAACTTCAACGCCCGGCTTCAGTTCTTCATGGTCGCGCGGCACCTCCCGGGTGCTGAGAAACGCACGCACGCCATCGGCCACTTCTATTATAGCGCCGCCGGACTTCATCTCCACCACCCTGCCATTGACGCTGCTGCCGCGGCTCACTCCATTAATGAACAGATCAAAAGGATCCCCTGAAAGCTGTTTTACGCCCAATGAAATGCGTTGCTGCTTGACATCCACGCCAAGGACGACGCATTCAACTTCCTGGCCCTTGCCATAGCCCGCCAGGGCCTCGGTCGCTTCCTGTTTCCATGACAGATTTTCCAGATGCACCAAGCCATCCATATGTTTGGAAACCGGCACAAAGAAACCGAAATCCGTAATGTTTTTTATCTTTCCCGTAATATGCGAACCAACAGGATGATCCGCCAGCCAGCCCTGCCACGGATTTTCAGTCACAGCCTTCAGGCTCAGGCGAATGCGACGCGAATCGGGAATCACCTCCAGCACGGCTACATCAACCACATCGCCCTCGGACAAAACCTGCGCCGGCTTCACATCCTTTTTCACCCAGCTTAATTCCGAGCGATGAATCATGCCTTCGACACCGGGCTCCAGCTCAACAACCACGCCAAAATCCAGCAGCAGCCGAACCGTGCCGGTCACCCGCATGCCCGGCTCATAGGTGGCGGCGACATGATCCCACGGATCGGCCTGCAGAGACTTCATCGAAACCGAAACCTTGCCGGTTTCTGCGTTCAGCTTAACTATCTCAACGGTAATATTCTGGCCGACCGACAGCATCTCGGACGGATGATGAATGCGCCGCCATGAGATATCCGACACATGCAACAGGGCATCCACGCCGCCCATGTCGACAAAGGCGCCGAAGTCCGCCATGCGTTTGACTTTGCCTGTAACTTTATCGCCAACAGATGCGCTGTTGAAAAATTCGGCCTGTCTGGCCTCCTGTATGGCAGCCAGAGGCTTGCGCCGGGAAACGACAATATTCTCCGGCTTGCGACGCGCCTCCAGTATGGCCACCTGACATGTCTGGCCGATAAGCTGTTCCGCCTGAATGCGAACATCGGGATCGGCTTCCGATCTGGGCATGAAGGCGTTCAATCCGGCCAGATTCACCCGATAGCCGCCCTTCACCTGAGCCGTCACCACCGCCTCAACAGTTTCGCTGTTTTCCAGCGCGCTTTCTATGGATTGCCATGCTTTGCGCTGTCTGGCGGCCAGCACTGACAAGCTCACCCCGGCCCTGCCTCCGACTGACTGAACCAGCGCCTCGACGTCATCGCCGACAGATGGAATTTCCAGGCCAGCTTCAACAAATTCAGACGCCGGTATAGAGCCCTCGCCCTTGGCGCCAACATCAACAATGACGGCATCGGCGGTGCAACTGACCACCATGCCCCTGATCATCTCTCCACGACGAACAACCGGCTGCTCCTTTAGCGAAGCCTCAAACATCTGTTTGAATGACTCCTCCTCCATCTCTCCGCTCTGCGCTTCCTGTATGTTTTCCAGCCCTTCAGCTTCACTCATTGTTGTTCCATCCTGTGATCAATTCATGCAATGAATTGTTATTCAGTATTGTGTATTTTCCAGCCCTATTAAACCCCGCCGCTCCAGCACGCCCAACATCCTGTCCACCACTTCATCCACCCGCAGGGTTGTCGAATCAATGACAATGGCGTCTTTCGCCTGACATAGCGGCGCATGCTGACGATCTCTATCCCGTTGGTCACGTTTTTTCAAGTCAGCCAGAACCTGCTCCAGACCTTGCATCGAATTCGGCCCATTGAATTGCATCCAGCGCCGACGCGCCCGCTCGCGCACCGTGGCAGTCAGAAAAAACTTAGCCGGCGCATCCGCCAGCACCACTGTGCCGATATCTCGCCCATCCATGACACAGCCCGGCTCCGCCAGCTTGCGCTGCAAGACAAGCAGCCGTTCACGAACTCCCTGCTGCGCCGCCACGATTGATGCGGCGGCGCCGGCCTCTTCGCTGCGCAGCCTGTCCGTCCACGGCTCTCCCTCAAAGGATACGCCCGACTCGGTCCATGCCACTGCCGCCAGCATGTCGCCAACCAGCCCGGCCAGCGCATCTTCATGATTCAAGTCTATGCCGCGATCGACAGCGACAGCGCCGATCAGGCGATAGAGCAGCCCTGTATCCAGCACCGGCAGGCCGATTTCATTCGCCAACATTCTCGCCACCGTGCCCTTGCCGGAGCCGGACGGCCCATCAATGGCAATGCGCAAGGCGACCATTGCCCGCCATTCGCTCATGCCGCGATCCCTTCATCCTGCCAGCGCACATTCATGCCGATCGCCTGCGCCAGCGGCACGAAGTCCGGGAAGCTGGTAGCGATTGCAGCGGCATGATGAATGCGAATCTCGCCTTGCGCCCGCTGCGCCGCAACGGCCATGGCCATGGCAATTCGATGGTCGCCATGCGCATCCACATCCATATCGCCCCTGAGTTGCGCCACGCCCTGAATACAGGCGCCATCAAAGCGTTCCTCGATCCTCGCCCCCGCGCTGCGCAGGGCGACCGCCATGGCGGCAATGCGATCGGACTCCTTCACTCGAAGCTCCTCCGCCCCGTTGAGGACAAATTCGCCATCGGCAAGCGCCGCGGCAACAAATAATGCAGGGAACTCATCAATGGCGTCGGGCACATCATCGGCGTTAACCCGAAGCCCGTGCAGGCGGCCTGACGTAACACCAATATCCGCTACAGGCTCTTTACCCACATTTGATTCGTCCGAAAGTAAAAGCTTCGCTCCCATGCCGAGCAATATCCTGCGCCAGCCATCACGTCGCGGATTGACGCCGATGCCGCGAATCGTGATCTCCGAGCCATGCACCAGACTTGCCGCTACGGCGAAGAAGCAGGCTGAAGAGGGGTCGGCAGGGATATTCACCGCCGATTCGGGCGCGATCAGCCTGCCTGCGGGGGGCAGAATAATGGTTGCATTCCGATCAACCTGCACGGGTTGGGCAAACAACGGCAGCATGCGCTCGGTATGATCGCGCGTGGGTCTGGGTTCATTGACCCGCGTTTCACCTTCGGCATACAGCCCGGCCAGCAGCACGCATGATTTCACCTGCGCGCTGGCCACGCCGGAGACGTGATGAATGCCCTTCAGCCTGCCGCCATGAATGGTCAACGGCAGCATCGTACCCCCGTCCCTCCCTTCGACCGTGGCGCCCATCCGGCGCACAGGCTCGGTCACCCGCTGCATGGGACGCTTTTGCAACGAGGCGTCGCCAGTCATCGTGGCGGCAAAATTCTGCCCGGCCAGAACGCCGGTCATCAGGCGCACGCAGGTGCCGGAATTGCCCGCATCAAGCAGCCCGGCAGGTCTTTGCAAGCCGTGCAGACCTGCGCCATCGACGCGTAATGATGTTTTCTCATCATTCAACCACGTTATGCCCACGCCCATGTCGATGAACATCTGCGCCGTCGCCAGATTATCCTCGCCCGGCAGAAAACCGTGAATCTCGGTTTCGCCATCCGCCAATGCGGCCAGCATGACGGCCCGGTGCGACATCGACTTGTCTCCGGGCACGATGACATCTCCCCTCAGCGGCCCCTGAGCCGGGCCCGCAATCAGTGTCCCGCCCGGATTCACTGCTTCTTCAGCCATCTGTCGCGGGCGTCTCTGGCCGCCTCGAATTCTTTCAGCAGACGATCCCCGTCGCCCGCCTCCAGCGCCTGGCGCAGAACTGCCAGCTCATTCTGCAGGGCGTCAATTTTGCCAAGTAAGGATTGGCTGTTGCACAAGGCGATATCACGCCACATTTGCGGCGATGAAGAGGCGATTCGGGTGAAATCCCTGAACCCGCCGGCAGCAAAGCGAAAGGGATCTTCACCTGCCTGCCTGCGTACGGCATTAACCAGAGCGAATGCCGCCAGATGCGGCAGATGACTGACCCCGGCCAGCGCCTCATCATGCTCGCTTGCATCCATGATCTGAATATTGCAGCCGGCGCGCTCCCACATGCCCTGTACGACTGCCAACGCATCCGCATCAGTGCGGGCGTCGGGCGTGAGAATGCACAGGCGGCCTTCAAACAACCCGGCAAAGGCGGCGCCCGCGCCGGAATGTTCTGTGCCGGCAATCGGATGCGCCGGCACGAAACGGCCCGGATTTGGCAATCGTTGTTGCGCCGCCGCTATCGCCGACTGCTTGGTGCTGCCGGCATCGGTGACGATCGCCTGCTCCGGCAAGGCGCCGGCCATGGCCCTGAACAGTTCATCATAGGCCCCCATCGGCGCCGCCAGCAGCACCAGATCCGCATCGACAACCGCTTCTGCTATATCATGCGTCCAGTCATCGACAATGCCGAGCCTTTGCGCAAGCTCCAGATTGTCGCTATTGCGCCCCGCGCCGGTGATGCGCTCAACGGCAGCCGCCTTTTTCAGGGCGAGGCTGAGCGAACCGCCGATCAGGCCGACGCCAATCACCGCAAGATGTTTTATCGGATTCATAATGACCTCAAGCTCCTGCCCCTGTTGCGCATATTCGCGTTTCACCGTTAGCCTGCCACGCTCGCTACAACGCCTTCCAGAAGCGACAGAAATTCAGCATTCTGTTCAGGCGTTGCAACCGAAATGCGCAGATAATCGGGCATGCCGTAGGGCGCAAGCGGGCGAGGGATGATGCCGTGATCTTCCAGTCGGCGCAAAATCCCGGCGCAGTTGCTGTGACGCAACAGCACAAAGTTGCCGAAACTGTTGCCCCCCAACAGACCCATTGCTCCGAGCGCAGCCTCAAGCCGCCCGCGTTCCGACACGGCTTCAGCCACGCGGGCCTTCACCCATTCGCCATCATCCAGCGCCGCTGCGGCGGCAGCCTGAGCCAGCAGACTGACATTAAACGGCTCGCGAAAACGGTTGACCAGCGCGATAATGGCGCTATCGGCCACGGCATAACCGACCCGACAACCGGCAAGGCCATAGGCCTTGGAAAAGGTGCGGCAGATCACCAGTCCCGGATGGCGGAGCACCGTCATCGAATCGCCCAGCTCATCTGCGACATAGTCATAATAGGCTTCATCAATAATGACAATCACCCGGCGCGGCAAACGGTTCAGGAATTTCTGAATGGCTTCATTGCCGTGCAGTGCGCCTGTCGGGTTGTTCGGATTGGCAACGCAAACGACCTTGGTTCTGGCTGTCACAGCGGCGGCCATGGCATCAAGGTCATGGGCCAGGCCGTCGGATTCGGCGACCGCTACGCCGCTCGCCCCCGCCGCCTGCGACGCAAGCGCATAGACGATAAATCCGCGCCGGGAATAAATCACTTCATCGCCGACGCCGGCGAATGTGCGAATGAACAGCTCCAGCACCTCATTCGAGCCATTGCCGATCAGAATCTGCTCGCAGTCGACAGCATGAAATTCAGCCAGCCTCGATTTCAGCGCATGGGCGTCGCCGTCGGGATAGCGGTGCGCCTGAGCTGCCGCATCTCGCATGGCTGCAAGCGCTTTTGGCGGCGGCCCGCAGGGATTCTCGTTGGAAGCCAGCTTCAGCGCACGCGTCAGGCCCTTTTCGCGCAACAACGTCTGCACCGGTTTGCCTGGCGCATAGGGATGCAGCCCCGCTGTCTGCGGCACGGCCTGCGCCAGCCAGTCAATACTCACAGTCATCCCGTTCACACCCCATCAAATCCGATCGACTGGAATGAACGCTCAATCTCCTGCATAGCCATAAACGGAAATGCCAAGCTGTCCGGCCAGTTCGATAAAGCGCCGACGTTCAATCAACAGCGTTTTACCTGCCTCGACTGCAATCAGGCTGCAGCCGGATGACTTCATTGTCTCCAGCGTATCGGGCCCGACCGCAGGAACGTCAAAGCGCAGATCCTGATTTGGCTTCGCCACCTTGATTACAACCGCCTGCCCGCTGCCCAGCAAGCCGCCGCGCCTGATTGCTTCATCCGTTCCCTCAATCGCCTCAACCGCCAGCACGGCCTGATTCTGCACGACAACGGTCTGGCCAATATCCAGCCCGGCAACTCCTCTGGCCTGGGTAAAGCCGAATTCAATATCTGTATAACGCGCATTGACATCAGGGCCTGCCAGATGCCCTTCTCCAGCCAGCATTTCACCGGCATAAAGGGTTTGCTCTATCAGCGTCAGGCCGCCTTCATGCAAAAGATCGGCAATGGCATTCAGAATCGAATCATCACGCTTGTCTTTCAGGCGCAGGAGTCCTTTCACGGCAGTCAGATCGGGACGAAAATTCCGGAACAAATGCAGCTTGCGAACCTTCCCCGCCATCACCACATGTTCCACGCCAGCTCTTTTGAAGGCCTTGATCATACCGCCAATCTGACCAACATGCAGCCAGCAGGTTGAGGCGGCATATTGTTCAATGTCGACTGCTGTCTCCTCGCGTGCGGCAACGGCATGCACTTCCATGCCTGCGCCGCTCAGGGCCGCAGCCAGCTCCAGCGGAAAATGGCCGTAACCGGCAATAAGGCCAATTTTCTTCGTTTGTTTTTTCGGCATGCAATCATTCACTGTCGCGACAATGCCTGGTCAGCCCGCGCCTGGCGCTGCGAACAAACTCAAACAAGGCATGCGACGGTTCATCATCGGCGACAAGCGCCCTTTCAGCTTCAGCCAGCCTTTCTTCGCGATTGCCGCTTTGCTGTAAAAGAATACGGTAAATTTCCTTAAGCCTGCTCACCTGATCAAGCTTGAATCCATGCCTTTTTAAGCCAATCATATTCAGGCCGCTCAGGCCGGAGCGATAGCCGCCTGCGACCAGACAGAACGGCGGCACATCCTTGGTAACGCCGGACATGCCGCCGATCATTGAAAGCCGTCCAATGCGCACAAACTGCTGAATAGCGGAAAGGCCGCCAATAATGGCGCCATCATCCACCTCGACATGGCCCGCAAGCGTTGCGCAGTTGGCCAGCACAATGCCGTTGCCAAGCTCGCAATCATGCGCGATGTGGACGTAGGCCATCAGCAAATTGTCGTCGCCTATTCGCGTCACCATGCCGCCGCCCTCAGTCCCGGCGTTGACGGTGACATTCTCACGAATCGTATTGTTATCTCCGATAATGACTTCTGACGGTTCCCCATGATATTTCAGGTCCTGGGGCTCCTGACCCAGAGAGGAAAACGGAAACACCCTGTTGCCGACGCCCATGCTGGTGCGACCGGTTACCACGGCATGCGAAATCAGCTCCGTACCCTCGCCAAGGGTGACATTCGGCCCTACCAGGCAATTTGGGCCAATGCGAACGCCTGCGCCCAATTGCGCCCCGGGCTCCACAATCGCTGAGGGATGAATGACAATGCCCATAACCGGCGTTAATCCTGAGGCACAAGCGCCGCCATCAGGGTGCCCTCGCAAACGAGTTCGCCCTCGACAAAGGCTTCACCTCGAAATTTCCACATTTGGCCTCGCTGACGCAATTTGGTGAGCTCAAAAATCACCTGATCGCCGGGAACAACCGGTTTACGAAAACGGACGCCGTCGATCCCGGTGAAATAAACGAGATATTCCCGGTTATCCTGCACCGATTGAAATGCCAGCACGCCGCCGGTCTGCGCCATCGCCTCCACCAGCAACACGCCCGGCATCACCGGATGAGAAGGAAAATGCCCGGTAAACTGCGGTTCATTCACGGTTACATTTTTAAGCGCCCGGATTGATTCTCCCCGAGTGAAATCAATGATCCGATCAATGAGCAGAAAGGGATACCGGTGAGGAAGACGGGACATGATTTCATCGATGTTTAACGCTGGCATATAATTCCCCCGGAACTTTTTAACCTGGAAGCCTCAGTTGGCAGCACCCGCATGGCGCAAGCTCTTGATTCGCTTTACCAAAGGGAAAAACTCTTGTCACCAACAAGGTGACGTCGATTTTTTCCGTTACGCCCTTCAAATCAATATCTTGCACCCTGAACGCACTCCCGACTGAGAATTCCAGGCTTAACGGTTTTACTGATCATGCTTGTGCCGCAACTTCCATAACTCGGGAAGCTTGCTCATCAATGCAGAAACGCGCAGCCACAATCGATGCGGCATGGCCGGACTGCCCGCATAAACGCCGCCAGCCTCAAGATCGGCCATAACGCCGCTCTGCGCCGCCAGCCTGCATCCGTCGCCCACATTCAAATGGCCGGCAAGCCCTGCCTGGCCGCCAAACTGACAGCCTGCGCCAATCTTTGTTGAGCCGGAAATGCCAACCTGACTGGCCATAATGCTATAAGCGCCAATGCGAACATTGTGAGCTATCTGAATCTGGTTATCGAGCTTGACGCCACGTTCGATCACCGTGTCGCCTATGGCGCCGCGATCAATACATGTGTTCGCGCCGATTTCGACATCACTCTCAAGAATCACGCGACCGACCTGAGGAATCTTCAGATGCTCGGACCCGCTCCATGCATAACCGAAACCGTCCGAACCGATCACCGCCCCGGACTGTAAAATAACATGATCGCCCAGGACGCAGCCGGAAGCAACCACGGCATTGGCATGCATAAGGCAGAAATCGCCAATGCGGGCGCCCTCTCCGACTATGCATCCTGCGCCTATGATTGAGCCTGCGCCAATTTGGGCATGAGCGCCAATAACGGCATGAGCTGCAACAGAAACATCGGCGGCCAGAATGGCAGTGGAATCGATAACGGCAGAGGCATGGCGCGCCCCGTCCGCCCTTGGCGGCGGGAAATACAATCGCTGCAGCAAGGCAAAGGCAAGGTAGGGATCGGCAACACGAACCACGGCGCATTGCTCCGGAGCAGGGTCGCCGGCAGCCAGCAAAACAGCTGTAGCGCATGTGCCCGACAAGCCATTTTTGTAGCGTTTATTGGCAAGAAACGTGATCTCGCCAATGCCGGCGTCACCCAGGCTGTTGACGCCGGTGATGAGGGCCTTCGATGCGTCTCCGTCCAGTCCTTCGACAGTCCCGTTTACAGCCTCAGCGACTTCCTGGAGCGATAAAGTTGTCAACAGACTCCAACCTACTTCGCTGCATCCATCAGTTTGGTAATCTCGGGCGTCACATCATATTTCGGGTTGGCGTACAGAATCATCGGCTTAAGAACGATCATGTCATATCCATGTTTTTTTCCATAATCGGCAACCACTTTACGAAACTTTTCCATGCTGGCCTTATCCATCATCTGTTTCTTCTGGCCAAGTTCCATCTCTGCATCCTGACCCATGCGCTCCAGTTGTAATTTCAACCGGCCAAGCTCCTGTTCCTTCTGCGCCCGAAATGTCGGGTTCATGGTCATGGACTGGCCTCGCAAGTCATCCTGGATTTTAATTATTTTATCCTGCAGGCCTTTGGCTTCTTTCTTCTTCGCATCCACCAGCGCTTCAAGTCGATGCAAGGCCTTTTGGTATTTTGAAGTATTCTCAATAGCGCTTTTATAATCAAGATAGCCTATCTTGATATCGGCAGCATATGCGGATGAAAAAACCGAACACAGCATGACGCCTAACAATGTAGATAAAGCTCCAAGACTTACTTTATGATGCATACTTACCCCTTTTAGCTTTTTAATGTTTCAGAATGAGCGGCCCAGCGAAAACTCAAAAGTCTTTTCAATATCTCCCGCCACTGAACGAATGGGGAATCCCCAGGACATCACTATCGGGCCAACAGGCGACAACCATTCAAAGCCGAATCCTGCCGCAGAACGGATGCGTGATAAAGAGATAGGTTCATTTATATTAATGGAGGCCGTGCCAACCGTTGTAGACGCGGATCCCCAAACCGTGCCGGCATCAAGAAAAACCACGCCTCGAAAACCATCTGTTTGCATAAATGGCATCGGAAAAAACAGGTTCAGCTCCGCACTGATATATTTATCTCCACCGATAGCCTCGCCCGTTGCAGGATCGCGTAATGATATGCCACTGGACTCATAGCCGCGCACCGTGCCAATGCCGCCCAGCGAAAAACGCCTGTACAAAGGCACCTTTTTCCCGCCATAGGATCGAATATAGCCGGACTGTATAGAAGGGTTAAACACGATATCCCTGTCTTCGCCAAAGGGTACATATAGCGCACTCGAAAACGAAGCGGCCCAGAATTGATTATCGCCTCCGAGCCCGGCCACGCCCACAGCCAGGGTTTCCAGATGCCCCTCCGAGGTTGCTATGGTCCGATCTCTGGTGTCCCAGCTCAGTGACTGGGTCAACTCGCCCGTTGTCTGTTTTCCGGCCTGAGACAGCAGAATAATTGATGAAGCAGGGAGAATGCCGGTCAGGTTCGTTGTGGTGTATTGATAGTTAATGCCATAATTCCAAAATTCAGCAATCGGGATGCCAAAGCCCAGGCCCCCTCCGGTTGAATTCTGGGTGTAGGTAGTGGAGTTTAAAGGGTTCACCTCGGTTTTAAACGCATTCACCGATGCGCTCATGTTTCTGCCCATGAAAAACGGATCGGTCAGGCTGGCATTGTAGTTCTGGGTGATTGCGCCAATCGATCCATTAAGGTTCACCCTGTAGCCCTTGCCAAAGGCATTCTCTTCACTTATTTTCGCTGTCACGGTAAGCTTTTCCTGTTGCGAAAAACCAATTCCACCCGCGATTGATCCGGTTTTTTTCTCGGTAACATCAATTTTCATATTCACCTGATCAGCCGATGATCCTTTCGGCAGGGAGACACGGACATCTTCCACATAGGGCGCCCGCCTCAAGGCTGTTTTACTGCTTTTCACTTTACTGGCGGAATATCTGGCGCCTTCAACCTGTTTCAGCAGCCTTCGCACAACAATATCCTCGGTTTTTTCATTGCCTGCGATCTCCACCCTCTCGATATAAACTTCTTTGCCCTTCTCAATATCAAAAGTAATCGCAACAGTTTTCGCGTGAATATCACGTTTCATCAGCGGGGTGACCGTTGCGAAGGCAAAGCCTTCATCGCCAACCCTGTCTGTCATGGCTTCAATTGAATGGCGCATGGCTTCGGCGGAAAAAGTTTGTCCCTCTTTCAGCTCAACCAACTCCATCAGCGTATCTTTATCCGGTGCAGCATCGCCCTGTATTTGTATATCGCCCACCTGATACTGATTGCCCTCATGCAGGCTGTAGGTCAGATCAAATCCGCTCTTGTCGTTTGACAGCGCCAGCACCATCGATTCCACGCTGAAATCAATATAGCCGTTATTCATATAGAATTGTTGAAGAAGCTGGGCATCGGCTCCAAATCGTTTGCGATCATAAATATCCCGGTCTGAAATCCATGCAGCAAAGTCGGATTGTCTCGAAGCAATCTCGGAGCGCAACGTGGAACTGGAAAACTGCTTGTTACCAATGAATCTGATGCGTTTGATGCGGGTGATTTCGCCTTCGTGGACATCCACAACCACATCAAGCCTGCCATCAGCCCTGACCTTCTGCCTGAACCGGATAGCAACCTGATAATAGCCTTTTTTCAGGTATCCCTTGCGCATCAGGTTTCGATCCGACTCCTGATTGCCCGGGCTAAATACTCTTCCCGGCTTCAGTTTCATTCTGGTTTTCAGATCCTTGCCCGACACTTCAGAGTTGCCTTCGAATTTCACACTGGCAATCAACGGGTACTCCTTCACATGCACCACCAGATTAACGCCGCGACCTGTACGCGAGCCAGATACATAAATATCCTTAAAAAAGCCGGTTTTGAA
>CAYTFI010000008.1:0-7222 GCA_964437065.1 uncultured Zetaproteobacteria bacterium | reverse complement strand
GAGCACTAGCGTATAAGATCATTATAAAAGGCAAATGCCATCAATGTGATAATCAGCGCCAAACCTGCCATCTGCGCATACTCCAATATTTTGGGAGACAATGGCTTCCCCCTTATTTTCTCCAGACCAAGATACAGCAAATGCCCGCCATCGAGCACTGGAACAGGAAACAGGTTTAATACTCCGAGATTGACAGAGATTAAAGCCAGAAAGCTGATGAAGTAAACCAGCCCCAGCTCAGCTGCTTTCCCGGCCATCTGCGCAATAGCGATCGGGCCGCCGAGATTATCGGGGGAGATAACCGTTGTCACCATCTTGCCAAAAACCTTCAACGTCATTGCTGTCATTTCCCAGGTGCGCACAAAACCAAATCTCATGCCATCCCATAAGCCCATTCGATAAAGCTCTGTCCCGTGCGCCGCCTGCGAAGACAGGCGTATGCCGATCCGCGCTTTCTCATTCCGGGCCGTTTCAGGGACTGCGTCGAGTTGCAACAGGGCGTCACCGCGCTTGACCTCGACGATAATATGCCGGCCTGCGTGCGCCTGGATCAGACTGATTAAGCGATGAACGCTGGCAACGGGCTCGCCGTTAATCTTCTCAATCACATCGCCGGCTTGCAGCCCTGCACGGTCAGCAGGCGATGATTTAACCACTGCCTCAACCCTGACGGTCAGCCCCGGATCAAAGCCCAGCAATTCCGTCATATTTACCAGCAGCGGATCCTTCTCCGGCTGCGGAATATTCAGATCTATGCTGAGCGCGAGTTGTTGCCGCAGAAGCTTCAGCCTGGCCGGCTGGCCCGCCCGCTCTTTCAGCAACTCTTCCATCTGCTGCCATGAATGAACATCATTTTGCCCTACAGCAACGATGCGGTCGCCTGCCTGCAGACCTGCGGCCCGGGCAATGGATGCAGAATCAACCTGGCCGGCGATAGCAGGCAAAACCGCCTGCCCCAGCCATCCGACGAGCATATAAGCCAGCACAGCAAAGGCAAAATTAAATCCCGGCCCGGCGATGGCGACCGAAGCGCGCTTCCACACCGGCTGGGCGTCAAACGCCCTGGCCTGATCCTCAGCCGACAGCTCCGTCCTGGCCTGATCACCTTGCTCATCGGGATTCTCCCCCAGCATTTTTACAAAACCGCCCATCGGAATAGCGGCGATAACATACAACACTTCGCCATCCCGACTGCGCCATGAAAACAGGGCCGGACCAAAGCCGATTGAAAATTTCTCCACTTTGATGCCGAGCTTTCGCGCTACAATGAAATGGCCGAATTCATGCACCGCGACCAGCAGTGCTATGGCCACGATAAAGGCCAGCGACGTATGCAAAAGCTCACTCACCCGGCCACCGCCTGGCGCGCCATTGCTCTGGCATGCGCATCATGCATCAACACCTCGTCCAGTGAGCCAACAGGTGCATTCTTCACTCCTGCGAGCACCTTTTCCACTGTCGCCACGATGTCCATAAAACCGATCCGCCGCTGACGAAAGGCGGCATTGGCGACCTCATTGGCGGCGTTCAGGGCGATCGCCAGCGAATCATGGCCACGCAAAACATGTCGAACCAGGCGCATGGCCGGAAAGCGCTCTTCATCCACAGAGTGAAAACTCAGATGGCCCGTCTGCGCCAGATCAAGCCTGGCGATGCCGGTGCTCAGCCTCTCATCCGCCTGCATGGCATAAGCTATCGGCATGCGCATATCCGGCATGGCCAACTGGGCCATAACCGAGCCATCCTGATACTCCACCAAGGCATGAATAATACTTTCGGGATGAATAATGGCGGACAATTTGTCAGCCGGGAGATTGAACAGCCAGTGCGCTTCGATCAGTTCCAGCGCCTTGTTCATCATGGTGGCCGAATCAACGCTGACTTTGGCGCCCATGTTCCAGTTGGGATGCGCGATGGCCTGCTCGGGCGTCACTTCACTGAGCGTCGCCGGGTCACGGTCGCGGAAGGGGCCTCCGGATGCGGTCAGAGTCACGCCTGTGACCGAGCCTCTGTCATGGCCGTGCATGCATTGATGAATGGCGGCATGTTCAGAATCAATCGGCATCACTTCAGCGCCCGACGCACTCGCCGCAGCCATCAAAATGCCACCGGCGATGACAAGGCACTCCTTGTTGGCCAGACCGACACGTTTGCCGGCCTTTACCGCAGCAAGCACGGCGGGCAGGCCTGCCGAGCCAACCATCGCAGCCACCACCATATCCACTTCAGATGCAATCGACAGTTCAATGGCCGCATCCATGCCCGAGGCCATGCGCACGCCGGCTGGCAGGCCTGCCGCAAGCGAGATGGCTGCATCCGGATCGGTCATCACCACCCAGGCAGGGCGAAGCTGTTCAGCCAGTTGCAGCATCCGCTCCGTATTACGATGTCCGACTAGCGCAAAGGCTGAAAATCTGTCTGCGTGTCGTGAGATAATGTCAGCCGTGCTGCATCCGATCGAACCGGTCGCCCCTAAAATGGTGAGCCGCCTCATAACTGGCTCCACACGACCCAGGTAACCGGCACCGCCATGATGATGGCGTCAATGCGATCCAGAATGCCGCCGTGACCGGGCAGCCAGTTGCCGCTGTCCTTGGCCCCGACCATGCGCTTGACGGATGACTCGGAAAGATCGCCCAGCACGCCGGCCAGTACGGCGACCGGCGCAAGCATCATGGCGACAGTCAGTGAAAACAGATGCCACTGAAGCCAGCACAATATGGCCACAGGCAAGGCGAACAGCAGGCCGCCCAGCAGCCCTTCAATGGTTTTACCGGGGCTGATTGCAGGGCAAAGCTTTCGCCTGCCCCACGCCCTGCCGACAAAATAAGCAGCGATATCGGAAGTCCATACGGCCAGACAAACGCCGATCGTCAGCGCCTGGCCAGGAGCGCTGTCATGCGTCCGCGCTATGGCGAAGGCAAAGGCGAACAGCCATGACAACAGCCAGATTGCTGCCAGAAAATCAGCAAACGAGGCCCGCGCATTGCGGCAAAATGAGACAAAAAGTGCGAACCAGACGAGGCATAACAGCAACAGCTGTCCAACGTCCGGGGCGATGGAAAAGAGCCACCAGAAAGGCAGTGCGGCAGCCATATAAGCCACAGGCCGACGCAACTTCACCATGATCGCCACTTCACATGTGGCGATCCATCCAAGCAAGGCCAGGGCGCGTTCAAACCATGGCGATGAGAGGTGAAAATACCAGCCCCAGACCAGCAGCAGCAGAATCGCCGCCGTGATAATTCGCTTGCCAAGCTCGCTCATGCGGCGACCTGATCGCTGGTTTTGCCATAGCGTCTTTCGCGTGCGGCATAGTCATTCAGGGCCGCCTGAAACTCCCGCCTTGAATAATCCGGCCAGTAAACATCTGTGAAATAGAGCTCCGCATAGGCTGCGTCCCAGAGATGAAAATTGGAAATCCGTCTTTCTCCGCCGGTTCGAATTAACAAATCCAGCGGCGCAATATCACGCCGCCATAACATGGAGCGAAACATTTCGGGCGTGAGCTCCTCTAACGCCTTCTGTTGATTTTTTTGCGCCTGAATCCAGCCGAGCGCACGTTGCACGCCGGCGAGGATTTCCTGCTGGCCGCCATAATTCAGGCACATAATCAAGTCGATTGCGTCGTTATCCACAGTTTCCTCGCACGCCTGCTCAACCGCCCTGCGCGCACTTCCGGGCAGGGCGGAAATGTCGCCAAGCACCCGGAAACGAACACCTTCTTCCTGCATGCCCGGCACATTCTGAGGCAGCACAAAGGCGAGCAGGCTCATCAGGGCGCGCACTTCCAGCTTGGGACGATTCCAGTTTTCAGTAGAAAATGCATACAGGGAAAGCTGCCGTATCCCCGCATCCCTGGCCCATTCAACGACATCACGCACGCGCGCGGCGCCCTCGCGATGCCCGTTTATGCGCGGCTGACCGTGCTGTTTCGCCCAGCGCCCGTTGCCATCCATGATAATGCCAATGTGGGCGGGCAGAATTGAGTCAGCCTCTTTTAACATGAAACAGGCAGCGCGCCTGCCTCCACAGGATGGGAAAACGCCGAAAGCGTTGGCAACAGCGGCATCAGACAGTCAGAATTTCTTTATCTTTATGCTCGACAATCTGATCAATTTCGGCAACGAATCTGTCAGTCACTTTCTGGATTTCATCCTGCAGGCGCTTGCTTTCATCTTCGGACAAGCCGTCGTCCCGAACCTGCCTTTTCACCTCGTCGTTGGCATCGCGCCGGATATTGCGAATCGACACCTTGGCCTTCTCGCCGGTGGCGTTCACCTGTTTCACCAGCTCGCGGCGGCGATCTTCGGTCAGTTCAGGCAAAATGATGCGCAAGGCAACGCCGTCACTGGACGGATTAAGACCAAGGTCTGATTTCAGAATGGCCTTTTCCAGATCACCCAGCATACTTTTCTCCCAGGGCGTAATCATCAATATCCGGGGCTCCGGAACCGAAATATTGCCAATCTGTGAAACCGGCGCCTCCGAGCCATAATAAGGAACTTTGACATGATCAAGCAGCGCGGCATTGGCCCTGCCCGTGCGGATCGTTGCGAGTTCAGACTTCAAAGCCATGATAGACTTCTGCATTCTGCTTTTGAGATCACCTGGCATTGATTACACCTCCTGAATCAGCGTGCCGACTGCCTCGCCGGATGCCGCCTTCAACATCTGGCCAGGCGTGGTTACGTCAAACACGACAATCGGCATATGATTATCCCGACACAGCGACATGGCTGTAGAATCCATGACGCCAAGGCGTCTGGTCAACGCCTCGGTAAACGTCAACGTTGCATATTTTTTTGCCTCAGAATCCCTGACCGGATCGGATGTATAAACGCCATCAACCTTTGTGCCCTTAAGCACCGCATCGGCCTGAATTTCCATGGCGCGCAAACTGGCCGCCGTATCGGTTGTAAAATAGGGGTTTCCCGTGCCTGCTGCAAAAATAAGAATGCGGCCTTTTTCGAGGTGACGCACCGCCCTGCGCCGAATGTAGGGCTCCGCAACTTCCTTGATATGCAGGGCGGAAATCACCCGCACGGTAGCGCCCTGTCGCTCAATCGCATCCTGCAAGGCGATGGAATTCATCATCGTGGCCAACATGCCCATATAATCGGCGCTGGCCCGATCCATGCCCGAGGACATGCCGCTCATGCCGCGGAAAATATTGCCGCCGCCAATCACGATGGCCAGTTCTATGCCGGAATGGGCGACCTCGACAAGCTCGGCGGCCAACCCGTTAATCGTTTCCGTATCAACGCCGAATGCGGTGTCGCCCATCAACACTTCGCCGGAAAGCTTGATCAGCACCCGCTTATAACAGCGCTGCGTCGAACCCTCTGCGGCGACGTTTGTCATTGGCGCTCAGCCGCCGGCAACCTGTGCAGCAACTTCAGCGGCAAAATCATCCTCTCTCTTCTCGATGCCCTCGCCCAGCTGAAAGCGGGCCATGGCCACGACTTTCGCATCACCCAGCGCCTTGCCGACCTTGATATCCGTATCCATGACAAAGTCCTGCTCCAGCAGGCAGATTTCCGAATAGAATTTATTCATCTGACCGCTCACAATCCTGTCAACAATGGCCTCCGGCTTGCCGCTGGCAATAGCGCGCTCGGAAAGCACGGCGCGTTCGCGCGCCGCCGTATCGGCATCGACGTCCTCGCGGGCGATAAAGCGCGGATTGGCCGCCGCCACATGCATGGCAAGGCCGCGCGCCAGGCCGGCATCGACATCGCCTTCAATCCCCACCAGCACGCCGATCTTTCCGGCCCCGTGGACATAGGAAGCAGTCAGGCCATCCACGCTGATGCGAGCAAATCGACGAATGCTCATATTCTCGCCAATGGTGGAAATCAGTTGGGACAGCGCCTGCTCAACATTATGCTCGCCATCAAAGTCCAGCGTTTTTAACGCATCCACATCAGCCGGTTCTTTCCTGATAATCAATTCAGCAATCGCATTGACAAAGCCCGTGAACTGCTCGTTCTTGCTAACGAAATCAGTTTCGGAATTTACCTCCAGCACGACACCGACATTGCCTTTTGAAAGCGCAAGCACCAGGCCTTCAGCGGCAACCCGCCCGGCCTTTTTAGAGGCAGCGGCAAGCCCCTTTTTACGCAGCGCATCAACAGCAGCGTCAATATCGCCCGCTGTCTCGGTCAGCGCCCGTTTGCAGTCCATCATTCCTGCGCCGCTCATATCACGCAGCTTTTTTACATCTGCAGCAGTAATGCCCATTTATCTATCTCCGTAATCTCAAAATTTCGTAGCTGATCAGCTCACCCGCCGCCGAGCCGATGCATTTATTCTTCGTCGGCTGTTTCTTCAACGATATCAGTCGCCATGGCTTCGACCACGTCATCGCCATCCTGCGCATTTTCAAGCTGCCATGATTCAGCGCCTTCCAGCAGCGCGTCGGCAACCTTGCTGCAGAACAGGCGCACAGCGCGAATGGCGTCATCATTGCCCGGAACAATGTAATCAATGCCGGACGGATCACAGTTGCTGTCAACAACAGCAACAACCGGGATGCCCAGCTTCTGCGCTTCTTTTACAGCCAGCTCTTCCCGGCGCACATCAATGACAAACAGGCAATCCGGCAGATCGGTCATCTCCTTGATTCCGCCAAGCGAGCGCTCCAGCTTGTCGAGCTGGCGTTGCAGATGCAGAGCCTCTTTCTTGGTCAGCAGTTCAAAAACACCCTCTTCTTTCTGACGCTGTAAATCTTTCATCTTGCGCACGGACTGTTGAACCGTGGCAAAGTTGGTCAGCGTGCCGCCCAGCCAGCGGTGGTTGACAAAAAACTGACCGGCGCGCAACGACTCCTCTTTGATAGCGTCCCTGGCCTGACGTTTGGTGCCAACGAATAATACGCGCCCGCCGGCCGTAGCCAGTTCACGCATGAATGAATACGATTCATTGGCCATGCGCAGCGTTTTCTGAAGATCGATGATATGGATGCCGTTACGATTGCCAAAGATATACGGCGCCATTTTGGGATTCCAGCGGCGGGTCTGGTGACCAAAGTGAACACCTGCTTCAAGCAGCTGTTTCATAGTAAATTGAGACATTGAAGTCCTCCGATTGTTTTTTCCTCCACCGCCAACCACCCTTTCGGGCACAATGGACCTGGCAGTGTGCGAATTCGCCCTTTCGAGCGGGCGCGCTTTCTAACGAAAGCCCCCGTAAATAGCAAGCATCAAGGCATTGTCTGTTA
>CAYTFI010000007.1:0-27396 GCA_964437065.1 uncultured Zetaproteobacteria bacterium | reverse complement strand
TTTCATGTTAAAAACTCATCAATAAAACCGCCCCGAAGGGGAATTTAATAGCTTATGACAAACATGCGTGACGCCGGGCATATCTTTATCAGGTATCTTTGTGAGTGAGGGGTCAGGTTCTGTCTTGCAGATTTTTGGGGATTGGGACATCGGCGCGAGCGCAGTAAAGCCGTTTTGCAGCATAAACCTAGAATCCTCGGTTGGAAGCACCCACATGGCGCAAGCTCTTGATTCGCTTTGCTAAACGGAAAAACTCTTATCACCAGCAAGGTGACGACGATTTTTCCGTTACGCCCTTCAAATCACAAAAAGGCAGGACAGCCGTTTGGACGGCTGCAAGCCGCCCGACAGGGTGAGGGGCATGGATGCCCCGAATCAATATCTTACACCCTGCACGCACTCCCAACCGAGGATTCTAGGATAAAAAAACACCCGCCAGGCGAACCGGGCGGGTGTCGTTATTCATGCCGCAAAGCGGATCATGATTTATTGAGAAATAACGTTGCGAGCCTGCGGACCCTTCTGACCGTCTTCAATCTCGAATTCAACCTTCTGACCCTCGGCCAGAGACTTGAACCCTTCAGACTGAATTGCGGAAAAGTGTACGAATACATCATCTCCACCATCATCCTGGGCAATAAAGCCAAACCCTTTTGAATCGTTAAACCATTTTACAGTACCAGTAGCCATTCTTTCATTTACCTCGATTTATTCTATTTGATATTGCATGCATGTTTATTAAAATTGTTGCTGGAGAAAATCGAGAAGAAACTTCCGAATTGACCAAACACCTTCAAAAACCATGTCCTGCTGCGCGCACCTTAAGGGAGCAAGGCGCATAGCGCCAGTAAAAAATTAACGTAGCGCCATTCCCAAGCCTGTTGTTGGCTGGAATTCAGCCTTACTTGACAAGAATATCCTTCACCGTTTTACCAATGTCCTGCATCATTTCTCCTACCTTATTGCCGATCTTTGAGCCTATGCCTGCACCAACCGGGCCGCCTACGGCGCCGCCAATCACGCTTCCAATCAATGAAGACGGAGCTGGAGAAACCCTGATATTATCTGTTGTGCCGGCGATGAGAAGGCTTGCCCCGGCCAGGCCGCCAATGCCGGATGTTATAATTTCCCCCTCTATCTTTTTGTTGGCGGCAATCTTCACATGGCCCTCGGCATCCAGATGCGATGTTTTTAATACGATATGGTTTAACCACCTGTTTTTTCCACGCATTTTGAAGTTAAATTTCATCACGTCATAAAAAATAGCATCCCCGGCAATATTCCCGTGCGCCAGTGCAACCGCCGAACTATCCAGGCCAATGTCTTCGATTTTTCCCTGCTTCATGCGTATCGGGCCATCAACCTTCAGATTGCCTCGCAGGGACTTTTCTGTTTCACCCCTGGTCGAAACATCCAGCGCGCCGGAAAATGTCCCGGACAAATTTTTCTTGCCGCTGGCATCATAGAGCAGCGGCTGTATCTGAATGCCCTCGGCTACTAATTTGCCGACTATTGTTTGCTGCTCTCCTTTCGCCTGCGACAGCACAGCATTCATCCTGACGGTTCCACTGTATAATTCCGCATTCCAGTTCAGCGCCTCCAGCCTTTCCCCGGATATCGCGGCTGCACCGGTGATGCTGTTGATATGCACGACATGCACATATTCCCCCCGAGACTGCTCTGACACCCTCAGGCCGATTCCGGCCAGAAAAATGTCCGAGAACAGGACATCTCCATCCAGCAACGGCTCAAGGGCAAGCGAAAGCTTGCAGGATGCAGCAACCAGCAAAGGGACGCCGCCCTGTTTGTCTTCCATGCTCAAATTGAACAGCGACAACACCGGCGCCGGCAGTATTTGCAGTGCAATCGCCCCGACCTTCACCCGTACGCCGGTCATTTCACTCGCCGCTTCTTCAGCGGCCTGACGAAATGCGTCGGTGGGCGCAATAAAGGGAATGGCGATAAGGGCAACGACTAAAAGCTCAATAACTGCAAACAGCAGAATGAGCGCATCACGCATCCCTTTACTCATCTCAACCTCCCGAGACGCCGGTCAACTTCCCCGGATTGATCCATGTCGCATCCTTGATGAAGCTGTAAAAGACCCATCCACGGGCGCTGTGCTGATCTTTTACATCATCCTTTAAACCCAATATCCCGGCCTTCAAGCAGGCGGATGCCGCCATCCTCAAATGCAATCGCTCTCTTTTTATACAGCGCGCCTGCCGCCTTCTTGTACATTTTCTTGCTCAGGCCAAACATCCGGTTTATGGCTTCCGGTGAACTCTTATCGGTAATCGGCAGGCGACCATTATTTTTTTTCAGCATATTCATAATCAGCTGCGCCGCTTCGCCGGTTTTCTCGCTGGCCTTCAGATGCAGGCAGACGTCAATTCGGCCATCCTCGCGGATATGTTTGATGAAGCCATCCACGGTTTCACCACGTTTCAGGCTATGCAGCGCCTCAGTCCTGTGCAGCAGGCCCCAGTAAGAATTGTCGATAATCACCTGATAACCGAGATCCGTACGGTTGGCGATAAACAGTCTTACCGCCTCCCCGACTTCAAACTCATCCTCGGATTCGCGGTGCAGAAAATCATCGAGCCGGGCCGAGGCGACAATGCGACGGGTGCTCTCATCCACATAGATGCGCACGACATAAAGCCCGCCCTCCTGCATGCGCGGCTTCTGCTCTGCAAACGGCACCAGCAGATCTTTCATCAGCCCCCATTTGAGAAAGGCGCCCATGCGATTCACTGCAACAACTTTTAACAGGGTAAACTCGCCAACCATGGCGTAGGGCTTTTCAGTCGTGGCGACCAGTCGATCCTCGGAATCGCGATAGATAAAGGATTCCAGCTCATCGCCGACAGCGCATGTCCGAGGCGCATAACGCGCCGGCATCAGAATTTCGCCCAACTCGCCGCCATCAAGATAAAGGCCGAAATCAACCTGCCTGACGACGCGCAGCGCGTTCAGCCGTCCAATATTAACCATGGCCGCCTGTTTTGCCGGAGATTCGCGTCGAGCCTGCCGAAATCAACCCCGACTGCATAAATTCAATGAAATGCGCCGGTTCGCTGAATTGCAGCTGTTAACGCATTGTCCCTTCAAGGTGGGCGGTCAACTGGCGTTTCGCCACGCTCTCGGGCGTATAGGATGGCAGGATCACCGGTGAAATCTGATCGGTTTCGATGCCGGCATCCTTGAGTTCCTGCTCATGCAGATTGACATGATTCAGCGTCAGTTGGCCAAGCTTCGCGGTCTGCACATAGGCGGCAGTCGAGCGTCCGGCGCGGCGGCCAAATACGTTGTAATCGAGCACTGAATTGCCCATCAGGCGATTGCGCCCGTGCACGCCGCCCGACACCTCGCCGGCCACGAACAGGCCCGGGACATTGGTGCTGCAGTCGGTATCAATTTCAACGCCGCCATTCTGATAATGCAGGGTTGGATAAATCAGCATGGGCAGTTCGGCGATATTGATATCATAATTGATATATTGACGATACATGGCAGGGAAATTTCTCTTCACATAGCCTTCGCCCTGAATCATGTCGATCAGCGGCGAATCCAGCCAGACGCCGAGTCGTCCATTTGGCGTTTTAACGCCGCCTCCATTCTCCTGACATTCACGGATAATAGCGGATGACTCAATATCTCTCGGCTCGCGCGGCCAGACAAACAAATCTCCATCCTTGTTCACCGGCTGACCGCCGGCGCCGCGAATCGCCTCGGTAATCAGAAAGCCGGCTATCTGCTCGGGAAACACCGCGCCGGTCGGATGATACTGCACCGAATCCATGAACATCAGCTTCGCCCCGGCCCGGTAGGCTATAGCCAGGCCGTCGCCGGTGGCGCCATAGTGGTTGGTGGTGTCATATTTTCTGATATGCAGACGTCCGAAGCCGCCGGTGGCAATAATGGTCGCCTTGGCCTTGACGGTGAAATATTCCTTGGTTTCCAGGTTGTACAGGATGCCGCCTGCGCACTGACCGTTGTCATCCATGATCAGCTCGACCGTGGGCATGAACTCCAGCACCTTGATCATGTCGGCGTTGTTTCTGACCTTGTCCATCAGCGTGCGCATGATAATGGCGCCGGTGTAGTCGCGGCTGGAGAGCATACGCTTGCGCGAGGTGCCGCCGCCGTGGCGAACCTGCAACGAGCCGTCATCCATTTTATCCCAGATCACGCCCATATCTTCCAGCCATTTCACCACTTCCGGGCCATCCTCGGTCAGGGCGCGCACCAGTTCCGGCTTGTTCTCAAAGTGGCCGCCGCCAATGGCGTCGAGGTAATGCGTCGGCGGTGAATCTGTCGGCGAGACCGCAGCCTGCATGCCGCCCTGAGACATCATCGAATTGGCGTCGCCCATGCGCAGTTTGCTGGAAATAATGGATTTCACGCCCTTGCCCATGGCCTCAATGGCCGCGCCGCAACCCGCGCCGCCGGCGCCGATAATCAGCAAATCCGTTTCATAGTCAGGTCTGGAAAGGTCGAATCCGGACGGATCAATGCGGGAATGGGTTTCCAGCATTTCAGCCACTTCCGTGGTAAGAATATCGCCCTTGTTGGGGCCAATCGCAATGGCCCGCTTGGAGTCGGGTTTAAAATCAGGATGGGATGAGTTTAATACATCCTTTCTCTCTCCCTCGCTCATCGGCGGAAACACCGGCTGCCCCGACATGGCAAGCTCAAAGCGCCTGTTTCTTGAAGCCTTGACCTTGCTTATTGAACCATTCATGTACTCTGGATACATATTAAAAACTCCTATTCAATATCACGGGCGAAATATCTATCGGACAACTCCCGGGTTGTCATGCCCATGAGCAGGGCATATTCCTCGTCAAAGGCGTGAGCCCTGACTTCCTCCACCCGCTTGGTCAGCTCCCTGCTCTCTTTGGAGAGATACTTTCCATAAAGCAATTTGGCCAGCAGGCCGACATTCATCTGGGTGATTTCCGCCGGACAGCGGATGCCGCACAGGCCGCAATAAACGCAGTCAAACGAAAGATCCATAACCGCTTCAATATCTCCCCGCTTGGCCGCCTGAATATAATCCATCACCTCCAGTCCCTGCACGCAGGCCTTGGTGCAGGTGTTGCAGGCGACACAGCCGAACACTTCCGGATACAATTGCAGGAAGATATTGGAATTGGGAGTCAGCGTATCAAGGTCGTAAGTGGCCCGGCGCGACGGGATGGACGGCATCTGAGACAGCCACATGCCGGGCTTTACCAGCGTGGTGCAGGCCAGCCCCGTATAAATCTTGTGGTCGCCCGGCATTCTGTAAACCGTGCCGCACGCGCCGCAATAGCCTTCACGGCAGCCTGCGCCCCGAACAATCTGATAGCCGGCATATTCTATGGCGCCCATGATCGTGGCCTCCGCCGGCACCTCATGTTCCTTGCCCATAATAAATACAGTGACCAGATCCTGCATTGGAGCCTCATTATTGTTTTCTGACATTGAGACCTCCTCCCTAATATTCTTGTGGTAGCTCTTTTAACTGCGCCCAGGAATAAACCGGACCGCTGGTGCAGACATATCCCTTGCCGACATTGCATCTGCCGCATTTGCCTATGCCGCACTTCATTTTGTTTTCTATCGTCGTATAAATCTGTTCAGCGCTGAAACCGAGCATTTCAAGGTTTTGAATGACAAATTTAATCATGATCGGCGGCCCGCAGGTGACGGCGATGGTGTTTTCAGGCGACGGCTTTTTATCAAGTATGTTGGCAGGGACAAAACCGACATAACCGTCCCAGTCCGGCTCCTCAACATCAATTGAGAGATTGACAGTGATCTTGTCTTTCAGCTCCTTGATGTCGTCTTTATAGATAAAGCCTTCCGAGCTTCTGGCGCCATAATAGAGCGAAATATCACCAAAATCATCGCGTCTGCCCAGGGCGTCATTAACAATTGACCAGACCGGCGCAATGCCGATGCCGCCGCCGATCACCAGCAGATTTTTACCTTTCCATTCATTGATCGGGAAGCAGTTGCCCAACGGGGCGCGGATGCCGATATAATCGCCTACATTCAGGTCAAACATGGCCATGGTCACGCGCCCTGATTTCATGACGGAAAAGCGCACATATTCTGAAGTCAGCGAGGAGGAGCAGATCGAGATCATCGCCTCGCCCCTGCCGAAGATGGATAGCATGGCGCACTGGCCGCACTCATAATCAAACTCATCCTCTTTGTTGACCATTCTGACACTGTACGTCTTGATCGCTCTGGGGCCGCCGATCTCATCTTTTATATCGACGATTTCAGCCATCTTGGGCAGATAAACGTTTTCAGACATCGGCTCTTACCTTGTTCACCACATCAATAATATCTATGCCTACCGGACAATCCGTAATGCATCTGCCGCAACCGGTGCATAAAAACTGATCATAATTTTCGACAAAATACTGGAACTTGTGCGCCACGCGCTGCCGCAGCCGCGAAGCCTTGTCCGCCCGCGGATTGTGCCCGGACGAATGCATGGTGAAATCAGGATACTGGCAGGTGTCCCATGTCCTGACCCTCTTGCCCTTGACCGGATAGGTGGCGGAGACTTCATCATTGATATCAAAGCAGTGGCATGTCGGGCACAGGAAGGTGCAGATGCCGCATTCAATGCAGCGCATCGCCTCCTGATCCCATACCGGAGAATGAAAGCCCGCCTTCAGCTTTGCCGGCGCTTCATCGGCATTGTCAATATGCCGGGGCATGGCGGCTATCGCATCCTCATGAGCCTTGCCCGCGCTTTGCAGATCGGCATCGCCGGCCTGTTCAAAAAGCGCTCCGGCATGTTCAAGCAGGCCTTTGCCCTTTTCAGTGATAAACCTGACAAAATACCTGTCGCCCAGATCCGTCATCAGGATATCAAGGCCGTCTTCAGCGGCGGGAGAGCCATTGACCGAGGTGCAGAAACAGTTGCGCGACGGCGCAACAATACAGGCAAGACCGATCAACACGGTGTTGTTGCGCCGTTGCACATAGAAATTATCCTGGAAATCATCATCGAAAATCCTGTCCAGATGCAGCATCGACTTGCCATCGCAGGGGCGCACGCCGAAGACCACCGTCCTCTTTTCCGCCGGCATCACTTCAACAAATTCAGGCAGCTTGCCCCGGCTCACCCTGAATTCGAAAAAGACTTCCCGTTGCGGAAAAACCACCTTCTTGGGCGGATGCACGGCCATGGCGTGATCGAGGCGAATCTTTCCGGCATCGTCAATAATCTCGTAATTCCATTGATTATCGGCGAACACCGGGCTGTAGATTTCAGCCCCTGCGAGCGATTCAACCCACTGGCTCAGGGCATCTTTGGCCAATATCATATCCACATTACTCATTTGATATTATCCTCTGGGTCGCCCTCGGCATACTGTGAAATAAGCGCTGAGCCCGCCGGGGACATCCCTGCTTCAAACTCGAATACATCCAGAGAATCCTTTTCCAGTTTTTTATTCAGGAAGCGCAGCGGAATCTGCACCGGACAAACCCGCTCGCACTCGCCGCAATCGACGCAGCGTCCGGCCAGATGAATAGCCCTGACCATATGATAATAAAAGTTTTCGGAAGAAACAGGCGACTTCTCAATCCAGCGGGTTCGCTCCGCCTTTTCCTCGGCGCTGGTGTCGGGCTTGACTTCCAGATTAATGCTGTCCACCACGCACTCGTGACAGAAACACATCGGGCACACCGAACGGCAGGCGTAACAGCGAATGCAGCGATTGAGCTCACCCGAGAAAAAGCTCCAGCGCTCTTCCTGAGGCAGGGATTCAATGGGCTCCAGCGATTTAAAAGGCTCATCCGGCTGAGCCTTTGAATCTTCACCATAGACGGAATCATGCACAACCGGATATGCGTGCTTGCACTCAATGCAGCGCTCATCCAGCACCTCGATGGCGGGAATATCTTCAACGCCGGCGGATGTGGTGACCAGAACATTGTCATCATCGCCAAACTCAACCTTTTGAATCTGCCGACCATTGAACCTCTTGACCAGCTTGCGCTCATTGATGACGCCGGTATTTTCACAGGAGACGCCGATAATCTGCACATCAGAGCGAGTGATATATCTCTCCTGCAGCAGCACGTTCAGGCCTCTGCTGTCACAACCTTTCACGACAATGCCAATGGGCCTGTTATCGGGCGTCTTTTCTCTGGCCTTGCGTAATTTTTCATCTTTCAGATAGAGGGTGAGATTGTGCACGCAACTGGGATCCCAGGTAAGATTATCCGCCTCGTCAGCGCTGTGGATAAAGCCAGGCATGGACATAAACCCTGCCGTGCTCTCCCTGTAGCCGATAATGTATTTGACCTTGCCGGCCTCCAGTAGCTCTTTCGCCTCTGCTTTGATCTCTTCAAGGTTTACCACGGTCTAATCCACCTTTACCTTGGTCTGCGGGCCAAGCGGCCTGATATCCTCAACAAAGTCAGTGATCACTTCGGCAAATTTCGCCCCTTCCGCAGCGGAGACCCAGGACATCTGGAAGCGTTTCTCCTCAAGCCCTACATAACCCAGCAAATTTCTCAGCAGGGCGATTCTTCTTCTGGCGTAATAATTGCCTTCCAGATAGTGGCAGTCGCCGGGATGGCAGCCGGAAACCAGCACGCCATCCGCCCCCTTTTTAAAGGCTGTCAAAATATAGAGCGGCGAGATGCTGCCTGAACACATCACCATCACCGGCGTGGCGTTGGGCGGATATTGCAGGCGTGAAACGCCGGCCAGATCGCTGCCCGCTGAAGAGCACCATTTGCATATCAGCGCCACAATTCTTGGTTCATAGTTAATAACTGCCATAAGCGACTACACTCCCAATGCGGCGCAAATCATGTCGTGCACCTGTCCCTGCGAAAAATTGGCCACGCCAATTGCATCTCTGAGGCAGGTTGCCGAACAGGTGCCGCAACCGGTGCACAGCACCTCATTGACCTCAACCTGACCATTTTGCCTGTAGCTGATGGCGCTATAAGGGCAAACATCAACGCACATGCCGCAGCCGGTGCAATGACTTAACCTCACCTTGGCGACGGTCGGCGACTGATAGAGCTTATCCTTGGAGAGCAAAATAATCGCCTTGGCGGCGGCGGCGCTGGCCTGAGCCACTGTTTCAGGAATATCTTTCGGACCCTGCGCCGTTCCGGCCAGAAACATGCCGGCGGTAACGCACTCGACCGGCCTCAGCTTGGGATGGGCCTCAGACAGAAAACCATCTTTATCCTGAGATAATTTTAATGTTTTAGCCAGCTTGTCCGTGCCGAATGAGGGCTGCATGGCCGTGGCGAGCACAACCATTTCAGCCTCAATCTCAACGGCCATGCCGGAGAGCGTATCCACGCCCTTAACAATCATGTTGCCATCTTCCTGATAGACCTTGGATACCTTGCCGCGCAGATAAACCACGCCATCCTTTTCCACGACTCGCTGAACAAACTCTTCGTAGCCCTTGCCGCCGGAACGGATATCAATGTAAAAGACATAAGCCTGACCATCATGCACCTTGTGCCTGTAGAGCTGCGCATGCTTGGCTGTGTACATGCAACATATTTTGGAGCAATAGCTGCAATGCTTTTCAGGATCGCGGGAGCCCGCGCACTGAATGAAGACGATGGATTTCGGTTCTTTGTGATCCGACGGGCGCATAATGCTGCCTTCAGTCGGGCCGGAGGCGGAACAGAGCCGTTCAAATTGCAGGCCATCGAGCACATCCTCGTAATAGCCGTGACCATATTCACCCAGATTCTCTTTGCCATACAAATCAAAGCCGGTCGCCACCACAACAGCGCCAACCTCTTCAACAATCTCCTGCGGCTGCATATCATAATCAATAGCGCCGGCCTCGCAGACATCGAAACAATTGCCGCAGGCGATGGGGTCGAGTCCAAGGCAGGCATCGATATCCAGAGTGAATGAGGCGGGAATGGCCTGGGCGTACGGGATATAGATGGCGCGCCGATCAACCAGCCCCATCTCCTCCTCATGCGAAACAACTGTGGGACAAACCGCCGTGCAATCGTCACAAATTTTACACAGATCCGGATGAACATAGCTTGGCTTTTTATGAATATTGACGGTGAAATTTCCCACGCTGCCGGAAATCCCCTGAACTTCGCTAAGCACATGCAGGGTGATATTTTTGTTTTTGGACAATTCGACCATCTTGGGACTTAAGATGCATTGCGAGCAATCCAGCGTCGGGAAGGTCTCGGAGATCTGGATCATATGACCGCCGATTGAGGCCTGCCGCTCCACCATGACCACTTCAATGCCGGCGGCGGCAATATCGAGCGCCGTCTGAACGCCGGCAATGCCGCCGCCGATCACCAGCGCCTTTTTAGTAACCGGGACGCTGATCGGTTCCAGAGAAGTGTTGCGGCGGGCCTTTTCCACCGCCGACTTGGTGATCTGAATAGCCTTGTTGGTCGCCTTCTCCCTGTCGCCGGCATGCACCCAGGCGCACTGCTCGCGAATATTGGCAATCACGCACTCTTCGGAATCAAGGCCGCTTTCCACAGTAACGTTACGAAACGTGGTTTCATGCAGGGTTGGAGAGCAGCAGGCGACGACAACGCTATCGAGTTCTTTCTCTTTGATATCATCGGCCATGGCGGATTGTCCGGGGTCGGAACACATGTAAATCACATCGGAGGTGTGCACCACTCCGGGATATTCAGCCACCTCTTCGGCCACCTTGTCACAATCGACCGAGGCGGCAATATTGCTGCCGCAGCGGCAGACAAATACGCCTGTTCTTTTTTTCTTCGCCATAACGACACCCCTTAGCGGGCTAAAACTTCCGAGCCATAGTCGTAGCCTTTTTCAAATGCCACAATATTCTTGTCAAGAAATCGGTCAGGCACCAGTCCGGGCAGCGCCTTTTTCATCGCTTCAGGCGTAACAACGCCGGTAATTCTGGTGAAAAAGCCCAGCATCACCAGGTTGGTGAAAATCCTGTTGCCCACTTCCTCGGCAAATCTGGTGGAGGGCACGCTGTACTTTTTGATCTCATCTCTGGCCTCACGACTGGTCACCAGATCCTCGTCGACAATCAAAATGCCGCTGTCGGACATCTGAGGCTCGTAGGTCTCATAGGCCTCCTGAGACATCGAAACCAGCACATCCACCGCGCCCAGATAGGGATAAAGCACCCTTGTGTCAGAAACCACCAGGCCGGAGCTGCATGCCCCGCCTCTGGCCTCCGGCCCGAATGACTGCGTCATTGAAGCAAATTTATTATCATAAATCGCAAGCGCCTTGCCTGCTATCAAGCTGCATCTGATGACGCCCTGGCCGCCAAAACCTGAAAATCGAATATCAGTCATCTTCTTTCGTCCCGTATAATTCGTAATCCTCTCCAAGCACATTGGAGAGTTGCGCATTCATTGCATCAATAAATTCCGGTTTATCCTTATTATCAACAAATCGACCCATAACAATTTTGCCCTGGAAATCTATCTCCAGCCTGCTGGTGTCAGCGCCATGCTCAATGGTTGAGCTTTCCTTGAAATAGGTGAGCCAATCGACCGCATCGCCGAGCCGGTTGCGACGCAGATAAAGGGTCGTGCATGGCGACATCACTTCAATGAACGAGAATCCCCTGTGCTCCATAGCCTCTTCAATAGCAGCCGTCACCCTTCTGGTTTCCATTGAGTTCCAGCGCGCCACATAGGTGGCTCCGGCCGCTTCCGCCAGCCATGGAAAATTAAACGGCTGGTCAAAATTGCCATACGGCGCCGTAGAAGAATTCGCCGAAAGCGGCGTGCTGGGAGAAGACTGGCCGCCGGTCATGCCGTAGGTCAGGTTATTCACGCAGATAACCGTAATATCCAGATTTCTTCTGGCCGCATGAATAAAATGGTTGCCGCCGATGCCCATCAGATCGCCTTCGCCGCTGATAACCACAACTTTCAGATCCGGATTGCCCACCTTCATGCCGGTCGCCACGGTAATGGCGCGACCATGGGTGGTATGAAGCCCGTCCAACTGGACATATCCGGCCACCCTGCCGGTGCAGCCAATGCCGGAAATGACAACCACTTTATCCTGATCATAGCCCTTTCTCTTCAGCGCTTCGGCGAACGAGGTCACCACTGAACCGATTCCACAGCCCGGACACCAGATATGCGGCATCCGATCCATTCTGAGAAAATCTTCCAGCGGCAGCCTGGCTTCAAGACTTGCCCCTTCGCTCACATCAACAGCAGTGCTGCATGCATCTCCACATCCGTTATCGCTCACTTGGCTGCCTCCTTGATGGCCGCGAGAATATCTTCAGGGTCGTGCACCCCGCCGCCGCAGTGGGTCACTCGCACCACCTTGCATTCTCCGGCCACAACACGCTCCGCCTCGGTGACGACCTGGCCCATATTAATTTCGGGGAAGACGAATCCCTTGATCCTTTTGGACAATTCAGAAATTCTCTTGATCGGGAACGGCCAGATAGTAATCAGTCGCAAATAACCGACCTTCAGGCCGAGATCCCTGGCGTCCTGCGTAGATTTGGTGGCAACCCTTGAGGTGATGCCATAAGAGATCACAATCACATCGGCATCTTCACACTGCTCCTCTTCCAGCAATACGATCTTCTCTTCATTGTTAAGAATTTTGCCACACAATTGGTCAATCTGCCTGACCTGGGTGGGAACATTGATCTGCGGATAGCCGCGCTCGTCATGGGTCAGACCGGTTGAGTGAAAGCGGTAGCCGTCGCCTGCCTTGACCATGAACGGAATGCCGTCCTCATCATTTTTATAGGGCAGATAATCCTCTTTCGGGCCCTCATACCATTTTCTTTCCACCACTTCGATCTCGTCGGCGGGAGGAATCACCACCTTTTCGTGCATATGGCCAACGCACTCGTCGGTCAGAATAATGACCGGAACACGGAACGTTTCCGACAGATTAAATGCCGTCACCGTGAGGTGAAACGCCTCCTGCGGAGAATCCGGACAGACGGCGATCAACTCATAATCGCCATGGCTGCCCCATCTGGCCTGCATCATATCCTGCTGAGCCACCAGGGTCGGCAGACCGGTAGAGGGGCCGCCGCGTTGCACATTGGCAATCACCATGGGCAACTCCATCATCGTGGCCAGGCCGAGATTCTCCAGCATCAGGCTCATGCCTGGCCCGGACGTCACCGTCATGGCCTTGCGACCGGCCCACGCGGCGCCAATCAGCGTTCCGATTGCTGCAAGCTCATCTTCCATCTGTACGAAGGCGCCGCCCGCATAGGGAGCGCGTTCGCAGAATCGTTCCGCCACTTCGGTTGACGGCGTAATCGGATAGGCGCCAAAAAATCTGCATCCTGCCGCCAGAGCGCCTTCAGCGATGGCATGGTTGCCATCCATGAAGTATGTGCCCTCCAATACGCCTTTGGGGTCTGCTTTATGGGTTTTCACATTCATTTTCTCTCCACATGCGTTACAAATATAGAAAATTCCGGACAAACAGTTTCGCAATACCTGCAGTCCACACAATCATCAGGCCTGGCCAGGAAAGGAGCGTGATATCCTTTCTTATTAAATTCCTTGCCCATCTCCAGCGAGTTGGTAGGGCAAAAGGCCACGCAGATCTTACAGCCCTTGCACCAGTCGGCATTGACATGAACAACGCCCTGAAGACGTTTTATTTCCCTGAATTTTGTCGCAGTTCTTTTCTTTTTCAGTCCGAATGCAGCCATCAGTCAATCAACCCCTTTTCACCCAGCAGCGGATTGGGGTCGATATGATGAAGATCCAGCCGCACCTCATCTTCTTCACAGCCCAGCGCAATAGCCATCAGCTGCGTAAAGTAAAGTATCGGTGTTTGTTCAAGCCCCGGATTCAGCTTCACAGCCTCTTTTTGGCGGCGATCCAGATTGAAGGCGCACAGCGGGCAACTGACCACAACCACGTCCGCCCCTTCATGCTGCGCCGAACTCAGTATGACGTTGGTTCGCTCAGCAACGACATTTGGTTTGTTGACAGTCTGATATGAACCGCAACATTCCGTTTTCTGGGGGAAGTCTACGGCTTCAGCCCCTAAAGCTGTGACCAGCTCTTCCAGAATGGTCGGATCCTCCTCATCATCAAAGCCCACTTCCTTTGGCCTGAGCAGCGTGCAACCATAATAACTGGCGACTTTCAGGCCATTCAGCGGTCTGACCACCTTGTCTTCGATGGCGTCAAAGGTAAATTTATCCCGCAAAAATTCCAGCAGATGAAAAACGCCGACATCGCCCTGATATGTCACCTCTTCGCGATACATCAGGTCATTGATCACCTTCAGGCTGTCCGGCTCCCGTTTCACCTTTTCATTGGATCGTTTCAGCGTGTTGTAACACATCGAGCAAAGCGTCATGACATCATCAGAGGTGTCTTCCACCTCCTTGACGCGAAGCAGGTTGCGAATGGGCGCAACGTGGTGCATCAGATCATCGGTGGCAAAGGAATAAACGGTGCCGCAGCAGTTCCAGCGTGGAATCTCCACCAACTCAATATCTAGCTTCTTCAAAGAACCAATAGCCGAATCCTCAAAGTTTCTGGCATGGTTCTTCATCGTGCAGCCGGGATAGTAATTTAACTTCATTATCTAAATGAGCCCAGGCAAAATGCATTAATCATCAGTAACCCCCAAATCCTTTGTAGCTACGACGTAAACTTTCTCATGCTGCTGATCAGGGCGATCGGAGGCAACTCGGCCAGGTCCTCTTCAGGAATGGCGTTTATATCAAGATGATCTTTACCTTGCCTGAGCAGCACCAGTCTTAACGCTTCAAATATTTCAGCGATTTTAACCCCCTTGGGGCAGCGAACATTACAGGTCAGGGATGATGCGCATAGCCAGATTGCCCTGGACTCCATCAGCGCATCGTCAATGCCAAGTTGCGAATAGCGAATCACCTGACTCGGCGTCAGATCCATCTCGGAAACAATCGGACAGCCGGCGGTGCATTTCCCGCATTGGTAACAGGAAAGCAGATTCTGGCCGCTGATCTTTTCAATCCGCTCGACAAAACCACCTTCAGTGCGCTTTTTCGAAATATTTATTCTCATAATTTAATACGCTTATTACCCGTGCCTTTTTTCTTATTAACATGAAACAGACAACGCGTTTGCATGGGTTTTTCCACCCCATGATGATGTTTCATATCATGATGCGGAAAAATCCATGCGCGTTAATGCTACCTGTATAGTGGATCAGACAGCCGCTGATCACATAGCTAGGAATCCAGCATTTTTTGCCTTCCCCGCCCCCGCTGTGCGCACGAAAAGTTATACATCGACTTTTTACCCGTCAAGCTTGCATCAAGTCGCCGATCCGCAGCGAGCCTGAAAAAACGGCTGCCGGCACGCTCATAACACAGGCTGAGAATGCGCCTGGCTGAACGAGAAAAAAGCTTTTCTCAGGGTGGAAGACCGGGTCATTCTCGCCTGTGGCAAGGGCTCGCATTATCCTGGAAACCTCCGTTGGGAGTGCGGGCAGGGTGATGGGCATGGATGCCCCGAATCAAGAAGCTTGCGCCATGCGGGTGATGCCAACCGGGGTTTCCAGGATTATTCCACCTGCAAAAGGCATAAAGAGACAATTCCCGGTTGACCGGCTGACAATCCGATCAGCCGTGACCACTGCTCCATATTCTTCATCCACGGCTCGGAAAATGAGATTCCGACAAGGTCGAACAGTCCCTGTCCGACGCGATGGCCCAATGTCGCCAGCATGGTGTCGGCATTGCCAAACAGCCGGGCAAGAAACATGTCGCGCAGCGTCCGGGGAGGCCTGATCCATACTTTTTCATAGGCTTTGCCAAGCCCAGCCCGCTTTGCCGCTGCTGCCACGGCGTCATTAAAACCGCCGAGGCGATCGACCAGGCCAAGCCTTTTCGCATCCAGCCCCGACCACGCCCTTCCTTCAGCCATTGATGCAATTCTTGCTTCGGGAAGCTGCCTGCCGTCGGCCACGACATGCAAAAAGCGGCCATATACATGTTGAATGGATAATTGCATCACCCTGGCCAGTTCAGGCGGCAGTTCACGATCAGTGCGGATGCCTTGCGCAATCGAGGTCGTGCCCAGGCCATCGCTGTGCAGGCCGAGCTTCTCCAGCCCCCGACGCACATCGGCCAGCACGGCGAACGCTCCGATTGAGCCTGTGACGGTGGTTTCAGAGGCCCATATCTCATCCGCCGGCGCCGCTATCCAGTAACCGCCGGATGCGGCCATGCCGCTCATGGAAACGATGACAGGTTTGCCGGCCCTCTTTAATCTCAGGATTGAATCTCGAATGGCCTCCGAGGCGGGGGCGCTGCCGCCGGGGCTGTCTATGCGCAACACCACCGCTTTAATCTGCTCATCCTTGCGCGCCTTCTCGAGCATGTTCGACATGGTTTTGCTGCCGATTACGCCGGACGGCTGGTTCCCGTCAAGAATCATGCCGCTGGCGATGATAATGCCGATGCCATTATTGTGCGTCGCCGTGTTTTTGTCGTTGCTTGCGGACAGGTAATCGCGAAAGTTGATTGTCGGGTAATCCTCATCCGCATCCAGAGCAGCGGCAATATAGGCTTGAATTTCCCCGTCGCCGGCAAGCTCGTCAACCAGCCCCTCCGCCTGAGCCAGTTCGGCAAGGCTTCCCCGATGCTCGCTCAAATATGTTGACGGCTCATCAAGCACCTGTTGCAGCCGCTCGGCCCTGATGCCGCGCATCCCGGCCACGTCATTTTTGAAGGTCGTCCACATCGCCTCCAGCAGCGCCCGGTTTGCAATCCGGTCGGCCTCGGACATGTCATTGCGAACCAGCGGCTCGGCCGCCGCCTTATATTCGCCGGCCCGGAACAGTTGAACATTGACATGCAGCCTTGCCAGCGCCTCCTTGATATAATTGCGATAAATGCTGAAGCCATGCAAGGCCACCACGCCCATCGGATCGAGAAAAACATGATCCGCAGCGGCGGCCAGATAATATTGTGATTGCGAGTAATTCGGGCCGACGGCAATGACGCTCTTTCCCGCCGCCCTGAATGCATGTATGGCCCGTCGGATCTCCTGCAATTTGGCTAACGAGGTGCGATCCATCTCGTCCAGCCTCAATATCATCAGACCAATGCGATCATCTGCGGCGGCAAATTCAATGCTGCGGAGCAAATCATGCAGACGGGTCTGGCGGGATGACGCAAGCCCTATCTGCAAAGGCAATGCCTCGGAGGCAGGCAAGGATAACTCTTCAACAATACTGCCCTTCGGATTCACCACCAGCGCCGCTCCGTCGGGCACGCCGGGACGCCCGGCTATAAAGGCGACGACGACAATGAGCAGCAACAAAACAAACAGGGCATTGATAAAAATCCGGCGCAATCGATCCAGCCAGCGAAACAGAGCGGAGAAAAAAGTTTTCATATTGGGCAAGACTGACCGTAGAGTGCCGCCATGCAAGCAACTTCCGCATCATCCATTGATGCCATTCAAGCTTCTTTCCTCGCATTGATCCAGGGTCTGACCGAGTTTCTTCCGATTTCATCATCGGCGCATCTGGCGCTGGCGCCCTTGCTGACCGGCTGGCCGGATCAGGGGCTCGCCTTTGATTGCGTCGTGCATCTGGGTTCGCTTACCGCTGTCGCCTGCTACTTTCGCAGCGATCTGGCGCGCATGGCGACCGGTTTCTCTCATACTGTGCGGGAGCGATCCATGCGCGCCGATCATGATGGCTACATGACCTGGCTTATTCTCTTTGCCACCTTTCCGGTCGGCCTGTTCGGGCTGGCTTTTAAGGGTTTTATTGAACATGACTTTCGCTCTTTAACGGTTATTGGCGTCACATCCATTGTATTCGGCCTGCTGCTGTGGTTGGCCGATAGCGAAGACAAGTGCAGCAAGAATGAACAATCATGGCACCTGCGCGATGCCATGATTGTTGGCATCGCGCAGGCTGTTGCGCTGATTCCCGGCACATCGCGATCCGGCGTCACCATGACTGCGGCGCTGATCATGGGGTATTCCCGTGATGCGGCGGCCCGTTTTTCCTTCCTGCTTTCCATCCCGGTTATCGTGTTGGCGGGGGGGCTGAAAGTTAAGGAATGGATTGAACAGCCCGTTCATGCCGTCGGCGCAAGCGAGCTGGTTGTCGGCTATTTGCTGTCAGCCGTCTCGGCTTATGCATGCATCCATTTTTTTCTTAAATTCCTCAATCGAACCGGCATGGGGCCATTCGTGATATACCGCATTGCGCTGGGCGTAGTTCTGCTCTGGATGACGTACTGATGACCTGGAGCGGCATTGACCCGGTAGCGCTGCAATTGGGGCCATTGGCGATACACTGGTATGGCCTGATGTATATTGCCGGTTTTTGCATCACCTGGTATCTGGTTCGACAGCAGTTGCAACTGGCCGGGCTGTGGCAAACGAGCGTGTCGCCCGAGGCCTACGAGGGATTATTCACCAGCCTGATTCTTGGCGTCATTGTGGGCGGGCGCATCGGTTATGTGCTGTTCTATAATCTATCCTATTATCTGGGTCATCCGGTTGAAATCCTCTATGTCTGGCAGGGCGGCATGTCATTCCATGGCGGCCTGATTGGCCCTGTCGTGGCCGGCTGGTGGTATTGCCGCAGGCATGATTTGCCATTCATGATGCTGATGGATCGTTTTTTCACCGTTGCGCCGCTTGGCCTGATGTTTGGACGATTGGGCAATTTCATCAATGGCGAGTTGTGGGGGCGGATCGTGGAAAGCCCTGCCGATGTGCCGTGGGCGATGGTGTTTCCCCATGCCGGCCCGGAGCCGCGACACCCGAGCCAGTTATATGAGATGTTGTTTGAGGGCGTTGCGCTGTTTCTTGTTCTCTGGTTTTTGCGCAAAAAAGAGTGGCCGGCCGGCGCGCGCGTGGCGATATTTCTTGTCGGCTATGCGGTGGCGCGCATCGTCTGTGAGAACTACAGGCAGCCTGATGCGCAACTCGGGTTCCTGTTCGGTCCGGTTACCATGGGCATGTTGTTATCTGCCGCCATGCTGATCGTTGGCGCCATCTGGCTGGTTGTTCTGTTTCGCAGGCGCAACCGATTGTAAATGCCTGAAAGAAAAACAATCGAATACCTGCTGTGGATAGTGTCATGTCTGCTGTTGCTCGTCGGCATGATTCTGCCGATGTTTTCATTTACTAAATTCTATATCTTCAATGATACGTTTTCACTGCTGGCCGGCGTCATCTATTTATTTCAGGAGGGGGAAACGCTCCTGTGTCTGATCCTGTTCACCTTCAGTATTGCGCTGCCCTTGTACAAAATGGCCTTGTCATTCTTGCTGGTGAGCAACCGAATCACGGAAACAGGGCACAAAATGAAGGCCGTCAACCAGTTGGCTGTCATTGGTAAATGGTCCATGGCCGACGTGTTCGTTATCGCCATTCTCGCCGCCACTGTGAAAATGGACATGATCGCCAGCATTGAAATCCATGCGGGCCTGTTTGTGTTCGGCGCCGGAGTGATCGCCAGCATGCTGCTGGCGCATGCGCTGCTCGCTGATTATGAGCTCAGACCTGTAGAGCCTGAATTGAGATGAACGCCTGCGGATGATTTGTTCAGCGGCTCCAGGATTAAATTGCAGAGGCGATTGACCGGTTGCGACCGGTTTCTTTCGCCTCATACAGACCCGTATCGGCAGCTTTAATCAATGCTTCCATGCCAGCGCCATCGGTTGGGATGGTCGTAGCCGCCCCCAGGCTGACAGTGACATGATTGGCAACCGATGAGCGCGCATGCGGGATATTCAGGGCAATAATGGCCTGACGCATCTTTTCCGCCAGCACAAACGCGCCCTCGCCGGGCGTGTTGGGCAGGATAGCGATGAACTCTTCACCGCCATAACGCGCCGCCGTATCAGCCGGTCGCAGCAGAGATGTTTGCAGCGCTGCCGCCACCTGAACCAGACAGTCATCTCCGGCCTGATGACCGTAGTTGTCATTGAACTGCTTGAAATGATCGACATCCAGCATGACCAGTGACAGCGGTTGCTGATCACGGTGGGCGCGTTTCCATTCATTCTCCAGGGTTTTATCAAAATGGCGGCGGTTATACAGGCCTGTCAGGCCATCGGTGGACGAGATGCGTTTTAGCTCTTCCAGAGCGGCATTACGCTCCATCAGGGCGGCGTAGGCCCTGGCGTGGTAGCGCAGACGGGCCAGCAATTCGATCTGGTCGGGCAGCTTGACCAGATAATCGTTGGCGCCGCAGGTAAAGGCCTCGGCCTTGGTTTTGGCCTCTTCTTTGGAAGAGAGCACGACAATCGGAATATCTCTTGTATTGTCACTGGCGCGGTAAAATTTCACCAGCATCAGCCCGTCCGCATCCGGCATGACAAGATCCTGTAAAATAACAGCGGGCTTGATTTCACAGGCCATTTGCAACGCTTTTGTCCCTTCACTACAGTAATGCAACTCAATCTCCCCGGCAGAGGAGAGCATACGGCGAACCGCTTCAAAGATAATGGCCTGATCATCAACCAGAAGGATGCGATATGGCTCCTGAACTGATACTGCCGGCGCTGTCATTGCTCTGCCACGCTGATCCGGTTGCGACCGCGCTCTTTGGCAAGATAGAGCGCCTGGTCCGCCGTATGCAGCAACCTGTTCGCCCTTTTTGACCTGTCCGGAATGGCGGCGGCGATGCCAAGACTGATGGTGACGCAGGCCGAGATTGGCGAACATGGGTGCGGTATTTTCAGCGCTTCCACCCCAGAACGCATTTTCTCAGCCATGATTTGCGCTCCTTTGGCATCTGTGCCCGGCAGCAGCACCACGAACTCTTCACCGCCGTAGCGGGCGACCATATCCGCCGGTCGGCGCAGACTGTTCGATAAAACGCCTGCCACCTTGGCCAGACACCGGTCGCCTTCCAGGTGGCCCAGGCCATCATTATATTTTTTGAACAGGTCGATATCAATCATGATGATGGAGAGCGGCATTTTATCGCGCCCCGTACGGTTCCATTCGCCACTGAACGCCTGATCAAAACGGTAGCGGTTGGGGATGTTCGTCAGGCTGTCATGGGTGGACAGGTGCAGCAGTTTCAGGTTCATGTCTTCCAGCTGTCTCTGGCTCTCCTGTAGCGAGCGGTAAGCATCATCGCGCTGTTGTTTATGAATAAACCATTGGCAGTGGTAGCGAATTCGAGCCGCCAGTTCAAGCTTGTCCGGCAATTTGACCACATAATCGTTGGCGCCCCGGGCAAATGCCTCGACCTTTACTTCAGGATCTTCCTTGGCGGACAGAACGATGATCGGGGTGTCTCTGGTTACCGGGTGGGCGCGATATTGACGCACCAGATCAAGACCATCGATATGCGGCATGATCAAATCCTGTAGAATCAGCGTAGGCTGGATGCTGACAATCATATCCAGCGCATCTCTTGCCTCCATGCAGTAATGAAAATCGATATCGATTTCATCATCCAGCATGCGTCGTATGGTCTCGGCAATGATGGGCTGATCATCAACCAGCACAACCATAAGGGGATGCGGTGACAGCGCGACATCAATCGCTGTTTGCGGAATGCTATTGTTTGGCATGGCTGCCTCCATGCGTGCGCGCAGAGGCCGCACGGCTCTTTTTCTCATATTGGTCAGCAGCACGAATCAGCATGGAGCCGATAGACTCCAGCGGCAGGATTTTACTGACCGCGCCTATCTTTGCAGCGGCTCCGGGCATGCCGTAGATGGCTGAACTTTTCTCATCCTGGGCAATAGTATGCCAGCCGAGCTCGTGCATGGCCTTCAGCCCTTTAGCCCCGTCCCTGCCCATGCCGGTCAGCAGCACGCCGACCATATTTCTCCGCCAGTGCTGAACGAGGCTGAAAAAAAAGGCGTCCACCGATGGTCGGTAGGGACAGTCAACCGGTTCAGGCGTATAATGCAGGGTTTGGTTACAGGTGAGAACCAGATGCTCATTAGTGGCGGCAAGCAACACCGTTCCGGCTTCCGGATGTTCACCTTCATCTGCCATGCGCACCGGCATGTTGATCAGGCCATCCATCCATTCAGCCATGCCTGCTGCAAATTTTTCATCCACATGCAACACGACAACCACGGCGGCGGGAAAGCCGACCGGAAGACTCTTAAGCACATCAACCACTGCGGTCGGCCCGCCAGTTGAAGCGCCGATGGCGATGATAAGGTCGTCTTCATCAGCACTGTTCCCACGCGTGAGTTTGGAGCCGGCTTGCGCAGGATGCCTTGCAGGCGGCGGCGCTTTACCAATGATCCGGCTTATGTTGGCTATCTTTTTATGCAGGGAATGACCGGTTTCTCCATCCACATCCGCAACGGTTGCCGGAGTTCCGGCCACATCCAGGGCGCCTGCTGCCAGCACTTCAAAAGCCAGCGCCTGATTGTCCCTAATCGATGCTGTGATCGCCAGGATTGCGCACGGACATTGCCGCATGATCCGGCGAGTGGCTTCAACGCCGTCGATATCGGCCATGAGTAAATCCATGAGCACCAGATCGGGCCTGTCCCGAGTGCATTTCGAGATGGCTTCAGCGCCGCTTCGGGCCAGCCATGCCACCTCTTGCCCGGACATGGCCGCCACCATTTGCTGTAACACATCCAGGGCTTCGGGCAAGTCATTAACGATTCCGATTCTCATATCAAACCGCCTTGCCGATCAGGTCAGTCACAGCGTCAATCAGGGTTTCATCGTGGAAGCTGCTTTTGGTCAGGTAGGAATCGGCGCCTGCCTCAAGACCAAGCATGCGATCTTCATCGCTCTCCTTGTAGGAAACAATGATCACAGGCGTATCCTTAAGTCTGGCATCGTGTTTAATCTTGCGGACAAGCTCGATGCCGTTCATGCGCGGCATATCTACGTCACTGACCACCAGATCATAATTGCCGGAACGGGCCGAATTCAGGCCGTCAACGCCATCCACGGCGACGTCAACCTCATAGCCGCGTGCGACCAGCAGCTTGCGCTCGACCTCGCGCACGGTAATCGAATCGTCAACAACCAGAATGCGTTTGATGGTCTCTTCATCGTCGTCACCGGTCGGCAAGCTGACGCGGCCAAGCTTGCCGGCGTCGATAAGTTTGCTGATTGAGCGCAGCAGGTCGTTGACATCGAAAATCAAAAGCGGCGACCCGTCAGCAGTCACGGCGGCTGAACTGATGTCTTTCACCTTGCCCAGCCGGGCATTCAACACTTTCTCCACCAGATCGCGTTCGCCAAGCAAGTGGTCAACAATCAGGCCATAGCGGGATTCAACGGGGCCCAGAACAACGATCGGGCAGAGACCGTCGCTGGCGGGCGCCTTGGGCAACCCCAGCACTTCTCTGGCCGAAACCAGACCGATTTGCTGATCGTCCAGGCTGATATACTGGCGACCCTCCAGGCGTTCGATGTCGTCAGCCCTGCATTTCAGCGTTCGATCGATGTGCACCAGCGGGAAGGCGTAAGGTTCCCCGTCAATCTCAACCAACAGCGAACGGATCACCGAAAGCGTGATCGGCAGCCGTAATTCAAAACGCATGCCCGCACCCATTTGAGCGCTGCTGTGCATGGCGCCACGCACTTCCCTGACCATATTGGCGACGACATCCAGGCCAACGCCGCGCCCGGAGATTTCAGTGACTTTTTCTTTCATGGTGAACCGGGGCAAGAAAAGGAATGTCATCAACTCGGATTCCGTCATCCGATCCACCATTTCCTTGGCGGCATGACCTCTATCAATCACTTTTTGCCGCAGCGCATCCAGATCAAGGCCGCGACCGTCATCACTTACCACAATCCTTAGCATGCCGGCCTGATGCATGGCTTCGATACGTACAAGGCCCTCTTCGGGTTTCCCCTGCTCACGGCGTTCCTCCGGTTTCTCAATGCCGTGATCAATGGCATTGCGAATCAGATGGTTCAGGGGCGCTTCAATTTTTTCGAGAATGTCCCGATCCACGCTGGTATCAAGGCCGGAAATTTCCAGGCGAACCTGTTTGCCGATGCTGCGCGCCAGATCGCGCGCCATGCGCTGGAATCCGTGTACGCCGTCGGCAAAGGGGCGCATGCGGCTGGAGACGGTCTGGTGATAGAGTCGGTGGGACAGGTCGGTGATGGATCGGGCATGCAGCTCCAGCCCCGCCTGCTGGGCCATAAGCATTTCGCGGCACTGCGCCGCCTTGTTTCGAACGCCATTGAGATTGCCGCTGTTATCGGAAGATGTCTCAATATTGATCAGCATCTTTTCCAGCTCCGCCAGCCGGCGTTTCAAGTGCAGCATGGAATCGGAAAATGGCCTGAGCCACTGCCATTCCACCTGCATTTCACTGGCCAGGGCGAGCATGCGATCCAGATGCTCGGAACTCAGGCGCAGCACGCGGTCCTTTGCTTCTTCTTTGTCGGCTGCGGGGATAATTGCGGTTTGTTCGTTGCGAGCTTCAGGTTGGGGGTTGGGGATTTCGGGTTGCGAGGGGCGAGTTGCAGTATTGGCCTGACCAGCCAGAACGGCAGCCAATGACGCGACCAGGGCGCCGGTTTCATCCGCATGTTCGCTGAACCATGCTTCGGTTTCGCCCTCTTTGACATTGGCAATGCGCGTGAGCATGTCCACGCCGCGCAACAGGATATCGACAGAGGCTGCGTCGAGAATAATTTTACCACTCTGGGCGGCGACAAAGCAGTCCTCCATCTTATGCGCCACGCCCACGGCGCCGTCAAGGTTAATAATGCGCGCCGCACCCTTGATGGAATGGGCCGCCCGCATCAGTGATTCCAGGGCGTCCGCCGCCTGCGGGTCGCGTTCCAGAGCCAGCAGCCCTTCGGTCAGCACGGCCGCCTGGTTTTCCGTTTCAACACGGAACAGCTCCTGCATGGAAAAACTGCTCAGATCACTCATCCAATGGCCTCCATCAGTTTTTCAAACAGGATGTTTTCATCCAACACGGCAACGTGATGACCTGTCCAGGGCAGAAGGCCTTTGCTACAGGCGCTTGCCTCCTTGGGCAGGGTTGCCGGCAGCTGCTGCAATTCACTGGGGTGATAGGGGTGAATGCCGCAAGCCTCGCTGACATGAAATGCCATCTGTTCGCCCTGTATCGAGACAAGCAACATGCGTATTCTTGCCTTGCTGTCTGTTTCTTCCGCTGTAAAATCTTTATCAACGCCAAGCAGCTTGCCAACGGAGATGCATAACTGCATTTCGCCGCGCACATTGATCAGACCGCGCAGAATCGGGTTGTTGCGATGGGGGATGCTGTGCACGGTGCGTGTCTCCAGCACTTCGGCAAACAGCCTGGTGGCCATGGCGAACCATTCCGGGCCGATGCGGAAAATGAGGATCGAGATGCGTCCCGGCAGTGGAATTTCTTCTGGCTCCGCCAGCAGTTTTGTCCAGCTTTGCACATAACCGGCCGGCACTTTTCGGTCGAGCATATGGCGACTGGCGCGCGCATATGTTTTGCAGTTGCGGCAGTGCAGGCAACCGGCCAGTTCAGCGCACTCCTTGTTGCCCCAGACGCCAATGCGTTTCCAGCAATCATCTATTTTAAAAGACACGGCTCTTTTTGCGCCGCTCATGAACTGACTGCCCGGGCTTGCCGACAATTACTGACGCGCTCAATCCGCTTGCGCATCCGCTGCGCCGCCTGGCCCTCGCCAAGGCGGTCCAGCAGCAGGGCAAGATGAACCAGCGTCTCATAATGATCCGGCTCCAGATACAATGCTTTATGAAATGAAGCCCTGGCCTGCTCTTTATGACCTTGCGCATCGCCGATCAGGCCGAGAAGATACCAGGCCTGCGCCGATGCGCCCTGCTGCTGCAAATAGCCCTCGCATAGCCGGCGCGCTTCCCGCAGTTCCCCCATATCAGCCAGCCTGGACGCTTCTTTCAGGCTCGGAGCCTTTCCATTATCTGTTTCAACGCTCTCTGATGTTTTCACCGAGGCGACCGCCGGATTCGCCGGTTTTTGTCGGACTGCCCGGTTCAGGGGAAGCGTAACAGCCCTTTTGGTCTTATTGCTCAGGCTCGGGTTCTGCTTGTTCGGATTCGCGGCGTGAAGCGCTTTCTCACTGTCGTTCATGTGCCGGTAAGCAAATGTCATGGGTTGATGAACAGGAACAAACAGATCCTTCCATATCAGGCCGGTTTCAGCATGGCCGACAAACAGCAGGCCGTCTTTGCGAAGCATGCGCGCCAGCAATCGGGCAGTCCGCTTGCAGTCATCCCTGTCGAAGTAAATGAGCAGATTGCGGCAATAGATTATATCGTATGTGCCAAACTGTCGCATCTGCCCGTGGTCGAGGATATTGCCCTGATAAAAATGCACTGCCTGGCGAAGCGAAGGGTTCAGCGCGTAATCCGTTCCCGTCCGGCAAAAATAACGCTGGCGGAAATTCAGATCATCTCCCCGGAAAGAGCCTTCGCCATACGCCGCCCGCCTGGCTCTGTTCAGATTTTGACGGCTGATGTCAATGGCGTCGATATGATAGCCCTGAGGTGTTAATCCGGCCTCCTGTAATATCATGGCCATCGAATAAGCCTCCTCGCCGCTGGAGCAGGGGATGCTGAGCAGGCGCGGAATCTGATCGGGATGGCTGTCTTGCCATGCGCCTGTGAGGTGACGTCGCATGAGCCGGAATGCCTCTTTTTGTCGGAAAAACCATGTTTCCGGCACCACGACATCCTCAATCAGGGCCGTCATTTCTGCCTGTGAGGCCTTCAACAGGGCCAGGAAGCTCTCTTCATCCGGGGCGCCGGATTCCTTCATACGCCGCCGGATGGCATTGTGAATGCCCATTGAGCCAATGCTGGCCTCGTCAAGGCCAATGACCTTCTGTAGCAGGAATGCGATTCCGGCGGTGCTCACCGACCTGTTCCCGACGTTTCCTGAAAGAGAAGATCCTGCACCTTGTCTGGCAGCAGCTTGTCTATCTCCACCCACTGAAGCATGCCTTCCCGATCACTGCTGACGCCGCCGAGATAGGGCGCATCCGGCGTATGCACGCCGGTGGGAGTAAAATCTTCTGCCTGCCGATGCAATGTTTCGGTCACCCGTTCAGCCATCAGCCCGAGCAAGTGCTCTGCTTTGTCATGAACGGTAAAGCGCACCAGGATAATGCGCGTGCTCAACCGCTTCTCGGCGCTTCTTTCGATATTCATAGCGCACAGATCAATGACCGGCGCCGTTTGTCCATGGTAGCACATCACTCCGGCCATCCATTCCGGCGCTTTGGGAATTGTTTTCATGCGCACCAGGGGAATGATCTCCTGAACCTTTGAGGCCTCAAGCGCAAAGCGTTCATCTCCCAGAGAAAAACAGAGCAGCAGCATCAACTCTTCACCTTAAAGATGGCGGCGGCCCCCTGCAGGTTGCGGGCGGCCTCATTCAGGTCGGAAATGGCGTTATTGGACTGGCGAACCAACTCCGCGCTTTGCTGCGC
>CAYTFI010000006.1:0-28326 GCA_964437065.1 uncultured Zetaproteobacteria bacterium | reverse complement strand
TAAGGCCTCGAACTACAAGTATCGGCAGAGAGCATAGAGACTTTAGCGCGGGGCCGCTGTAAACGTGAAATACGCAACGCGCATGGCTTGCGAATGTTGGCTTAAGAGATCAGGATTGAAGGGGCTTCAATATTAGCAGCACTTCATTGGTTGGAATTTCTACAAATTCGGGCAAACGATGTGAAACAAGTTTTTTATATTCATCCGGCATTGTCCGTAACAGAATCGACAGATAAATATCCGCATCCTGTTCCATTACATAATCACCTTTCATCAGTATTAAGAATTTAGTCTTTTTTGCCAGTTCCTCAATAGATTTACTGGAAAAATAGAAGATATGCTCAGGCGGTTTGTGTTGATAAGGTATCTTCGATTCAATAAGAATTGTTGTCAAAATCAGAACACCTTTGGGAGAAAGCATGCTTCTCAGCATTGATAATAACGCTAACGGATCCGTAACATGTTCCAGAACTCCCCACAGCGTTATCAAGTCCCACTTGTTTTTTCTCATGAAATTATAAGAAATAAATTGATTGCTTTGACCCTTGGGGAATTGATCATATCCCCAGCTATTGGGGAATCCCAGTTCACGACAAACACCGACAAAAATATTAGCGCCACAACCGAAGTCTAAAATACTGCTATTAGAATCAATTGGACAATAATTCTGCAAATGATCGAGATTACGCACGGCATTTCTTTTGGTTACGGCTGGTTTTGCTCTTAAATCATAATATTGGCTGTAAAAGGCTGCCAACTGTTCTTGTGTTGGCATGGGGTTTGTAAATTCCACGCCACACTCTGCGCATTTCTCAATTTCATAGTTGTTACATTTTTTTATAAAATATGATTCAGAAGAGCAAATCAGGCATGCCATTTTCATATCCTATGTGGCTTATAGGCGGATGTTTTGATGAATAACATGTCAACCTGATTGAACGTTCGCCTTGCCATTTCACAACTCATTCTTGTCACATCAGATAAAGTTGACATGCATGGGCGATGGTTTGTCTGTAACATCATGCAGCGGAATATTTTGATCCACTATTTCAGATAGCGCTTCATTTACCTTATCCTGGAGACAAAGCGTGGCGCACTGTTTGCGAGCGTCAAATTTATCTGAGGCAAGATGCCGGATCACTTCCATATATTCGGTACTGGCCCAAATATCCTTAAAACGCGTCGTCTTGATATCGCCAATGTGATAGCGCGAATATTTCTTATGAAAAAAAGAACCGCAGGGCGCGATGATCCCGGTGCCGGATATTTGAAGTAGTAAAGGCGTTCCATAACACCTTGAATACTTTCGGTCACGCCCTGTCATAAATTTAGACCATTTTGCCTGAACAGAGTATGCCGGCGTTGAGAGTGCTTCCGCAGTGTGAAACAGCTCAATGGCGAGTTTACTTTTATACCAGTTGTAATTGACCCCGAGGCGACCGCTTTCATCATCACTGCAATGCTTGATAACAGTATAGTCAACACCGAGTTCGCGCCCCAATAGAGCAAGGGGAATAACCTGATCGGAATACTCCGGGAGAAGAACCATTTGCAATCCAATAGTAATGTCGGACTTCTGCTCCCTCTTGGCGCGCACAAACTGCTGAATTGTCTGTATAACTTTGTGGTAGTTTTTTTGCGATGTGCCCATGATTTGAGCGTAGGAAGCAGGATCAGCCGCATTAATATTAAACCGTATATAAGTTAGCGTATTGACCAACCCCGGGATCTCATCATCTTTAATCTTGGCGCCATTGGTTCCCAGAGCCATATCAATGCCATTCTCTTTCCCCTTTAAGAGGAATTTGTAATAGCACGAATTTTCGACGCTTTCACCATCGCTGACCAGGCTTATCGCCCGAACTCCCTCACCTTTCTTGTGGCCAATCTCTACGCAATCGTTCAGGAAATGCTCATAAATTTCCCATGCGACCGGAGAGGACGGGTTTTGTTGCAAGCCCGCGTAGCAAAAGGTGCATGCGTAGCTGCACTTCTGAGTCAGGGCCATATCCATGGTGATCGGCGCCACCCTTTGGCCACCAAGCCATGCCTCCACGCGCGCCCTGTGATAAGCGATTTTGGTGGTGTCAAGGTGGATCATCTGACGTGGATCAATATCAACATCGACCAATCTGCGCGCATGGACATCCTTTATTTGCGCTTTCGTAATGGCATCAACATCTTCGCAGCATCTGCCCATAATATCTTCAGAAAAATCACTTTTCTCACTTGCCATAATTTCTCTCTTTAAAGGTTAATAAGGTCGCGCACTTCAGGGAATGCATTGTGATATCTCTTATCTGCTCACGCATCGGGCTCTTAAACATTTCCCTTAATCAGTCCAAGTAATTTCATCCTTAAGGCATTGAGCACATCGAAGTCGACGATTTCCTGAGTGCGCAATTCGTTCAATTCCTCAACGATCCCGTTAAGCTGTTCGATAAGCGCATGGTTCTGATCATTAATGACATTATCATATTCCCGAGAGTCGAAATATTCTTCGTATTTTGGGATGTGCCGATGCAAGAATGTCCTTTTTGCAAGGTGCCGGGTTCTTGCCGGATCCCCTTCGCTGACCCTTTCCAGATAATTTGTCAGGCTGCCAAAGGCAAGCCGATAATCATAACTTATACCGCTATGCGGGCAAATATTCGGGATATTTTTTTTCATAAGTTTTATGATCGGCCCATTAGAATTCTAAGTTCTTTTTTAATTCATCACGATCCAGAAAAGGAGCCAGATCCTCCAGGGTTCTGCCGAATACCAGCTTTGGCACAATCTGCTCCCCGCTTTTAACATTTATGTTGCAAATGATCGGGCCATCGGACCAGGAAAGAACGGATTTTATTTTACGGCTTAATTCAGTGTGATCATCAATCGTTTCGGTAGCGATCCCGTAGGCTTGAGCAATTTTTACAAAATCGGGTGAGCCCAACCCGCTTTTTTTGTCTGAAGCAACGTACCTTGAATTCATCCATGTGTCCTGAGTCTGCTTAATAATTCCATATTCTTTATTGTTCATGATGAACACCTTAATCGGAAGCTTGTTATGTATGTACGTTTCAAGCTCCTGGATGTTCATGTTCATTCCTCCATCCCCTGTAATGCATATAATCTGTTTGTTCGGGGCTGCATAATGCGCTCCTATGGCGGCGGCAAAGGCATATCCCATAGGGGAATGATTAAATGCGCTGAAAAGGGATTGTTCCTTACGAATTGAAAACCCTTGCATGGTCATTGTTAGCGTTCCGCCGGCATCAGTTATAATAACAGCTTCCTTTTTTGTCTCTTTTGAGAGTTCATTCATAAACACATAAGGATTTATTTTTTCTTTCCTGTCGTAGTAGTCATGCGGACAGATGGGATATTTTTCCCGCCATTCAGTAATTCTCTTTTTCCATTTAGTCAAATCTTTTGTATGAATTGAAGTCGTCTGCATTCTCTTCAGGAAGTCTCGCAGATCACACTGAATCTTCAAATCTGCAACCATGCCATTTTTTTTGTTTAATTCAGCCGGGTCTATGTCAACCAGGATCTTTTTGGCTTTTGGCGCAAAGGTTGCAGGATTACTGCCTGTTTCATGGGTATCAAGCCTTGAACCAAGGCTGATAACAAGATCGGCAGTCTGGATGGCGAAATTTCCCGGTCGGTTTGCAGATACGCCAAAATTCCCGATCAGTGTCGGAAAGGTCTCCGTAAACATATCGATTGTAGCCCATGTCGTTGCTACAGGGATCCCCGATTCACATATAAATGATTTGGCGAGTTCCTCTGTTTTACTTAACTTGATGCCGCTCCCGGCTATGATAACAGGTCGTTCGGCTTCTGCGATCATGGATGCCATTCGGGCAATTTCGTCGTTTATTGCATAGACAACTTTTTCCCCTGGCTGGAACGATTCAAGCTCTTTCGGATTGATTTCCGCCCTCTGCAGGTCGTCGGGAAGATCCAGCAGGACAGGGCCAGGGCGTCCGGTTTTTGCCAAATAGACAAGTTTTTCCAGTTCGTATCTAATTCGGGCAGGATTTGTAAGAAGAACGGCGTATTTTGTTATTGGATTAACAATGCTCGTTACCGCCATTTCCTGAAACCCGAGTTGCCTTACCGGTTGGCGCCCTCTTAGCTGGGATGTCGGGGCCTCCCCGGAAATATACAATGCCGGGATAGAATCGTAATAGGCGCAGGCAATGCCCTGCATGAGATTGATCATTCCAGGGCCGCTTGTGGCAATAGCCACGCCTAAATTACCCTGAACTCTCGAATACGCTTCAGCCGCGATAGCAGCCCCCTGCTCATTCTCGCATGGAACCAACCTGATCCCCGACTGTCTGTCCAGACTGTCAAGAATATGAATGACACACCCGCCATTACCGACGAATACTGTGTTGACCTCTTTTGCTAAAAAATCTGCAATATAATCTGAAAGCTTCATATCATTCCTTGTATGCCCATCTTTTAACATGCGCATGGGTTGGTATCAATACGCATCATCAAAAAGATTTTGTAACTGCTCAGCAGTTACAAGATTTTAATACTTTTTCCATCCGCTTTATTCCTTTCCGGATATTTTCAATCGAGTTAACATAACAAAGCCGTACATAGCCTTCCCCGTTATCTCCGAAAACTGGTCCGGGCGTTAGCGAAACGCCTGCTTTTTCCAACATGACCTCGCAAAACTCACTACTGGTAAGGTGCGTATTTCTAATATTGGGAAAAACATAAAAGGCGCCTTTCGGGTTGATGCAAGATATTCCAGGCAGACTATTTAGGCCTGCCACCATGATATCCCTTCTTTTTCGATACTCTTCTATCATTTTATAAATCATATCCTGGCTCCCCGTCAATGCCTCAACGCCAGCCATTTGAATAAAAGGGGAAACACAAGATGTCGTTGTTTCCAGAAGTAAATTCATCTTGCTGATGAGTTCGTCAGGTCCGGTCACCACGCCCAGTCTCCAACCCGTCATGGCGTATGATTTACTGAAGCCGTTTACAACAATTGTGTTAGTTGCGCATTGATCCAGGCCAGCAGGGGAAAAAAACTTCACGCCCTCAGCGGGATAGACCATACGGGCGTAAATTTCATCGCTAAGCAGAAATATGTTTCTTTCTCTGGCGATTTCATATATATCCCTTATCTCATGCTCGGTCATCAACGCGCCGGTAGGATTACTTGGAGAATTGATGATGATCATTCTGGTCTTGTCCGTAATGGCTTTTGCTACATCGACGGGATTCATACGAAATTCATTTTTCTCAAGCAAAGGAATTCTTACCGGCGTAACGCCCAGGTAACTCATGATTGAAAAGTAAGAGACGAAGCCTGGATCGGGAACGATCACCTCTTCACCTGGGTTGACCGCGCAAGCTATTGCATAATAAATCATTACATTGGCGCCAGGGCAAACAAGAAGCTGGTCAAGCCTTGGCCGGAAGCCCCGTGACGCAAGCGTCACTACAGCGGCAGCCTCCTTGATCTCCCTGATTCCTCCTGATGGAGCGTAGTGCGTTTCTCCTCTTTTCAGCGAATTACATGCAGCTTGCGTTATATTTTGAGGCGTATCGAAGTCGGGGTCGCCAAGTTCAAAGTGGAGAATATCCTGTCCATTCATTTCCATCTCTCTGACCCGATCAAGTATCTGGAACATTTGCTGCCCCTTAAGCCTGTGTGCTGCTCTTGATAGCTCAATCATTTGGATTGAATCCCATAAGAATTATGTGCATAAGCGCGATTTCCTCATATGATGTAATATTCGTTACTTCTCCCTGGCAAAAAATAATAGATACGCCCATCCCTACTTTAATAATGTAGTGATATACTTGAACAATACGATGCGATCCACTGGTTCGCGGTTGCATACTGTTTGCACATCAAGCGCTGCGGCTGCGCTGGCGACGAATGCTGCGACCTCGGCTGGCGCCCCTCCGCCCAGACACAGACCGGCAAGTGACAAAAAGGCATCGCCAGCGCCAATACGATCCACAACTTTGGTGGAAATTGCCGGAACTGCATGCACCATGTCATGCTTTCGGTCGAGCATAATCGCACCTTTTACGCCATGCGTGACAGCGAAATATTTGGCTTCGACCAATGCGCTAATTTCGCGAGCTACCGACTCGACCGGATCATGGCGGTTGTACGAAGCCAGCCTTAACTCGGGTTCATTAAGGGAAACAAAATCGGCCCGCGCATAGCGATTAATAGAATGGAATCCACGGTTGCCGCTATTCACCTGGGTGTTGACAGCCAGAAATCTGGCACGATTGCAAAGCTGCTCGACCATCGCGGCGGTGATGAACCCGTTACCAAAATCAGGCACAATTACAATATCATAATCGGCGACATGCTGTTTGAGCCAGGCGCATATTTTTCTTTCAATTTTACTGGAGATGCAATCATCCTGATAATAATACACTTCAAAATATTTTGATAACTCTGAATCCACAAAGCGTCGTTTGACGATGGTCGGCGCATCTTCCATGTAAAAAAAGACGGGTTGAATATTTGCATGTAGTTTCGAACGAATAAATGATTCCTTGCTCTCGATTGAACCAAGTCCCGTGACCAAAGTAACCTGATTGGCAAATCCTGCCAGATGATTTGCAACGGCAATGGCGCCACCGGCAAACTGCTCTTCAGATTCGTAGCGAACCGCAAAAATGTTGCCTTTTCCGGTCTGTCCAAGCGCCTGACTGTAATGATACTGGTCGATAATAGCATCACCCACGACGAGCACGCGCAGGCCGGACAGCGACTGAATCGCGTGATGCACATCCTGACTGGACCACTTGAGCTTGAACATATCCAGATATTCCCGAGTTTCGCGTGGAAATAAATCGAAGTGCTCGTTCAACAGATGGCTGGAGCTGAAGGTGATTTCATCGGTATAGAAGATATGCCCGCCATGCGCTTCAACCGCCTCCTGCTCTCGAGCAATGTTGCCGGTAACATCGTCGCTATGCGACCGGTAATCACTGCCCTTGGCATAGGTCTTCGGGCGGATGCTGCGCAAAGCTTCGACAGCAGTTGCCGCATGATTTACAGCAACAAAGTCAACACATGTTAAAGCCGCAAGATTTTCTGCTCGCAAATGCTCGTTAAATACCGGGCGACCAGGGCCTTTATTAACGAAGGCATCTCCGGTGACAGTCACCATTAACACATCGCCTTCCTGCTTTGCCCGTTGCAGATAACGTATGTGGCCGGTGTGCATGAGATCGAATGTGCCGTGACACAAAACGACGTGTTTTCCATGAGCCTGTGACTGACGCGAGCATTCCGCCATTCTTTCCAGACTAAGGATTTTGCGGGTAGTCATGGCGTCTCCAATTCTTCATAACCGGCTCCAAATCGATCAGAGATATTGTGTAAAATAAATTGATGTCCGATCTCAACCATGCCGAAATCACTTGCATCAAGCCACACATTGATGTCGCCTGATGAACGCAGTGGATTGTCGCAAGCAAAACCGCTGAGAGTGATGACTTTTCCGCCGGCTTCCGTCACCTGCGCGGCGGCATTGCGGATGTTTTTTGAATTGCCCGAACTGCTGATTGCGATCAATACGTCTCCCGGCCTGGTGATCTGCGACAGAATACGGGCAAAGGCGTTATCATAGCCATAATCGTTCGCCATGCAGGTCAGAAGCGAAGAGCCGTGCAGCGTGAATGCCTGCAACTTCGCGATATGAAGCAGATCAATCACCGCATGACTGGCAATGCCAGCGCTGCCGCCGTTGCCAATGATATAAACGTTTCCCCGGTTTTCACGCGCCTGTAGTAATATCTTCATGATGACGGCCATGCCTGATTCCAACCCGAATGCGGCGCCATCTCTGGCTGTTATCTCGACATGTTTCAGAAGCGCGCTGAACCGGTCTGCCCGGAACGCAATCGACATATCCATCGCGAACGCAGTCATTTCGTCTCTCCCAGATAACGAAACCATGTTGCAGTAGCCTGGCCGATTGTAGTTGGGTTCCATACCGGCGCATCCTGCCAGTCATTGATGTTCTCAAGCATTCGGCCTACCCCGTCATCAAGCGAAACCCGAGCCTTCCAGCCCAGCATCTTTTTAATTTTTCTGACATCGGCAAATGTACAGCCCGGTTCTCCCGGTCGCTTTGGAATATACTCGACATCTCCGCCGATCAACTCCACCAATCGGTTCACGCTGTAGTGATTGCCGCTCCCTACATTCATTGCCTCGCCTGCTATGTCTGATTGCGCTGCGCGCAGGAAGGCTTCGGCTACATCCGTGACATAGGTAAAATCACGCGTTTGGGCGCCATCTCCCACAACCGTCAATGGATTGGCGTTCAACTTTTGCGCCAGAAACACGCCGAACACTGCGCCATAAGCGCCGCTGGTGCGCGAGCGCGGGCCGTAAACATTGAACAGGCGCAGCGACATCGCCGGCAATTTATATATCTGCGCCCAGTGCAACACAATCTCTTCTCCCAGATATTTGGTCAGCGCATAGGGATAGCGCGGCTGGATGGGCGAGGTCTCCGGCGTTGGGTAGATATCCGGGATGCCATAGCTGGAGGAAGAAGCTGCATAGATCAGGCGCTTGATATCATGTTTGCGCGCACATTCGAGCACATTGAGCGTGCCTGTGACATTGGTGTCGAAGTACTGCTCCGGATGCTCAATCGAGGGGACGATATCGGCCAGGCCCGCCAGGTGGAAAACCCAGTCCGCGCCAACAAATGCTGGTTGAAGCGACATCTGATCACGAATATCCGCCTGCACAAAACTGAAATCCGGATGCTGATCAAAATCGCGTAAATTTTTCAGACGCCCACAGGCCAGATTATCCAGTGCCACCACTTTGTGTCCATTCGCAAGCAACAATTCGCAGAGATGGCTGCCGATAAATCCGGCGCCTCCCGTGACCAATGCTCTCATGTCCTCTCCCCCCGGGGATTCCATCCATCTGCGACGTCTGTCATATAAAGTTCACATGTGGCACGCTGTTCTCCACAAGCAGGGAAAGATATCGGTTGACCTCATCCATGCGACAGTTCTTGCGACACTCGCGGATATCAAGCTGATCTTGCACATAATGAAAATTCTGTCGGCGCATTTCCCCTTGCCATATTTCGCGAAAAGACGCCGTGTTGAGGTTTCCATACTCAAAACGCTGATCCAGCAAATAGGCGCTGCACCCATAGACGCTGCCATCAGCCATCACATAGGCCCAAACAAATGGCGTGGCATTGCATTTTGAGTAACGGTCTTCCTCATTACCTATATTTTTTTTCATAGTATTGCTTCGAAAGACGATGTTGAAGCTATCGTTGTCCAGATGTCCCAGTCTATCGCCCATTGCCAGATATTCGCCGTAATCAATTCCCTCGTAGATGTGCGTATTGCTGAAGCAATGTTGGGAATAAGGCTTGACCACCAGATAATCGAGGCCGATATCATCACGGCAGATACAGGCCAATTGCTCGAGTTCGGAGGCATTTTCCGGCAGCAGTAAAATCTGGGCGCCAATGGCGCAGTCGAGACTGTGATCGTGTTTATAGCGTACGGCTCTCTTCAGATTCTCGATGGCTTTGTAAAAATCCTTTTCTTTTGTCTGGTGTATTTCGGCATAGGTTGCAGGCGTGCCAGCATTGATTGAAGCCTTGATCCACGAAGTTAGCGGCAATGACTGCTCAATAAACGCATCGTTTAAAACGGTAGCATTTGTGGTGAATGCCACATCTATCCCCGATGATTTAGTGATATGTACGATATCGTTGATGCGTTTATGCAGCAGGGGTTCGCCCTCGCCTGCGTACATAATGCTTTTGACGCCCAGTCGCCCCATTTCAGGCAGACGCTGCTCAAGCATTTCCACATCCAGCCTGTTTGACTGATAACCGATATAATCAACGGCGCAGAAGGCGCAGCGATGATTACATGCGCCCACAGGTGAAATCTCCATGTAGATGGGAAACACCTCTTTAGCCTTTTCCCAGGAATCACCCGTCTCAAGAAGGCGGGCAATACGACCGGGGTGGTAAATCAGCTTCTGACCATCAATGTTATAGGCGTCACTCACAAATTTCTCCAATCCACTGTGATATATCGTTCAATTGGCGAGCAATTTTAATCTCCCGCCGCCGTAGATTCCAACTCACTGATGAGTTTTGCGAATTCATCCAGTTTTTCTTTGCTGGCATGCAGTTCGGCAGTAGTCAGTTCGCGCCTGATCATCTTCAGTCGTTCCCGGAATAACTGGTTCATTTGTTCCAGGCGTTTTGCAAGATAAATATCATGACCGAAACGATGACGATAAATAGTCTGTATATAGCGCACGGCTTGCAAGCGATATTCCATTCCCCAGCCGCCACCCAGTCGACGGGATGAATCGGTGTCCGGATCAACAGTATAGAAGGCGGCGGGAACAGGCGTATAACCGATTGGAACACAGTTGCACAAGAGTATGCCAAAAAACCAGTCGCTTATGCCGAAGATGGCTTTGTTTCGGCACATGTCAAAATGTTCTCTGGCATAAGCCGCTGCCCGTTCTGCGGCAGAATATCGAACAAGACTGCTGCTCCAGAAAAAATGGTTGCCGGCAATACTGTCAAGCATTCTCTGGCGAGGGTCAATGATGCATCGCGTGGTGTAGTTGCTGTCTTTTTGCGCGACTTCCCCGGCAACATTGCCCATACACCACTGGTTGCACACTGCCCCCAGCTCAGGATATTGCCGAAACAAACCGATAGCATGTTCAAAGTGCTCAGGGTACAGAAAATCATCATCTGCGCACAATGTAAATAACTCAGTGTTGATCATGTCAAGGAAGAGCGCGCTATTGGCCTGTATTCCGATATTTTCAGGGTTTTGGCGGTAGCGGATGCGTCCATCTTCTGATGCCAGTTTGCGGCAATATTCCTCAGTGCCATCACTTGAAGCGTCATCCATAATAATCAGTTCAAAGTTCTTATGCGTCTGTGCCAAAACGGATTCTACGGCGCGTTTTAACAGCTTGCATCTGTTATAGGTTGGAACGCAAATCGTTATTTTGTCATTGTCTATGGGCGATAACGGGCGCAGGAAACGATAGGTTTGAATGGTTTCCTTCAGGCTGTTGCTCCGCTCAGGTTCGACACTTTGGACATGATGACAGATACAGGACAAGTTCTTCATAAATGTATCCATATCGCCATCATCGTTCTGGACGCCAATGCGTAGCCGAACCGGATTGCCGTCGCCTCCGTACGGTTGTATAAAATTGGCTTGAAGGTAATTGTGTATTTCGGACTGAAGGCCTGTTTTTGGTATGGCGAGAAGCAACCACTGGCTTGTTTTACCGCGCTCCACATTTTCGCAGTGCGTCTGAATTGCGCGCCACAGTTCCGGGCTGAGTTCATCGCAGAGCAAGGCTGTGCGCGTTGCATATGTCCCGGGCAACCCTTCTTCATCCGAATTCTTTGGGGCGGAAATGATCGTTTCCGGCGCATGATGTTGCTCGCGCTGCTCGGCTTGTTCGGCAAGCCCGAAGCGTTTCTGAATCAGCATATAGCGACAACGCATATCCTCATCTTCAAAGCCAAGTTGTCTGATCATTTGCAGGCCAGGCAGGGAGTCCTGACCGGTGAAGTAGGAGGAAAAGGCTTGTCGCCGTTCACGCTGAGCCAGTGCCTGGGCAAAGCACCAGTTGGCAAGATGATCTCCGGGATCAATGTTTTCCGCGTATGCGGAGACGGTCAGAAAAGGTTCATCGGGGATGAACTGCGGCTCCTTTTCAAATTGGCTGATGATATTATTCAGTATATTCAGGGCTGCCTCGCGCCGCCCCATATCTGCCGCGATGCGCGCCATGGAAAACATGCGCGGCAGCGTGGCATATTCATCCAGCAAGGAAACCATATCGAAGAAAGCCGATTGCAGATAATGCAGCCGTTGCCTGGGCGAATCGGGATTTTGGGCCAGGGCATAGGCGTTGAGAGCTTTACGGTAGGCGGGCCAGCCTGGCAACGGCTTGCCGTCTTCCAAATGTGATTTCCATATGGGGAAGAGTCGTTTTGCGTAGGGCAGGTCCTTGAGGCGGGTTTGCCAATGTCCTCCTTCAGGCGGCTCCAGGCCTGCATTTTCAACATTTCTGGCGAGCAGGCCTGCCTGCTCCAGTATTTCGGCGCGATCATCCTTGCAGCAGAACAGATTCAGTTGATATGGGTCAATGTTTCCCTGCATGTCAAAAGGAGCCAGCAGTGACAAGCCCGGTACGAGCGCATAAGGTTGATAGTCAAGGTCAATAAAATGTTGGATCAATCCCTTGTTGATCTGGTTGCCCGCTTTCAATTCAAACATAATCAGCGGCGAACATTGTTCAAGGAAAATCCGACCTCCGTCAATGATGTGGTTTTCCTCGCCTTCCGCATCCATTTTTATAAAGCTAATGTTTTTCCAACCATATTTCTTCATGCAATCATCAAGTCGCTCAAGCTTCACTGTTTCGGTATGTTTACCCTGCATGTCATCTTCAACCAGCGCATTCAACTCCGCATTGCCCTCGATGGCGAGATGCGCTTCACCGGCATGATCGGATAATGCGCATTGCAGTAACCGCACATTGCGAAAGGCATTGAATTTCAGACTTTTCTTGAGAAAGGCGGCCGTAATCGATGCTGGCTCAAAGGCCCACAGTCTCCCTTTTTTTCCTATCAATTTAGCCATAGTCAAAGTGTAGCAGCCATAGTTGGCGCCGATATCAATCACATGCATTCCCGGTTGCACAAGGTTCCGGATGAATATAATTTCATCCTCGAACCAGTCATGCTGTTCCTGCAATACATAGGGAGTCATTAGGTTCAGGTCGTCGGGAAGAGCAATGGAGATGCCTCCCGGCAGCATACACGTCAAGTTGTCACGGGCATGATTTTGCGCGTGCGCAGGAGTCGTCTTTTTTCGCTTTTGCCCGGTTTCTTTCGAGACATGCGCTTGCGCACTGCTATTATTATTCAGAAATTGCTTCATGAAGGATTCCACATAGTCCGGAAGCAATCTGGAACTGCCAAGCATGTCATATCGTTTCAGCGCGTATTGAGCCAGATCATGGGCATCATACATGCTCGCCATAATGGCAAGTTTTAGCAGTTTATCTTCTTCAAGCGTGTCAACGACTTGCAGACTTGGAAAATATACGACATCAGACCAAAGCACCTGTTGTTGGCCATGAAATATCGTGTCCGCAATGGGTCGCCCGCTTAATCCGAGAAAGTGATGCATTTGCAAGCCATGCTGGCGCAACAGCGCATCCACATCGCCAAATAAAGGCTGATTTTCATACAACTGCGCCCATTCGACTTCCGTGCAAACACCAATGAGTTGAGGCATGGCCATGGTTGCCGCCCTGAACACATCCAGTTCCGCGCCCTGCACGTCAATCTTGATAAAATCAATTTCGTCAATACCTCCCTGCTGCATGAACGCATCCAGCGTAATGGCATCAATTTCGCATGTGTCTTTCAGATAGGCGACTTCAAGATTCATAAAGCGGCGCATCAAAGCCTCATCGGGTTTGTATAAGCTTGAACACATGCCGGCATTGGTTTCATACAGTGTTTGCCTGCCGCATTTTCCACTTACCGCGTAGGGGTAAGCCTGAATATGGGCAGGGAAAGATTGTGTGAGACTGTTTATATTGTTACAGGCGTCATGATCCGGTTCAAAGGCGATCACCCGGGCCTCAGGCAAGGTGTGAAATATCTCTGCCGGTTCATTGTTATTCTCATCACTGATGATGCGCGCTCCAATTTCGGCAATGGTGATACGGGGCACGGTGATCCGTTGGCTCAGAAATGTTGCAAGGTAGGTTTTAGGATCAGAATTTACTGATTTCGAATGTTTCAGGTGCAATTTTTGCCGCAATTTATCTGTTTTTGTCATGAAATAACTCCAAAGGTTTGATAGTTGGTATTAGCGAGATGCCTTTTTTTTCGCATGCCCGCCTGTAGAGGTTCTCAAGGTTTGCAATGAACTGGCCGGTTTGCTTGAGTGGTGAATATTGCAGCAGTAGAGGCAATGTTTTGCGTAGAATACCAAGCGCCCCGGGTTTGTTCGCCAGGTTGACGGCTTTTTCAATATATTCATCTTTTGACCAGGCGATAGTTTCTTCAAAGCCAATGTTTTTCAGGATGGAGTAGGATACCCGGTTTGCGTGTTTGGGCCCGACCAGGGTAATTACCGGCACCCCTTGAGATATTGATTCGCAGGTGGTCGTGGTTCCGGTATAGGGAAATGGATCCAGAGAAATATCTACATCATGGTAACTCAACATGTGGTCGCCAACTTTTTCGGTGCGTTCAAGCACTTCGATACGGCGGGCATCAATGCCATGTCCGGTAAATTCGTTAATTATATTATTGCGAATGATCGGGTGTTCCGAACCAACAAATTTCAGCAGCAGACGGGAATTCTCCACCTGTTCCAAAATCCGGCTCCAGGTTTTGATAACCTCCGGGTTCAGCTTCCTGCTATCGTTGAAGCAGGCAAATGTGACTATGGAACTTTTCTCGACCGGGGCGACATCTGTTTTTTCCACATCCCACTGCATGGCATAGCAGAGGAAGCAATCCGGCATAAAAAGCAGCTCTTCACTGTATTTCGTACCGTTGTCAATATCCTCTGCGAAATGATCGGTGATGTGAAAGTCCATTTCATCCAGGCCAGTGGTATTGGGGTAGCCAAGATAGGATATTTGAACCGGCGCCAGCCGCCGCGCAAATGCCGGCAGGCGGGTGTGATAGGTATGGGATGCCAGATCAATTGCAATATGAATGCCATTGTTTTGCATGTGTTCTTCCAGAGCGGCATCATCCATATCACTGGTATCTATAAAATGGTCAGCATCTTTCTGGAACAGACGGGTGACGTCATCAACCTGTCCATGAAGCTGAGCATAGCAGAACACTTCAAATTCATCCCTGTTATGAGATGCAATAATCTGGTGCATGAAATAGGCGACAGGGTGATGCCTGAAATCACCTGAAAGGTAGGCGATGCGAATACGTCCATGAATGTTGCTGATGCGCTTTTTATGGATGTTACATTTGTGCAGATTTCCCCATGCTTTGTGCAGCAGATAGGAAAATTCGGGTGAAATATCCGTCATGCCATTGCTTGCCATGAGCAAGGCGGGAAGCAAGCCGTGCTCAAGCTTTCCCTGCCGGGCGGCAGCAAGAACGCGTTGTCCGATTTTTTCTATTGCTTTCCAGTCACAGACGCGAAGATAGGCTGAATAGGCAAGCGCCAGTTCTGAAGCGTTCAGGCGCTGCTCCTGAAATTGATTGGCCAGCGCAAGCATGGGTTTGAAGTCGTTGTTGTCTTTGTAGCTGGCAAGAAGGAAGGTGCGAATAGTCGTATTTTCGGGAGAGAGCTCCATGGCCTTCTTCAGCAGACTAACCGCTTCGTGAAAACGTTTCTGAAAATAGCGCAGGCTGCCGAATTGCAACAATACATCTACGTCATTCGGAGCAAGGTCATATGCCTGCTGACAATAGCCTTCCGCCTTGTTGAGCAGTCCGGAATCAATAAGGGCCGTAATGGTTCGGAGCAGATTTGCCAAATGCTTATGACTGGATCCGGTTCGGGGCTGCTTTCTTCTATCGGGGGGGGCTGGCTTCCTGGTCATGAGACAAACCAAGCAAAACAGGTGCCATATTGCTACTCTTCTGCTTCTGCGAGAGGCGGATGAAGCGACCCGGTCATTGATAGCCGTCGCAGAACAAATTTCTAAAGTTCGGTTTTGTCTCTCCGATAGAACTGATAGCAGGATTCATACAGAGCCTGCCCGGGCAACAAGCCCACCGTGACAAGGCATGATGTCGTTCACGTATATACAACACTAAGGAGAGAATAAAATGGCATTAGTAGTCCAAACCAACAATGCGGCCATCACGGCCCTGAAACACCTCAACACCAATAACATAAACATGAATAAGTCGCTGGAGCGCTTATCATCCGGTTTCCGGATCAATGCGGCGGCGGATGATGCGGCAGGCTTTGCCGTGTCTTCCAAGCTTGATTCACAGAATGTGCGTCTGAAAGCTGCAGCCTTGAATGTTGCACAGGCTTCAGCCATGGTGAAAACTGCTGACGCAGGCGTCAATGAAATCCAGAATATGATTGTTCGTTTGCAATCACTGACTACGCAGGCTCTGTCTGCCAACAATGATGGCGAACTGGCAAATCTGGATGCTGAACGTTCCAAACTCGTGGATGCTATTGATAAAATTTCAGCCAGCACCAAATACAATGGTGTTTCGTTGCTCAATGGAACTGCCGGCACCACTGTCTCAGGTACGCCTACATTTACCAGTGAGGAGGGCCTGAGCAAGGTGACGCTTGACGGAGCAAGGGCTTCTACGACTTTTACCGCTTATCTGGTAGAAGGAACCGGTACAGCAGTAGGTACTGTCAATGGATCAACTGACTCTATCAGGCTGACAGACGGCACCACGACCCAGACGATTGCTATCGGGACGCTGCCAACAGGTCAAGGCACAACTGAGCTGAACTTCAGCAACCTTGGCATCACTCTGACGATTAATGCGGGAATTACAGGCGAGGTCACCAACAAAAGCGGTACTCCAACAGCCACTGCCATTGGCACTATTACCACATCTGCCGCCACCAACTCTACCTTCCAGGTAGGTGCTGATACCGGCAGTTCCAATCAGATCAGCGTGGCATTTGACAGCGATTACTCAGCCTCCGGACTGAGCATTGCTGCCGCAGACGGGGATATCACCTCAGTGTCCAACGCCACAACATATGCGGCATTGCTGTCGACAGCGCTGGATACGGTGATTAGCAACCGCGCCACGCTCGGCGCCAGCCAGAATCAGCTGGGCTTCGTTAGCGCGAATCTTGCTACCAGTGTTGAGCAGATTACGGCTGCCGTATCCAATATCAGGGATGCTGACATGGCGGCTGAAATGGCCAGTTTCACCAAGAACCAGATACTGACCCAGGCAGGCACTGCCATGCTGGCGCAAGCCAATCAGGCATCGCAGAACGTACTGTCACTGTTCAGGTAAGAGACAAGCTGATCCCTCCTCCCAATCCGGGGGGGAGGGTACTCAGCCAAGGCTCATAATTAAGGCAAGGAGGTTAAAGACATGGCTGTAGTTGAACTAAACATGCAACCGCGCCCTGTGCCCTCTTCGCCGAATGTGGGAGCTGCAGCTGTAAGGCAGGGAAATCAGCAACAAGCAAAGGCTCCCGTCTCGGCTGAGCAGAGTGTACAGCAACAAGTCACCAACACTGAGGCCAAAGTTTCCGAGAAGGCTCTGAGAGATGCAGTTGGCCAGGCCAATATAGAAATGGCTATGACCAACGAGTCCATCTCCTTTGGGTTTGAAAAAAAACTGGGATTGTTATTTGTTCAGGTGACGGATAGCAATAGTGGAGAAGTGATCCGTGAAATACCGTCCAGGGAATTCATAGCGCATCGGGTTGCCATGCGCGAAATGGTCGGCCTCCTGTTGGATAAGCAGGCATAGCTTATGGCCAATAGCATATCCAGCCTGGTGACTGGTGTTGCGGGCTTTGATACGACAGCTGCCGTCGAAGGCATGCTGTCGTTTCAAACACTTGAAATATCACAGGCAAAAAGTAAACAGGACGCTGAAACTGCCAAGCAGACTGCGTTGACAACAATAAATACCGCCTTGAGCGCATTGCGTACGACGGCGACGGGAATGGCCGACAAGTCGGCCTTTTTCGGTTATACAGCAAGTCTTAGCAGCAATTCCGCCTCGGTTCCGGCCAGTACGCTACTGGATGTCAGTGGAACCAATTCTGTTTCTGCAGGTCAACACAGTATTATTGTGCAGCAACTTGCACAGGCAAAACGAATTTCATCTTCTGCAGCGGTTAAGGATAGCACCGGGACTGCCGCCAGCAGTGATAAAACGGCACTGAATCTGAGTGGAAGCTTTCAGATTGGAAGCACTACTATAACAGTGAGTACATCCGATTCTCTTCAGGATATCGCTGCCGCCATTAATCAAAAAAATACAGGATCGACCGCCACAGGTGTTTCAGCATCGGTGGTCAAGGTGGCCACCAGTAGCGATTACCGCCTGACACTCTCTGCGGATGCGACAGGCTCGACCGGGTTCACCATCAGTGGAACTGATCTTGATTCGGCCGGCACGCTGGCTAATCTGCAACTCGGAGCAACCGGGCAGAGCAATGCCCAACAGGTTGTTCAAATCGCCAAGGATGCACAGATTTCGCTGGATGGCTTGACCATTACACGCAGTAGCAACCAGATATCCGATGTGCTTTCAGGTGTGACTTTGTCACTGAAACAGGCGGATACGGCAGTGACAGTGAATATGAGTATTGACGTGGATAAGCAGGCTCTGCGTGACAATGTGCAGGCTTTTGTCGATGCCTATAATAGTGTTCAAACACTGATTAATGACCAATTCAAGTTTGATACCAGCACACAGACCAGTGGTATTCTATCCGGAGAAGGATTGCTGAGAACGATACAGAGTTCCCTGTCTTCCAACCTGTTGCAGAGCGTTCCCGGGCTCAACTCTGACCGCAACAGCCTGGTTATGCTTGGAATTGAACCGGATTCAACGGGGCAACTGACAATCAATGAAGACCGGTTTACGCCGTTTCTTAACGCCACGCCTGAAGCTGTTCGCGATGTATTTGTGGCGCAGGGATCCAGTACCAACACTGACCTTCAGTTTCTGACCAATGGTCTGAATACGCCATCGGGAACGTACTCGGTTAATATTACCCAGGCTGCGACCAAGGCCTCGGTCACCGGAACAACTGATCTGTCATCGGGCTTGGCAGCTGATGAAACGGTGACGATCACGGAAACAGGCAGTTCGCGGCAGGCGGTTGTGAGCCTGACATCCGGGCAGTCGCAGAGTTCAATTATTACAGCATTAAATACTGAGTTTACCACGGCTTATACCGAGCAGCATAAGCTAAGTACCGCCCTGACCGTTAGTGGTTCTCCGGCAACGGCTGCAAATACATTTTCAGATCTGGGGCTGTCGGTTGTTGCCGGAGATTCAATCACCATCAGCGGCAATCTTCGTTCAGGGGCGGTTGTCAATAGCACCTTCTCCGTACTGGAGCCTTCAACGGATACCCTGGCCACGCTTCTTACAGCCATACAGAGCGCCTTTAATCAGGAGGTGATCGCTTCCATTGATGCCAGTGGCAATATTGTGATCACCGATTCACAGTCGGGCGACAGTCAGACGACAACACTGTTGACGGCAAACAATGAGGGTGGCGGCACACTTTCTTTTGGCTCCGATACTGTTGTTACTGAAGGCAGGTATGCACTGGGTATGGAGGCGGTCATATCCGGGAATATGGTAACCATTCAGTCGGCAGCCTTTGGTTCCAGCGGCGGCTTCAGTATCGCCCAGAGTGCTGATGGTCTGGGCATAACAGATCAGAGCTTAAGCGGTGTGAATGTTGCAGGAACGATCAATGGGCTGGCTGCAACCGGAACGGGGCAGTTGCTCCAGGGCAGTACCGGAAATGTTGATGGCCTTGGCCTTTTTTACAGCGGTGCAAGCACGGTTACAAGTGACATGGTAGTGCAGGCTGGTATTGCCGCCCGTTTTGATGGCCTGCTGGATTTGTTTGCAAACAGTGCAACCGGGTTGGTACAGAACAGGATTATCTCATCGCAGGATACATTTGATACGCTGACCACCCGCATTGCTGATCTTGAGGCCCGTTTGGAGCAGCAACGGGCATCACTAACTTTGGCTTTTACCCAGATGCAACAGACATTATCGAGTCTGCAGAGCTCCGGGAATTTTATCACCCAGCAGATCAATGCGCAGAATGCGCGGCGATAAGTAGAAATCATTTTCTTTCATGCTTTGGCTACAGTTGGCGGCATTGTTTCCGATAGATAAACAGTAAGGCAAAGAGGTGCGAGGAACGCGCCAGAATCTATCTTGCACGGAGGCAGGCATGACCGGGTATCAGGCTTATCAGGGCAATCAAATTAAAGGAGCTGGTCCATTGGGGCTAGTTTTACTTACATACGAAGCGTTGTATAAATCACTGGGGCGCGCGCGTCTGGCTATCTTGGCAGGCGATCTGTCTGCGGAAGCAGATCATACAGGGCGATGCATGGAAGCGATCATCGAATTATCAACCAGCCTGAAAATGGAAGAGGGAGGCGAGGTGGCCAACAGTCTGGCTCGCCTGTATGCCTATATGGTGAAGCGTCTGACGGAGGGCCTGTGCTCCTGCTCGACCGAGCATGTGGATGAGGTATTGAGGCTGGCGCAGGAGTTGCGCGAGGGCTGGATGCTGCTTTCAGCGCAGCAGAATATTGGGCGCAGTGAAATCCAGCAGCTCCGGGCGGCTGCCTGAGGGTGGAGTGTTCCGGCCGGCTTATTGACCAGTGCTTCTCCGAGTTGGAGAAAATGAAGCGGGCTATTCAGCGGAAGCAATGGCGTGACGCTATAGAAATTTCGCATATCTATTCAACCAAAATTCAGGTTTTGACCCATGCTTCAGAGCTGGAAGCGCCAGTAGCGGAGTTGGAACGGCTCAGTTTGTTGCACCGCAGATCCATGCGCCAGATGTCCAACCTGATGGATGCGATTAAGGATGATATGGCAAGCCTGGAGTCCGGCGTGAAGCGATTGCGCCGGAGCAAACAGCTCTTACAGTAAATATCTCCGCAGGGCGGTTTCCCGTGCTATGTGTGCGCGGTCAACCGTTCCCAAGATTATCATCAGTGAAGATGAAATAGTCAATGTTCCCTGACAGGCAAAACCGACAAAAGAAGCCGCCTCCCGAAAGAGACGGCTTTGCTGACTCTCCTTTGTCAGAATTACCTGATTTGAGACAGCAGATCCGAATTTTTCACAAGATTTCCGATGCCGCGACCGTGATCTTCATTAAACCTCGTTGTTGTGCGTGAGATTTTCCGCGAGCGCTTCTGCGGGCGCTTCAATGATCACCGTGGCGTCCGGCTATTGCCGGCGTGGACAGCAGGGCGAGAGCTGCGATAGCGGATGCAATGCGTTTCATATTTTATGCCTCCGGGATATTATTGCGCCGGTTGAATCATGTGCGTACGATTACTTGCAGAATCCGGGTATTGGCGAACGAATGAACAGGAGGTAAATGTGATCACGAAAGTCTGGATGGAAAGGGTCTGTAAAAATGTCTTTCGTGAGATGATTGCGCTGGCGGCGAATGCATGATTCATGTCCTGTTGCCTTTTCATGCCGGCTGCGCGCTGCTTTCACTGTGTCTGTTTATCGGGCGTGGAACGTGCATGTGGCGAGGGCGTCCGGTTCGCCGGCACTTTTGGCGGCGCACGCTGCCCGACACTGTTGATACTGCCCTGTTGGCCAGCGGTGTCGGCATGGCTTATCTGATGGACATCGCGCCATGGGCGCACGCATGGCTTGCGGCCAAGCTGATTGCGTTGTTTTGTTATATTGCGCTGGGCCTGACGGCGCTTCGTTTTGGCCGCACATTATGGCTTCGACGATTAAGTTTTATCGCGGCATTGATTGTTTTCGGTTATATTCTCGCCGTTGCCCGCAGCATGCAGGCGGCGCCCTGGATGTGAGTCATGATTGTGCGCGATAACAGGGTTAAGGAGGCCGGTTGATGGCATTAGTCGCATCGATACATGTGGACGCTGGCTGGCAGTTGCCGGATTTGGGGCTGACGGATGTTGACGGTCAGGCCGTGAGGCTGACTGGTCAGATGGGTGAAAAGGGCCTGCTTGTCGCCTTCACCTGCAATCATTGTCCCTATGCCATTGCAGTTTGGCCGCGCCTTGTTCGCCATGCCGCCACGCTCAGGGCGATGGGCATCAACACCATTGCCGTCAATGCAAACATTCACCCCGATTATCCGGAAGATTCCATGCCGGCAATGAAAGAGAAAATGGTCGAGTGGGGCGTTGATTTCCCCTATCTGGCAGATGAGACTCAGGAGGTCGCCAGGGCCTTCGACGCGCAGTGCACGCCGGATCTCTATCTTTTTGATGGCGATGGGAGGCTGTATTACCATGGCCGCATGGATGATTACTGGAAGGATGAAGCCAGAGTGACAAGAGAGGAACTGATTCCGGCAGCCGAGTTGCTCGTGGCGGGCGAGCCTGCCCCGCAACCCCAGCATCCGACTATCGGCTGTTCAATCAAATGGCTGGATGAATAATTGTTTATTGGGCGTTCCGGGCTAGGGTAAGTCCGACTAATTTTTTGGGGAGTTTGATATGTTGAATAAAGTAATGCTTATTGGAAATCTGGGCGCTGACCCCGAGACGCGTTTCACACAGGATGGCACATGCGTGTGCAATCTTCGCCTGGCGACGACGGAAAAGTTCAAAAACCGCAATGGCGAACCCCAGGAAAGAACCGAATGGCATCGGGTGACTCTGTGGGCGCGTTTGGGTGAAATCGCCAATCAGTATCTGAGCAAGGGATCGCGCGTATATATCGAAGGCAAAATTGAAACTCGAAAATGGCAGGATCGCGATGGCAATGACAGATACACGACGGAAATCCGCGCCAGCGAGATGAAAATGCTTGGCGGCGGCAGGCGGTCAGGCAGCGGCAGCGGCGACGCTCCTTCTTCCGGCGGCAGCTTCCCCAGCCATGGCGGCGGCGGACAGAAGGGCGGCGATGATCCTTTTGCCAGCCCGCCCGATTTCGGCGATGTGCCGGTTGATGACGATATTCCGTTCTGAATTTCATATGCCTGAAAGAGCCATTTCCGGATGAACTACTACGGCATCCCGGATTTATTACCGACTGATGCCGGAACCGGACCACTGGCTGCGCCGAAGGGTGCGGATGTGCTGCTGGAAACAATGGCGCCACTGCCGCACCAGGGTGAGAAGCCTGCGTAAGCCTGGATTGCCATTACGCGCCGCAATCCCGATTGGCCTCAGCCGCAAGGGGTCGTGGCATTTATCGCGAATGTTTGCGACCAACAGCGGCTAAAGAGTCAAGGGCTGATTTCCATCAAGCAGCTTTGGGTGAATATTCATTATCCGGCTACGGCCCGATAACCTTCATGAACCGCCTCGTGCTGCCTCGCATGCGGGGTGGTGTGGGAGCCGGGGGCTAAAATCCCCCGGCTACCCAATTAGAGATCACGGGCACCCGGCAAAAACGCAATTTTGAACTTTTGACTGTTTTCTGAAGCCCGGATGATCATTCCACCTTTTCTTTCAAAGCGAAGATCTTCGAGCTTTTCTTCAAATTTTTGTCGTTTTATTAAATTGCCTTTCACTGCTGTCCGGTTAACCTATATTCCTCAGTTGGGAGTGCGTGCAGGGTGTAAGATATTGATTTGAAGGGCGTAACGGAAAAAATCGCCGTCACCTTGCTGGTGATAAGAGTTTTTTCCGTTTAGCAAAGCGAATCAAGAGCTTGCGCCATGTGGGCGCTTCCAACTGAGGAATATAGGGTTAAGCATTGATCAACGCCAACTGTCGCGGATTTGATATTGGTTTTCGTTTTGGTGGCGGGGCTGCACTGGTCAAAAGTTCGGCCAATTCTCTTCGTTGCATGATGTTGACAGAGACCAACCTGGCGAGTTGTTGTAATGACTTTCTTGCAGGACAGACATTCGGGTGTTTAGATCACAGTAGCAATCTTTTCAGCTTTTTCCCGCAATGGTTTACTCGCGTTAATTCGCATCCGTTCTCGGTTCTGGCACTGATTTTTTCCCGAATAGCTTCAGAGCCAGATGTTTGAAATCCATCGCAATGCCCAGCGCTGCGGGTATGGAGAAGAGCGTAATGACGGTCGAGAACATCAGTCCCCATGACAGCGCCAGCGCCATGGGGGCGACGAAGGGATCGAAGCCTCCCCAGCCGTAGGCGGTTGGAAGCAGGCCGACGATGGTGGTGATGGCGGTCAGCAGAACGGCGCGCAGACGGCGTTTGCCGCTTTCAATAATGGCCTCGCGCCATGGCGCGCCACTGGCAATCTGGCGTTTAATGAATACGGCCATGACCAGCGAGGCGTTGACCACGACGCCGGACAGGGCGACAAACCCCATCATGGACATGAATGATAAAGGCTGTCCATGCACAAAAAATCCGACAATAATGCCAATGGCGCCAAACGGAATCGCCAGCATGACGAGAATCGGGTAGCCGATGCTGTTGAACTGAATGGCCAGGATGACAAATATGCCAAGCAGGGCGAAGATGAAGCTGAATGCCAGCCCGCGTACGGACTCCTTGCTTTTTTCCTGCTCGCCGCCAAGGTGATAACGCACCTGGCCGGCATCATCTGCCAGCCACTGGCTCTTTTTCTCGCTGACCAGATCATTTAATTCTTTTGAAGTGATGATTTCGGGGTTCACTGCCGCCGAGACATTAATAATCCGCGTCCCGTCCTTATGACGAATGCTGCTTGTGCCCGCATGCTTTTCAGTGCGGGCGATCCTGAATAATGGCGCCAGTCCGCCCTTTTTGTTGGGTATTTCAAGATTCATCAGGGTTTTGATATCCCGCTGCGACTTTATCGGATAGCGGATGCTGACATCGATCTCCTTCTTGCCGCGCTTGATCGTCGAAACGCGCAGGCCGTCAAAGGCGGCGCGGATATGCGTGCTGGCAGTGGCGAGATCAACGCCGGCGTAAGCAGCCAGCTTGCGATCCATGACAATATGAATTTCCGGGTCTCCATGTTCCAGGTCGCTTTCAACGGCATAGACGCCCTGTATGGAGTTCAGCAGATCAATAAGTCGCGTGGCTGATCTGATCATGCCCTCTTCGCTGTTGCCGGTGAGTTCCACCTGTAGCGCCCGGCCAACCGGGGGGCCGCCTTTTTCCATGGCGAAGCTGATGTCCAGATTCGGGAACAATGGCGGTATCTCTTTCTCAAGCCTGTCCATGACGACATAGGCGGAGGTGGTTCGTTCAGAAAAGTGGGTGAGAATGACTCGCTCAAAGCCAAAGCGGTCGCCAACCTGCTTCAGCGCCTCGCGCTGGTCGGCGCTGTTTTCGCCCGCCACCATGGTGGTTGTTTCAAGTATGGCGGGATCAATGCGCCGGCGCACTTCTGCGTCAAGCGCCTTCAGGGTGTCACGCATTTGTTCCAGCGTGGTTCCGGTCGGCATATTGACGCGCAGGTAGAATTTCGATTCTCCGCCCGGAGGGAACAGCTGAAATTTCATTTGCGCGGCCAGTGCAACAGAGGCGGCAAGTCCGGCCAGGGTCAGGATGATGGTCAGATATCTCAGCTTGAGGGCCGTCTTCAGAAACCATGTATAGATATTCGCAATCCAGACAAACAGCAGGCGTTCTTTCGGGTGCTTGTCCGGGTTGGCGAAATCACGAATATGGTTGGGCAGAATGAACAGCGCCTCCCCCCATGAAAAGATCAGCAGGGTGATGACGACGACAGGTATCGAAAAGACAAATTTACCAATGATGCCATCCATATACATCAGCGGCAGGAAGGCCACGATGGTGGTAAGCACGGTGGCGCTCACCGGGCCTGCCAACTCATGGGTTCCTATGATGGCGGCCTTTTCCGGAGACATCCCCTGTTCCATATGAAAGGTCGAATTTTCACCGATAATAATGGCGTCATCCACCATCAGGCCCAGCACCATGATGAAGCCGAACATGACCAGAAGATTCAGCGTGACGCCAGCCAGGTACAGCGCCAGCAGCCCGGAGAAAAAGATGATGGGCAGGCCCCAGGCAGTGGTCAGGGCGACCGCCGGACGCAGAAACAGCATCAGCACGATGAGCACCAGCCCCAGGCCGATAGCCCCGTTGCTGGTTAAAACGCCGAGACGCAGGCGGGTAATGGTGGAGAGGTCGCTGTACACTCTGACATTGATGTTTTCACCATAAACTTCCGGCACTGTGTCAAGGTAATCGCGCACGCGATCAACCAGCTGAATAACGTCGGCGTCGCCTTTTTTGATGACGATCATATTGATGGCCGGGTCGCCCTGGGCGCCCACATAACGGGTCGGGCGGGCCAGTGTTTCAGTGACAGTTGCAACATCTTTCAGATATAAGGCGTAGCCGCTTTCGTTGGCGCGCAAAACCAGATTGCCGGCATCTCGGGCGGATCTGAATTCGCCGGTGATGCGGATAATGCTTTGTCCGTCCGCCGCCCTCAGGCGACCGCCGGGCGCATTCACGTTCCAGCCCTTGACGATGGCGATAATATCATTGATTGAAACCCGGTTGCGGCGCATTTTATCGGGCTTGGGCACGATGCGGATCTCTTCTTTGCGATCGCCCTGCACCAACACATTGGCCACGCCGCTCAAGTTGCGCACATCGTCTTCGATCAGGTCGCTCAGGTGTTTGAGTTCCAGCGGCTTGAAGTCGCCAAAGATGGAAAAGGTGAGGATGGGGCTCTGCTCTGATTTTATTTCGCTGATGATTGGATCCGCAGGCAGATTCGTTGGCAGATCGGCGCGGTTGATGGCCTGCTGGATATCTGAAACCAGTCGTGATCTGTCATCGAAGTTCGGATCAACCTCGACGGTGATCTGCATGCTGCCGGCAAAGGCGGTCGAGCGAATGACATTGATGCCGTCAACGCCCTTAAGCTCCTGCTCGATGGGAGCGACCATGAGCCGTTCCACTTCTCTCGGCGCAGCGCCGGGGAAGGCGGCAATCACCGTAATCACATCAAAATTGACGCTGGGATAAGCCTCCCGCTGAATATTTTTGCCGGCGTAGAGGCCGCCGCACAACAACAGCAGCGAGACCAGATTCACCAGCACCCCGCGCCGCACAAAAAAGGCGATGACACTATTCATGGCAGGATTTGGAGTGTGAATGAAGGCGCATGAACGCCGGGCATTTCCGTCCGGGAGCGAGCTTGAATGTGCGGCCGTTTCTGTTCGGGTTCATTCGCGTTTGGCGATTGCTTGCGCAGTGATGCCAAGCTCGTGCAGCAGGCTTCCCTGCGCCCATGACAACTGCCTTCTGGCCAGTTGCAGGGTCAACTGCTGCAATTGGGCGTTTAATTCGGCATTGCGAAGCTCTCCCTCAAATTGCACCAGCGTGGCCGTATCCGAACGTCCCTCTTTATAACGTCGCATTTCGGCCCTGAATTTTTTCCTTTCCGCCTGCGCCTGCTTTCTGATGAGGTTCAGGGTAGGCCCGGCTGTGCGAATCGTCGTCATGGCGGCGGCAAGGTCGTCCTTGAACTGTTCGATTGTGCGCACCCGCTCTGCGGCAATGCGATCCCGCGCCAGATCCGCCTTGACAATGGCGGCGCGGGCGCTGTTGCGGTTGATCGTATCGCTGAACTCAAGAGACAGGGAAACAAAATGATCATTCACGTTAAGGCCGCCTGCGGCTGCAACCACAGGCTTGCCGCTCAGGGAGCGGGAGCCCAGCGCCGCGACCACATCCAGTTGCACCTGATCAGAGTCGCGCACAATGTCCAGTGCCGCCTGAGCAGCTTCAAGCTGGGCCTGCAACACCTTTAATTCGGGTCGGTTCTTCTTTGCTTTCGCCAGAGCGTCACGGATAGTTGGCGAGGCCTTGGCCGGTCTGTTTTGAACAGCAATTCGCAGCGGCGTTTCTGATCTGCGCAGCATCAGGCGATTGAGGCTGCTCTGACTTTCCGCCCGTCTGGCTTTGGCCTGTTGCAAATCTGTTAACCGCGCCGCCAGCAGCGCCTCGGCCTGCAAGCGATCAGCGCGCTCGATCAGCCCGAACCGTTCACGCGAACGTTGATAGGAGAGCAGTCTTTTGGCCCGTTTCACGGCCTGTTCGGCGATGCTGATATTAATGTCATCCGAGGCCATCCGGTAATAGCCGTTGAGCGCCTGCAGGCTCAGATTGTGGGCGATGAGCTGCTGCTGCAGTTGCGCAGCCTTTACATCGGCGTTGGCTATAGCGATAGACTTATAATATTCAGGCCGGCTGGCGCCCTTGAACAGCGGATGTCGGTAGCTGACATCAATCTGGTTGCGGTAGGCCGGATTAAATTTGGCCAGTTGCGCCGCCAGCGGTGATACAAAGCCCTGATTGCTGCGATTATAATCAAATTGCGCCGCCAGGGTTCCGCCATTGGGGAGCGGTTTCGAGATGCTTCCGGAAACCTGGCCCGATCGATTTTCCGACGCCTGAAAATCACTGGCGACCGGGATTATCTCCTCGCTGGCGGAGATGCTGGCCGAGATCACTGGATCGAGCTGCCCCTTGACCTCCCGGTGTTTCGTGCCGGCAATCTCGGCATCCACCCGGCTTACCGCCAGATCCGGATGCGAGGACAGCACTTGTTGAATAACGTCGGCCAGCGAGATGACCACGGCCTGCCCTTTAGCCTGCGCCTGCGCCAGGGG
>CAYTFI010000005.1:0-31847 GCA_964437065.1 uncultured Zetaproteobacteria bacterium | reverse complement strand
AGCCATGCAGGCGCATGGAATCCCCGAAGAGGGCTATGTTACGGCAAATACCTGTATCTTTCTGTACAGGCCCCGGATATGCGCTTCAGACTTGGGCTGCATGGAAAACCTTGCATCCGCCGCCTCGGCCACATCCTGGCTGACAAGAATCCATGCGCGTTAGGTTCGCGGATTTCGAGCATTGGGGCATGAGCATGGCAAGGCCGCTGCGCGTTGAATATGAAGGCGCCATTTGCCATATAACCTCGCTTTGTGAAAAGATGTTTTCTGCAAAAATAAAAAACTCCCCAACCGTTGCGGTCAGGGAGATTTTCTCAAGGGCGGTCGATTGTTTCAGCGTGCCAGGGAAACGGCTTGCCGATTTCGAAACCCTGTTTAAAAGGCTCTTGCTAAAGCTTCTTCAGCGCCGCAATGGCAGCATCAAGCTTCTTGCCTTTCAGCTTCTGGGGCGGCATTTTTGCTTTGCCGCCGGCAGCCTTGGCCACCTTCTTGGAGTTTGAAAGCCAGGCTTTCAGGTTGCACGGGTTCCATGTTGCGCCGGCGGCATTCTGCGCCTTCAGGTAGCTGCCATATTTAAAGCCTTTCATGCTGCCCATCTTGCGGCCGACAATGCCAGCCAGGTTCGGGCCGGTTTTGTTTTTGCCGCCTGCCTTGAACGTATGGCATGCCTTACACTTGGCTAACGGGTTGCGAGCCTCAGCTGAAGCAGGCGCAAGAGTCATGCCGACGAGTACGAAAGCAGATGATGCTGCAATCAATAATAATTTTCTCATAAATCCTCCTCTTGATATGCTGGTTCGGCTTGCCAGGCAAGTCCGACCATGATTCCAATGTCCGATATGTACGTGAGATGCATGGCGCCAGCCTTTGATCCGTCGGATGTTCCGGGCAGTCTTTCATCGGCAATGGGAGTAACCGGATGATGTCCCGACACCCCGAACGAACCAAATGCCGCGCCATGCATTCTCACTAATGTCGCATCACGGGATGGTGCGGAGGCTAATTTGCCCTTGACGGCATGGCAGTCGAAAAAATTACGCATGCAGGGCGTGTTATTTCCCCCTGTCTCGGTTCAACGCACGCAATCCCGGCAAACATCCAAATGTTTCCGAGGCTTATCATGGAAAGGTAAGGTGGCCCTGTAGCCTCCACTTTTCCCCACAGGAACGAAACATCGAATAACATAGGAAAAAACTGTGTCTTAATGGCAAAATAAATGCAAAAACAGGGTTGACAAGCATGGATCGGGGGACACTATTGGCATTCTGTGGGGAATTGTGGGGACTTAGCCCAGGTTTCCGAGAACATGATAGAGGGCCGGAAATAGATGTTTCAAGGCGTATTCAGCAACAACATGGATGACAAGGGGCGCGTCAGCATACCGGCCCCTTTCCGGGACTCATTGAAGGCGCATCATGCCGATGGCCTGCTGGTGATTACCCGTTCGCATAATACGCCCTGCCTGATTGCATACCCAACGCGTGAATGGAAGCGTTTGCAGGCCGCCATCAAAGGCATGCCTGCCGGACTTAAACCGCATTTCAAGCGCGCCGTAATCACGCCGTCGCAAACATTTTCACCGGACAGGCAGGGGCGAGTTCTGTTGGCCGGAGAATTAAGAGGGCATGCGCGGCTTTCCCGTTCAGTGCACTTTGCCGGAACCGGTGAAACCTTTGAAATCTGGGACAAGGCGAGTTGGGACAAACAGCTGGAAGCCAGTCTGACGGCCTTGCGCGATTTTGAGCTGGACATGTGATGTGGATGCGGTTGAACAAGGCCCCGAACATATCCCTGTGCTCTGCGACGCGTTTGTCGATGCAATCTTTTCCGACCCTGATGGAATATATGTTGACTGCACCTTCGGACGAGGCGGCCACAGCAGAGCCCTGCTCGCCCGGCTTTCGGAAAGAGGACGCCTGCTTGCCTTCGACCGCGATCCTGACGCTGTTGCAGCGGCAGAAAAGCTGGCGCGCGAAGACGCCCGTTTCTCCATCATGCATGCCGGCTTTGACCGGCTTGGAGAAATACTTGAGCAGCAGGAGCGACGGCAGGTGAACGGCGTCGGCTTCGATCTCGGCGTTTCGTCGCCGCAGGTTGATGATGCCAGGCGCGGCTTCTCATTCCAGCAGGACGGGCCACTGGATATGCGCATGGATCCATCTGCAGGCGCGCCCTTGTCACGTCTGCTTGAGCAGGCGTCCGAACGACGGCTTGCCGATGTTCTTGGCCGCTTTGGCGATGAGCGTTATGCGCGTCGCATTGCCCGCGCCATCATCAGGGCGCAGAGAGATGGCAAGCTGGCAAGCACATCCGATCTGGAAAATATATGCTTTCATGCCGTGCCGGGGCGGGCGCGACATGGCGCTACGCATCCGGCCACGCGCACATTTCAGGCCCTGCGCATCTGGGTGAATCATGAATTTGAACAGATCGAACAGGGCGTCGGCGCCGCCATGCAGCATTTGCTGCCGGGCGGAAAGCTGGTGGTGATATCGTTTCATTCCGGTGAAGACCGGCGCGTTCGCGATCTTGTCGAAGCGGAAGTTCGCCCCTGCACCTGTCCGCCCGGCTGGCCGATGTGCGTTTGCGGCAAAAGGCCAACCATGCGCTGGCTACGGAAAAAACCGGTTCGTCCCGATGAAGCCGAGCTCGCAGCCAATCCGCGCAGTCGCTCCGCGCGCATGCGCATCGCCCAGCGCCTCTCCGAGGCCGAGGCGCGGCGGTCGGTCGGTTTTCAGGCGGATGCAAGCTGATGCGCGCGCTGATCAAGCCATGGCTTATGTTGCCTGTCGCCGTGGGCATGCTCTCTGCCACGCATATATGGATGTCGTATATGCGAAATGACATTTCGCAGCAAATGCAGCGCCTGACGGCGGAAAAGAAAAGCGTGGATATGGAAGTCAGTAAATTGCGTCTTGAAATCGCCAGCCTGACCCGACCGGAGCGATTGCGGCGGCTGGCCGCAGACAAGCTTGGCATGGCGGCGCCCAGGGCCATGCAGGTGATTCGGCCATGATTGCAAAGAAGGCCTCAGGTCAGCAGGTGTTTGTCCGCCGCCGCATTGAAGCGGTTGCAGGCCTGCTGGCGCTGGGCATCGCGCTGCTGGCGATCCGAGCCGTGGATTTGCAGTGGTTGCAGGCTGAGCACTTTACCGATCTGGCTGAAAAACAGCATTACAGGCAATACAAGGCGCTGGCCCCGCGTGGCGCGATCACGGACATCAAGGGCAGAACGCTGGCTGAAAGCATTGAGATTCCTTCCATCGCCGCCATCGCAGGAGAGATTCCCGCTGGCAGGATAAAGGATCTGGCCGCGGCGTTGCACATTTCTGAAAAGGGCTTGCGCAAAAAGTTGCACCGGCGCAAAGGCTTTGTCTGGCTGGCGCGTCAGGTTTCGCCCGCCATGGCCAAGGCGGTGATGGCGCTGGGAATTGCCGGCGTGCGGCAGGAAACAGAGTGGCGCCGCTATCATCCGCTGGGCCCGGAGACCGGCCATCTGCTCGGCTTTGTCGGCATCGACGGGCATGGGCTGGAAGGCGTCGAACTGGCCTGGGACGAGCGGATGGTTGGCGAGGCCGGAATACGGCAGGTTCGACGCGATGCGCGGGGACGCTCCCTGCCTGGAGGCATCTGGCTGCGTGATCCGAATCCGGGCAAAGCCATCAGCCTGACGGTGGATGCGACGATTCAGAGCATCGCCTATGCCGCGCTGGCCGAAGGCGTGCGCAGTCAGCAGGCCAAAGGCGGCTCGGTAGTGATTATGCGTCCGCAAGACGGCGCAATTCTGGCAATGGCCAACTGGCCGGGATATAACCCGAATAATTTCCGTCATTATCGCCCCGGCCAGTGGCGCAATCGCGCCATTACGGATGTATTCGAACCCGGCTCGACAATGAAGCCGTTCACCATTGCAGCCGCCCTTGAATCGGGGCGCTGGCAGGCTGATTCAAAGGTTTTTTGTGAAGAGGGATCCATGCAGGTGGCCAACTACACCATTCATGACGACCATGAAGCAGGCTGGCTGGATCTGACCGGAATACTGGTCAAATCAAGCAATATCGGGGCGGCCAAGCTGGCGCTTGATATAGGCGCAAAGCCGCTCTACGGACTGCTCGAAAAGGTCGGGTTCGGGCGACGAAGCCAACTGGGGCTGGGCGGTGAATCTCCCGGCATCATGCCTCTGGGGAGGCGCTGGGGGCCGGTGGAAACCGCCAATATAGCCTTTGGCCAGGGCGTCGCCGTCACGCCGTTGCAACTTGCAGCGGCCTTTTCCGTTTTGGCTAATGGCGGCGTATATGTCAGGCCAAGGCTTCTTGCCGGCAAAGGGAGCGGCATGCGACCCGGGCCGGAGCGTGTCATGCCTGCTTCCATCGCACGCCAGGTTCTGACCATGCTTGAGTATGCCACCGGCGCCGACGGCACCGGCTCAAAGGCCGTTCCCGCCGGCTATCGCATTGCCGGCAAAACCGGAACGGCGCAAAAGCCGGATGCGCGAGGCCGCTACGGCAAGGATAGATTTACCGCCGTATTCGCCGGAATCGCCCCGGTCGAAGAGCCGAAAATGGTGATCGTCGTGGTGGTTGATGAACCGCAGAAGAGCATTTATGGCGGTCAGGTCGCCGCCCCCATTTTCCGCAAGATCGCCCAAAGCGCGCTTCCCTATCTGGGCGAGACGGCGCAAATTGAGGATGCAACGGCGTGGCGCAGCATGCCCGTCGTTGCGTCCGGCGGGCGGCTCAGGGGCGACACACTGCTGGGCCTGTCGATGCGTGAAGTGCGCCGCTTTGCGGCGCAGCGCGGATTGCGTCTGACTGTGCATGGTTCAGGCTGGGTCAGTCGCCACTCGCCGGCATCGATCAGCGGCCTGAATCATGGCGACAAGCTTGAGGCGTGGTTGCATGACTGATTCCGCCAGGCTGCCGCAGGGCGAGTCGGAGAAGGGCTTTTCACTGCGCCGGATCAGCCAGGGGATTGGCCGGTTGCAGGCGGATGCAGGCGATGATGCGTGGATCAGGGGCATTTGCGACGATTCCCGCAAAATCAAGCCCGGCTACGCCCTGATATGCCTGCCGCGGTGCGAGTCGAATGCCGGAAAATATGCCGAACAGGCCAGAGAGGGCGGGGCGTCGGCCATTATTTGTGTCGCAATGACGCTCAATAATACCGGGCTGCCGACCCTGCACCTGGATTCCATGCAACAGGCCGGGCGACTGTTGCGCCGCCTGTTTGATACCGAGCAGGCCGCTACGCATCTGTTCGGCGTGACCGGCACCGATGGAAAAACCAGCGTGATCTGGATGTTGCGCGAAGCGCTGATGCGTTATCGGCAAAAGAAGGTATGGAACTGCGGCACGCTTGGCTGGGTGAAAGACGGCGATGATATTCTTGATATCGGCAATACCACGCCATCCATGCTGACCATGCATGCCATGTTTTCGGCCGCCTGCCTCGAGGGCGTCGAAAGCCTGATATGTGAAATCTCTTCGCATGGCATAGCTCAGGAGCGCATTGCCGGACTGGATTTTAATACGGCCATATGGATTGGCATGGGCCATGATCATCTTCAGGATCATGGCGGCTATCCCTCTTATCTGGCCACCAAGGCGAAGTTTATACGCGCCTGCGCTCAGGCGGGCGGCAACGTGATCTGCAATGCTGATTATGCGGACATTCGCAATAATGCGCCTGCCGGCGCCAGATGGTATGGCCGCGGCCTGTATCGAGATGATGTCGATCTGGCCTGGGAGCAGGAGTTTCCCGGCATTCTGCGCTTGCACGACGGCGAGCAGGAGGTGGTGGTTGAAGGTGTTCCGCTGGGCGATTTCCATGCCGAAAACGTCGCCTGCGTGGCCTTGACCCTGATCACCTCGCAACAAATCGGGATGCCGGATTTGCCCGGGCTGTTGGGCGACATAAGCGCCCCGCCCGGCCGCATGCAGGATATTGCCTCGGCGCTGGGGCAGGTTTTTATTGATTACGCCCATACGCCGGAAGCGCTGGAGCGCTGCCTGCGCGCGGCGCGCAAGTTCACCCATCGTCGCTTACTGCTGGTGTTTGGTTGCGGCGGCGACCGGGATCGTGAGAAGCGGCCGCAGATGGGGGCGATTGCCGTTGATATCGCCGATATGGTGTGGATTACTTCCGACAATTCACGCACCGAGATGACAGAGGTGATTGCCTCGGAAATTGAAGCGGGCATGCCCCGGCCCTATGCGGCCGCAGTTCATTTGCAACTGGATCGGGAACTGGCCATTGCCGAGGCCATTGCAGAACTGAAGCAGGGCGATACGCTGATTATTGCCGGCAAGGGACACGAGACCTATATGGAGTGCGGCGGCAAGCGCACGCCATGGAGCGATGCGGACGTGGCCGCCAGATATCTGCGCAACAGGCAGCTTGCGGCCTCAGACATGGCTGAGGGTGAACCGTCATGCAGTTGAGCGGCAGCGCAATCGAGCAGGCCACGAACGGCTTCTGGCACGGGCCGGCGCCGGAGATGATCACGGGTCTGATGACCGATACGCGTAAATTTGAATCGGGGCAGGCCTTTTTGGCGCTTCGGGGGCCTCACTTTGATGGTCACCGCTTTGCCGCCAGCGTGGCCGACCGCGCCCAGGCGCTGATTGGCGACGCCGCAGGCGTCGGTCTCTGGCGCGATCTGGAGACTTGCCAGCTTGAGGTGCCGGATACGCTGCGCGCCCTGGGCGACATCGCCCGTGCATGGCGCTTGCAGCTTGAACAAACCCTCGTGATTGCTATCTCCGGCTCGCATGGCAAGACAAGCGTGCGATCTTTGTTGCAACACGGATTTTCCGCTTTGGGACTTCACGTGGCGGCCTCCCGCGCCAATTTGAATAATCTTGTCGGCGTGCCTGAAACGCTTCTGTCCATTGACCGCGACGCCGATCTCGCCCTGATCGAGTGCGGCATCAGCGAGGTCGGCGAAATGCGTCGGCTGGCTGCCATGGTTCGTCCGGATATTGCCGTTATGACGGCAATAGGCGCCGCCCATGGCGAGGGACTGGGGGGCGAGGCAGGCATTGTGCGCGAAAAAGCAGCATTGCTTGAGCGCCTGGATGCGCCGGCGTGGGCTGCGCTGGGCGCTGGCGTGGCCGGGCGACTCAAACGGCTTGGAATCGCGCTGCCGGAACAAACATTGAGCATGGATCAGCCGGATGCAGTCCAGTGGCGGCTGGAGGGAACCCGGCTGCAATTGCATCAGGGCGGCGAACAGGCCGGGATCAGGCTCTCCCTGCCCGCCCGCCACTGGGCCGCCAATCTGGCTTTGGCGGCGAACGTAATGCTTCGCGTCATGCATCAGCGGGGTGAAGATGTTTCGCTGGCGCAGGCCGCAGCTCTGTTGGCGGACTGGCAGCCCCCGAATCGGCGTCTGCAGCCGTTGAGCGGGCGTGGCGGCTGTGTGATTCTGGATGATTGCTATAATGCCGCTCCTGCTTCAATGCAGGCGGCGCTGGATACGCTGACGGCCATGGATGGTCGCCACGTAGCGGTGCTCGGCGACATGGCCGAGTTGGGAGCGCAGAGCAGACAGGCGCACGAGGGGCTGAATCTGGCCGGCGTGGATGAAATCTATTTGATCGGACTGCAGATGAAGGCGCTGGCTGCGCGCTATCCTGCGGCGCGCTGGTTTGAGACAACAGCGGAAGCCATTGACGGCTTGCAAGGCAGGGAGTTCGCGGCGCAGGACATAATTCTGGTCAAGGCCTCGCGCTACATGGCGCTGGAGGCTGTCACCGATTTTCTGCTCGGCGCGCAGGTGCGGCAGGAGGGCGAGCATGTTTTATAACCTCCTTGTGCCGCTGGCGGATCAGTACTCATTTCTGAACCTGTTTCAATACATCACATTTCGCACAGTGTATGCGCTGGTGACGTCGCTGATGTTGAGCTGGATCTTTGGCCCGGCCTTTATCAGATGGCTGAAGAGGCAGCAGGCTACAGGGCAGCCGATCCGACTTGACGGGCCGCAAACCCACCTGGCCAAACAGGGTACGCCCACCATGGGCGGTCTTCTGATTTTGCTGGTGCTGACCATTACCACGCTGTTATGGGCCGATCTTGGCAATGGCTTCATTTGGCTGGCATTGCTGGTGACGCTGGGCTTCGGCTGCATCGGCTGGCGCGATGATTATCTCAAGCTGGTCAGACATGATCCAAAGGGGCTGGCAGGCCGCTGGCGACTGCTGGGGCAGATCGTGATCAGCAGCATAGCGGCGGTTGGCCTGATGCAGATGACCGAGCCGATTGTCGATATTCCCTTCTTTAACGTGCAGTGGAATATGGGCTGGGGCTATGCGCTGTGCGTGGTGTTCGTGCTGGTTGGCAGCGCCAATGCGGTGAATTTGACTGATGGACTGGACGGGCTGGCCGTGGCGCCCACCTTTATGGCGGCCAGTGCGCTGGGCGTTGTCGTTTATCTGGCCGGGCACGCCAGATTTGCCGCCTATTTGCTGATTCCCTATGTGCCGGGGGCCGGAGAGCTGGCGGTTTTCTGCGGCGCGCTGGTCGGCGGCTGTCTGGGCTTCTTATGGTTCAACACCTATCCGGCGCAAGTGTTCATGGGTGATGTCGGCGCCCTGGCGCTGGGCGGAGCGCTCGGCTTTGTCGCTTCGGCGGCGCACCAGCAATTTCTGCTGGCCATTGCCGGCGGACTGTTTGTGCTGGAGACCGTTTCGGTCATGGTGCAGGTGGTCAGTTTCAAGCTTACCGGCAAGCGCGTATTTCGCATGGCGCCGATCCACCATCATTTCGAGCTCAAGGGCTGGGAAGAGCCCAAGGTTATCGTCCGGTTCTGGATCATCTCAATCATTCTGGCGCTGGTGGCGCTCTCCACCCTGAAAATCCGATGATCGCATTGAGAAAAAATGATATCCCGGCGCCGGGCCCGGAGGCGGACTGGCGTGATACGACAGCCATTATCGGCATGGGCGCAACAGGCCGGTCGGCGGCGCATTTTCTTATGCAGCGGGGCGTCCGCTGCGCAGGCTTTGACGAGCATAAGGTGAAGCTGCCGAAGTCGCTTTCCCTGCCGCTCCACATTGGTCCGCTTGATGCGGCTCGGCTGGCATCCTGCGCCCGTCTGGTTGTCAGTCCGGGCATCCGCTGGGATCACCCGGCGCTCGTGGCGGCGCGTGATGCGGGCGTGCCTGTCGCAGGCGATCTGGATCTGTTCAGGGAAAATTACGCCGGCGAACTGATTGGCGTCACAGGCACCAATGGCAAAACCACGACGGTCTCGTTGATTGCCACCATGCTCGATGTGTTGCCTGGCGGCATTGAATCCGGCGGCAATATCGGCACGCCAATGCTGCAGTTGCTGGAAGGCGCGAGTGCGCCCAGGCGGGTTGTGCTGGAGTTGTCGAGCTTTCAGCTGGAGCGGGCCAGGCCCGTGCGGCCCCGTTGGGCGGCATTGTTGAATGTGCAGCAGGATCATGCCGATATGCATGCCGACGCGGGCGTCTATGAAGCGGCCAAGCTGCGGCTGTTTGAGCATCAGGGCGAGGGCGATACGGCCATGCTGCCGATTGATGAAAAGTGGAACAGGCTGGCCTCGGAGCTGACCGGTTGCGGCGTCGAAGTGCGCCGCTTCGGCATCGGCGAGCCGACAACCATGGACTGCGGCGTGCAGGCGCTGGCGCATGAACAGTGGCGGATATTCTGGCGCCATGAGGATATTTCCGAGGCCATTTCATCAGATGATCTGCCGGTTCGCGGCATGCACCAGCATGTAAATCTGGCCATTGCTGCGCAGGCAGCCGCCGATTTTGGCGTATCGGCAAATGTTATCCGGCAGTCGCTGACATCGTTCCGCGGGCTGCCGCATCGCTTGCAATCGCTTGGCATTGTGGCGGACAGGGAATGGTTTGATGATTCCAAGGCGACGAATCCCGAGGCGGCGCGGGCTGCATTGTCATCGTTCAGCCATGTATTATGGATCTGCGGCGGCCGGCGCAAGGATCTCGACCTGACAACGCTTGAGCAAACGATATCCGAGCATGTAGAGCATGCCTTCATCATTGGCAAGGATGCCAAGCCGTTTGCCAGACTGCTTGCGGCGGCAGGGGTGTCGGCAAGCGTTGAAAAAACAGTGAAGCGGGCTGTCAGGAAGGCGGCCAGAGCGCAAAAGGGCTTGCCGGTTCTGCTCTCTCCCGCAGCCGCCAGTCAGGATCAGTTTCATGATTATATAGAACGCGGCAACGCCTTCTCCCAGGCCGTACGGGCGCTGGAGACGAGCCAGTGAGCCGGCGAGGCAGCAGAAAGCTGGCGCCTATGGATCCAGTTCTCACCGGTTGCGTGCTGGCCTTGCTGGGTTTCAGCGTGCTGATGGTTTATAGCGCCAGCCTTGGCGTGGCCGAGGTTCGTTATAACGATTCGCTGCGCATTATTCGCCACTGGTTGTTTTATATTCCCGCCGGGTTGCTGATAATGTGGGGGGTTTCCCTCGTTGAGGCGACATGGTGGAGGGCGCTGGCGCTGCCGCTGCTCCTTATCGCCCTGGCGCTGATGGTTGCAGTTCTGGCACCGGGCATAGGTCGTGAAATCAATGGCGCGCAGCGCTGGTTTTCGATGTTTGGCATGACCCTGCAACCCGTGGAACTGCTGAAGCCGACCATGGTTATCTACACTGCCTACTACCTTTCCGCCTTTCCGGATCGGTTGCAGCGATTTTCAAGCGGGCTTGGGCCCATGCTCTTTATGCTGGCGATAGCGATGCTGTTGCTGCTGTTGCAGCCGGACTTTGGCAGCGCCGCGCTAATGGCGGCGGTGTGCGCAGCCATGTGGTTTGTCGGCGGCATTCCCATCCGTCATCTGGCGGCGCTTATCCTGACCATTGCGCCGCTTGCGGCTCTTGCCCTGATTCTCGAGCCCTATCGTCTGCAGCGTCTGACCAGCTTTCTGGATCCATGGAGCGACCCGTACGGCGCCGGCTATCAACTGCTGCAATCAATGATCGCCTTTGGCAGCGGCGGGCTGTTTGGAACGGGTATCGGACAGGGCGTGCAAAAGCTGTTTTATCTGCCCGAGGTGTTCACCGATTTCATTGCCGCCAGCATTGGCGAGGAACTGGGGCTGGCAGGCACGCTGACCGTGATTCTGGTCTTTGCCATTCTGCTGGCGCGCGGCATATGGCTGGCGATCATAACCGAGGAGATGTTTCTGCGCCTGCTGACGCTCGGCTGCATGCTGCTTATAGGCATTTCATTTATCATCAATCTGGGCGCGGCCATGGGCATACTGCCCACCAAGGGCATGCCGATGCCGTTTATATCCTATGGCGGCAGCGCCTTGATCGGCGAATGCATTCTGATGGGGCTGGTTCTTTCAGTGCAGCGGCATCAGCCATTAAATTCCAGGCGGCAGGTCAGAACGCCGCGCAAATCCAACGCCAGAAAGGGCAAGGCGAAAAAAGCAGGCAAGCAGGCCATGGAGCCATTTTCGGAAGCGGATATGGCGCCAAATATGGAAGCAGGACTGGAGCATCTGTTTTGAATCGCGATCCTGTCCTCTGCATTGCCGGCGGCGGCACCGGCGGTCATGTAATGCCGGCGCTGGCGCTGGCGGATGCCGCGCGGGCGCGCTGGCCGCAGTTGAAGGTGTCTTTTATTGGCGCAGAACGCGGGCTGGAGGCGCGGCTTTTGCCGGAGCGAGGCGAGAACGTGCAATTGCTGCCCATGCACGGCGTTATGGGCGCGGGACTGATACAGCGGCTGCGCGTCGTGCTGTGGGAACTGCCGCAAGCGGTGCTTGCCATTCGCCGCTCATGGCGGGCGGAGCGTCCCGACTTGCTGGTCGGCGTCGGCGGCTATGCCAGCATCTCCGGCGTGACGGCTGCGCTCGTCAGTCGCATTCCGGTCGTGCTGTATGAGCAGAATGCCATGCCCGGGCTGGTCAACCGGACGCTGGCGCGCTTCTGTCGCTGTATCATGCTCGGCTTTGCCGCCGCCTCCGCTCATCTTGCCCGGCGAGTGCGCAGCGTGGTCACCGGCAATATAGTGCGCGACAGCATCGCCCGGGTTCGCTGGCAAGCGCACAGGCCTGCGCGATTACTGGTGCTGGGCGGCTCGCAGGGCGCGCTGGCGCTGAACCGAACCGTGCCCGAGGCATGCATAATGCTGCGCCGCGAAGGTTGCGAGTTTGTTGTAACCCATATCGCCGGCAGCGATGAAAGCGCCTTGCAACAGGTGCGAGAGAGCTATGCACGCGCCGGGATCGATGCGGACGTGTTGCCGTTTTGCGAGGATATGGCGGGCTTTTACGGCAGTGGCGATCTGATGGTCGCTCGCGCCGGCGCCATGACTGTCAGCGAAGCGGCGTGCTGCGGCCTGCCGACGCTGTTTGTGCCGTTTCCGCACGCCGCCGATGATCATCAGCGCCATAATGCCGAGGCCCTGGCCCGCCTTGGCGCGGCGGTTGTGCTTGAGCAGCAGGCCCTGAGCGCCGAAGCGCTGGCGCAGCAGATTGAGGCGCACCTGTTTAACAGCGACAAGCTGGCCCGGATGAGCCGGGCCGCGCTGGCCGCATCGCCTTGTCGGGCGCGCGATCAACAGCTGAACGTGTTGGCTGAATATCTGCCCGGATTTATATCGGCGGGGGAGGCGCAGGCATGAAAACACGCGTGCAGCGCATCCACCTGATCGGCATTGGCGGCATCGGCATGAGCGGCATCGCCGAACTGCTGCACAATCAGGGCTTTTCCGTGCAGGGCAGCGATATCGCCGAGAGCCCTAATGTGATCCGGCTGCGCAGTCTGGGCATTGATGTCACTGTCGGTCACGCCCCGGATAATGTTGGCGATGCCCAGGTAGCGGTCGTCTCCTCGGCCATTGCTCCCGACAATGTTGAAATTGCTGCGGCGCACCGGCACGGCATTCCGGTGATTCCCCGGGCGGACATGCTGGCTGAGCTGATGCGTATGAAGCTGGGCGTCGCAGTAGCCGGAAGCCATGGCAAAACCACCATAACTTCATTGATCGCGCATGGCATGGAAGCGGCCGGGCTCGACCCGACTTATATTATCGGCGGCCGCCTGACGACAAGCGGCAGCAATGCCCGGCTCGGGGCCAGCGAGTGGCTGGTGGCCGAAGCCGACGAAAGTGACGGCTCATTTCTGCGCCTGTCGCCGACCATTGCCGTGGTCAGCAATATTGATCCGGAGCATCTCGATCATTATGGCGATTTCAGGTCGCTGATGGAGGCGTTTCACGCCTTTGTGAATCTGGTGCCGTTTTATGGCCGCGTGGTGCTGCATCATGAACATCCAAACGTGGCGGCGCTCAGAGAGGATCTGTATAAACCGGTTTCCACCTATGGCAGCAGCCCGCAGGCGGATATTCACATACTGCAGGCGCAGGCTGACGCCGATGGACAGATGTTCACTGCGGCCAGTCGCAAGCTGGGCGATCTGGGCGCATTTCGCCTGCCGATGCCGGGGCGTCATAATGCCGAAAATGCTCTGGCGGCCATTGCCGTATTGCTCGATCTCGGCATAGAAATCGAGACGATTCGACAGTCGCTGGCCTCCTTTGAAGGCATTCAGCGCCGCTTTCAGCGCACGCGTTTTGGCGACGGCGTGCTGGTGGATGATTACGCCCATCACCCCAGAGAGGTGATGGCGACGCTGGCGGCAGCATGCGACTGCTGGCCTGAACGTCATATTACGGCCATTTTCCAGCCCCACCGCTATAGCCGCACGCGCGATTTGATGCAGGAATTCATGGGCGCCTTCGATGCTGCCAACGAAGTGGCGCTGCTGCCCGTCTATGCCGCCGGCGAGGCTGCGATTGACGGCGTTGACAGCGAACGCATGCAAGCAGGCATGGCGGTGCGCGGCCATCGCGGCGTTTCGCTGCTGACCGATCTGAATGCAGCGCGTATTCGCGCCGAGCAGGCGCTGGCTGCCGGTCATGTGGTATTGATGCTGGGTGCGGGTTCAATTGGCGCGCTGGCGCATCAGATGCGCCAGGAGGCGGCGACATGAATGCGGCGGCAAACCTCGCAGTGGATTGGAGCCGGCAGATCAGTCATCTCGGCTTGCTCAGGGAATATGAGCCGATGGCGCGTCATACGACGCTGGCCGTGGGCGGCCCGGCGCGCTGGTTTTTCCGTCCCCGGAGCAGCGCGGCGCTGATTGCAGCGATGCAGGTCTGCCCTGTTGATATTCCGATTTTGCCGCTGGGGCGCGGCAGTAACATGCTGGTGGCTGATGACGGCTACTTTGGGCTGGTCATTGATTTCAGCGAGCTCAACGCATGGCATTGCGACGGTTGCGCCGTCAGGGCCGAGGCGGGCATGCGCATGAGCCGCTTTGCCCGCCAGTGCGCCGGGCATGGTCTGAGCGGATGTGAATTCATGGCTACGGTTCCCGGCGACGTGGGCGGCGGCGTGGCCATGAACGCCGGATGCTTCGGGCAGCAGGTTTCCGACACGCTCACTCATGCGGAAGTGCTGATGCGTAGCGGCGAGGTGCGGAATATCAGGGCGGCTGAGCTTGAGATGGGTTATCGGCGCACAATGTTGCCTGAACAGAGCCTGATTCTTGCCGCATGCTTTGAGCTTGGCGCGGACGGCCCGGAACAGATTCGCCAGCGCATGCGCGACATGCGCCGTCGTCGCTCGTCCACGCAGCCTTTGAGCCAGCCCAACTGCGGCTCCGTATTCAAGAACCCGCCCGGCGATTTTGCCGCCCGACTGGTTGAGGCGGCGGGCCTGAAAGGTATGCGCATTGGCGGCGCGCGCATTTCAGATCAACATGCCAATTTCATTGTCAATGAACATCAGGCCAGCAGCGCGGATATCCTTGCCCTGATCAAGCGGGCGAAGAGCGCGGTGAAAGCGGAATCCGGCATTGAGCTGGAGGCGGAAGTGCGTTTGGTCGGGGCGTGGCGATGAGCGGCGTGGATGTCCGTTGTTTCGGGCGCGTCGGCGTATTGATGGGCGGCGTATCGGCCGAGCGCGAGATTTCGCTGAAATCGGGCGCGGCGGCGCTTGCCGCCTTGCGGCATGCCGGCGTTGATGTCGTCGGCATTGATTTGGGCCATGACTGGTCCGCTCAGATCAGGCAGGCCGGCATCCGAACGGCGATGATTCTTTTGCATGGCACGCTGGGAGAAGACGGTTGCGTGCAGGGGCTGCTTGAAACAATGGCCATCCCCTATACAGGCTCGGGCGTCACCGCTTCCGCCCTGTGCATGGACAAGCAGTTGTGCAAGCAGGCGCTCAACCATGCAGGCCTGAAAACGCCGGCGGAGATCGCCATCAATGAACATGGCCCGGAGCGCTATCCGGTGATTGTGAAGCCGGTCGCCGAGGGCTCCAGCATTGGCGTGCATCGGCTTGAGTCGCAGGCCGACTGGCAGGCGCTGCATCTTGATGAGCATTCGGCATGGATGGCTGAGGCGCCTGCGCAAGGGGCGGAAATCGCTGTTTCCGTGCTCAATGGCAAGGCCCTGCCGCCAGTGGAGATTGTTCCCGGCTCCGGCGTTTACGACTATGCCGCCAAATACACCGTCGGGGCGACGGACTATTTCTGCCCGGCCAGATTGCCGGCAGAGAGCCTGTGTCAAGCCATGCGCTGCGCCGAGACAGCGGTGATGGCGACAAAATGCAGCGGCGCGCCTCGGGTTGATATGTTTGTGGATCATGACGGCGAGCCGGTGATACTTGAAATCAATACGCTGCCGGGCATGACCGAAACGAGCCTGCTGCCCAAGGCCGCAGCGGTTGCAGGGCTCGGCTTTGAATCGCTCTGCCTGCATATTCTGGCCGCAGCCGGCCTTGAACACGCAGCGCCGGAGCAGGCGTCCGGGCATAGACGGGCGGCGGGCGGCGCAGCATGAGTCGAGCGAATTTACGTCGATCCAGGCCGGAAGAGCGGAGGGCCAGGCGCGCGCGCCTGCGCGGCCATGCGGCGCAGATGATTTTAATCGGCTGCCTGGTGTTTGCAAGCATGGCCGGCGGCTGGCGGCTCAATCAAACGATGTCCGTCAGCCGGTGGAAGATTGACGCCGCGCCGGCGCTCAAGCGGGCCATCGACGACAGGCTCAGGGCCATGGCCTCGCGCAGCTTTCTGCAAACGCGCCCGGCCCTGTTGCGCCGGCAGTGGCTGGAAAACATTCCCGATATCGCCGAGTTAGAAATTACCCGGACGCTGCCTGACAAGCTGTATATCAGGGCGAAAGCGCGTCTGCCCGTGGCGCTCTGGCAGGATGAGGAAAATACCATCCATCTGCTGGATGCCAAAGGGCAGGCCTATCGCACCCTGCGCAAGGGTGAAACTCTGGATTTGCCCATGTTGCGCATGAATGAAGGCAGGCTGAAGCCGGCCCACGCGCTGTTGATGGCGATTCGGCGGCAGCGGATAAGGAACATCAGGAGCCTGAGCGAGATCCGCGCTACAGGCGGCGGTTGGCAGGTCTATTTTATGAAAGGTGAAAAATGGCTGCTTCCGCGAGGCCGCGAGGCGGCGGTTATTCGACGGCTTGCATCCATATTAAAGCAGCATCGTTGGCAAAGACAGCAATGGCGCGTTGATGCGCGAGCGCAGTCTCGCTGGTTTTTCAGACCGGCGCGGCGCGAGGGGGTGATCTAATGGCAAAACATGATCAGGTTCTGGTGGGACTGGATATCGGCACAAGTAAAATAGCCTGCGTGGTGGCGGAATCGGCGCCCGACGGACGACTTGATGTTATCGGCATTGGCACCCACCCGTCGCGCGGATTGCGCAAGGGCGTGGTGGTCAATATTGAAAGCACGGTTGAATCGATACGGCTGGCAGTTGAAGAGGCGGAGCTGATGGCGGGCGTGGATATTCAGTGTGTTTTCACCGGCATAGCCGGCAGCCATATTCGCAGCTATAACAGCCATGGCGTCGTAGCCTCAAAAAGTAATGAGGTGACCGCCGAAGACGTAGGCCGCGTGATCGACGCGGCGCGGGCCATGAATATTCCGGCCGATCAGAAGATTCTGCATATCCTGCCGCAGGAATATATTATTGATAACCAGGACGGCATACGTGAGCCGATTGGCATGTCCGGCGTGCGACTGGAAGTCAAGGTTCATATCATTACAGGCGCTGTTTCATCGGCGCAAAACATCGTCAAATGCTGCAATCGTTGCGATCTTGACGTGGCTGACATGGTGCTTGAGCAGGTGGCCTCCAGCGAGGCCGTGCTGATGCAGGACGAAAAGGATATCGGCGTCGCCCTGATCGACATTGGAGGCGGCACGACGGACATGGCTATTTTTCTCAATGGCGCGATTCAGCATACCAGCGTCATTCCCATTGGCGGCGATCACCTGACCAATGATCTGGTGATCGGGCTGCGCACCTCGGCGCGCGAGGCCGATCAGCTGAAAAAGAAATACGGCGCCTGCATGGCGGCGCTGGTGTCGCCGGAAGATCAGATTGAAATCCCCAGCGTCGGAGGTCGCGAGCCAAGGCCGATGCCCAGACAGGTTATGGCGCAGATTCTTGAGCCCCGGGTGGAAGAGTTGTTCGAGATGATCAAGGATGAACTGCAACGCTCCGGCTATCAGGAACTGGTAGCGGCAGGCCTTGTGCTGACCGGCGGCAGCTCATTGCTGGAGGGCATGATTGAACTGGCTGAAGATATTTTCGATATGCCGGTGCGTCTTGGACGGCCAAGCGGAGTCGGCGGGCTGGCCGATGTGGTTTCCAGCCCGATCTATGCAACCGGAGTCGGCCTGATTCTGTACGGACAGCGCTATCGGCAGAACCCGCAGAACAGTAAATCAAAAAACCAGAATCTGTTTGCAAGCGTCTGGAAACGAATGCGCAGCTGGTTCGGGGACACCTCTTAAATGCAACATGAACACCGGGACAACAACGCAACACAATAATACAAAAAATAACAAGGAACTCAGGAGGAAGGCATGGCAACATTATATACATTTGAGGATACATCAGCTCAATCAGCGAAAATCAAGGTGATTGGCATTGGCGGCGGCGGCGGCAATGCCCTGAACAATATGATTGATCAGAATTTGCGCGGGGTTGAATTCATCGTAGCGAATACGGACGCTCAGGCTATTGAGCGTAATTATGCAACCATCAAGCTGCAACTGGGCACGGATATCACGCGCGGCCTCGGGGCCGGGGCAAACCCGCAAATCGGACGCGAGGCTGCGGAAGCCGAGCGTGAGCAGTTGCGTGAATTTATGTCTGACACGGATATGGTGTTTATCACCGCCGGCATGGGCGGCGGAACAGGAACGGGGGCGGCGCCCGTGATTGCCGAGGCGGCCAGGGAAATGGGGGTGTTGACAGTTGCGGTCGTCACCAAGCCCTTCGGCTTCGAAGGCAAGCGGCGCATGCGCCAGGCAGAGGTCGGCATTGCTGAATTACGAAAAAATGTCGATACCCTGATCACCATTCCCAACCAGAAGCTGATTGGCGCTGTAGGCAAAAACACGACCATGCTTGAGGCCTTCCGCACGGCGGATGACGTACTTTTGCAGGCAGTGCGCGGGATTGCCGAACTGATCACGCACACCGGCTATATGAACGTGGATTTTGCCGACGTGAAGGCCGTGATGAGCGAAACCCGTGGCCTGGCCATGATGGGAACCGGCGTGGCGACAGGCGACGGCAGGGCGATTGAGGCTGCCGAGCGGGCCATCTCATCGCCGTTGCTGGAGGACATTGATATCCACGGCGCTCAGGGCATTCTGGTTAATGTTACGGGCAGCGAGGAGATGACGCTGGCCGAATATGATGAAGCCGTATCAATCATCCATAATATGGCTGATGAGGAGGCCAACATCATTTGCGGCATGGTGTACGATCAGGATGCCTCTGAAGATATCCGAGTCACCGTAGTGGCTACGGGCCTGCCCGGCGATGCATCCGTCAAGCTTGTAGCCTCTGAGCGCGAAGCGGCCAGACCGGCGCATTTCCCGACAACGCATGTCAGCCCGGCGCCAACGCATCAACCGCACAGTTACCCTGCGCGCGGTCAGCAGCCTTTGCCGAAACTGGCTGGACACGAAGAATTTAATGATGATCAATATGCCGTTCCGACGTTCCTGCGGCGTCAGGCTGATTGAAGGAGAAACGATATTAACAACATTTTGCAAATGGGATTTTCATGCTAGGGTGCCGCATCCCTTGAGCGGACGGCCCGGTTTTTGCGCAATTCGCGCGCTTGAATCGGCTCGGATCGTGATGGGGGTGAAGCCTTTATTGTCGTGCATAAGCCGTGTCCTGACATGCGCATGTTGCCTGTTGAACGCGTATGGTCTGTTTTATGTTGAGGGGAGGAAGGTCACAAATGATTGTACAAAGAACGCTTGACCATTCGATTCGCTGTAGTGGAATCGGCCTGCATTCCGGGCGAAAAATAGAACTGGTTTTGCATCCCGCTGAAGAAGATAGCGGCGTCACCTTTGTCCGCTCGGATCTTGGCGTCGAGATTCAGGCCAGATCGAAAAATGTCACCGATACGCAGTTATGCACCACCATTGGTCACGGCGATGCTCAAGTCTCCACGGTTGAGCATCTGCTCTCCGCGCTTGCCGGGCTCGGCGTCGATAATGCCCGCATCGAAGTGGATGGCGCGGAAGTTCCTATCATGGATGGCTCCTCGGCCCCGTTTGTTTTTCTGATCCAGTGCGCCGGCATTCGGCAGCAAACGGGCGTGAAAAAGGTGCTGCGCATTGTCAAACGCGTGGCGGTCAGGGATGGCGACAAATACTGCTCGTTATATCCGGCCAACGGATTTAAAATCAGCTATATGCTGGATTATGACCATCCGCTGTTGCGTCGTCGCAAGGTTGTTGTTGATTTCTCGCGCCAGGCATATACGCGCGAAATAAGCCGGGCTCGCACCTTTGGCTTCCTGCATGAAGTGGAGGCTCTGCAAAAAGCCGGCCTGGCATTGGGCGGCTCTCTTGAAAACGCCATCGTTCTGGATACGCATCGGGTGGTGAATGAAGGCGGTCTGCGCTACAGGGACGAATGCGTTCGCCATAAAATTCTGGACACTCTGGGCGATCTGTCGCTGTCCGGGTATTCAATTGCGGGCGCCTTTGAAGGTGAACGAACCGGTCATGATATGAATCACAGGCTTGTGGCGACGCTGCTTGCGGATCCGTCCAGCTACCGGATCGAGGCGTTGCAGGCGCCGCCGTCTGTTGCTGAAGAGGGCGTCGGTCAGCCGCAACCGGCCTGACCAGCCTGAAAAAAACAGCCGCAAGCGCATGCGGTGCATGCGGCGTTGAATTTGAAGGGCGCAACAGATTGTACGATCGCCTCGTTGGCGATAGGCGTCCTGTTCTTGTAAGCCCGAGCGAATCTGACGTTTGTTCCATGTCTGTTGGTTTCACCTCCTGACCCGCCAGATTGCACCGGCATTTCGCTTGCCCGCATGTAAGACGATCATTGTGTTTATTCCATGAAAAAAGTGCTTGTGAAAGTGAATACTCTCATTTTTGATTCGCCGCACGGGTGAAAAAATGAACAAAACAGCCACCTCAAAAAAACGATTCAGGCAAGTGCTTGCGGCCATTGATCATATTGCTGCAAGCAACCGTCTCGCCTTTGTGACAACGCAACAGGTATCGCGGCAATCGAAGATATCCGATGGCGTGCTGTTTCGGCACTTCTCAACGAAAGAGGCCATGCTGTCCGCCTGGATGGAAACGCGCGGCGAGCGTTTGAGGTTGCTGCTTGATGGCGCGCCTGCCGGCAAGCCCGGCTTGCTCTATCTGATCAGAAACCTGCTTGAAGATGCGCCATTGTTAAGCCTTGTCTGCTGCCAGCCGATGGATGTTCCATATCTGCGCCAGCAGCTTTTGCTGTTGCGCGGACAGCTTTATCGCCTCTTTCTGACAAAAATAGAACTGCTTCCCGATGCGCCCGTCGGCGTCGATGCGAATGCATTAACCGATCATTTGATGCAATCGCTGAACCGGGCATGGAGCCCGGACGATCCGGATCGAAAGCAGCAAAAGGAGCGACTTATGCAACAATTGCCATGGGAAAAATCTCCCGACAAGGATCATCTGTTTCCCGAGGCCGATGTGCTCAACCGGCTAGCCCTGAACGACAGCGGCTTTGTTTTTGATCCGGTCAACGGACGCAGCTTTACCGCCAATGATGAGGGCCTGTTTATTTTGCGCTTTCTGCAACAAAGCAGTGATGTGGCCGCGCTACAGGTGGAAATCACACGCTCGTTTGATGTTGACCCGGCCACGGCGGAGCGCGATATCACGGAATTCGCCGGGCAGATGCGCAAATTATTGTCATGAGCGCGAAGCGCAAGGCGTTGACCATTGCCGTCACGGGCATGAATGCCAGGCCGGACAATCCGGGGCCGGGGCTGGCTGTCGCCCGTTGCCTGCGTCAGGCGCATGGAAAAGATATCCGCATTATAGGTCTGAGTTACGATGTGCTTGATCCGGGGCTGTATCTGGATGAATTCTGCGATGCGGCTTATCTGCTGCCTTACCCGTCGGCCGGCGAGGCGCAGTTGATAGAGCGTCTGCAATATATTCAGGGCCAGGAATCCATTGATGTGCTGATCCCCTGCCTTGACGCGGAGTTGATGAGCTTCATCCGCCTGCAGGATGAACTGGAGCGCGCCGGCATCAGGATGCTGCTGCCGAGTCTTGAACAGCTGCGACTGCGCAACAAGGACAGGCTGGGCGAGTTGGCGAAAAAGGCCGGCATTCGCTATCCGGAAACCAGAAACATTACCCGATCGGACTTTTTCTATCATTGCCATGACAAGGGCTGGCGCTATCCGATGATGGTGAAAGGCCTTTTTTATGATGCGCAGATTGTGCGCAACGCCGATGATGGCGCGGCTGCATTCAAACGCATTGCCGCCGAGTGGGGACTTCCCGTGCTGGTGCAGCGCCATGTTGAAGGCCATGAGGTCAATCTTGTTGCGCTCGGCAATGGCAAGGGCGACATGCTAGGGGCCGTGATGATGCGCAAGCAGGCCGTCACCGACAAGGGCAAGGCGTGGTCGGGCGTGACGATCATGGATGAGCAGTTGCTAAGTGATGCCCGGAAACTGGTTAAACAACTGCAATGGGTCGGGCCGCTGGAGGTGGAGATGCTCAAAGAGGCCTCCGGTCAATACCTGCTGCTGGAAATCAACCCGCGCTTTCCCGCCTGGATTTATCTGGCCGCCGAGGCCGGTTGCAATCTGCCTGCGGCGTTGGTCGATCTGGTTGATGGCCAGCAAGCGGACCTGGCGCAGCCAAAGGCCGGCATGATGATGATTCGTTATGCCCGGGAGACGGTGATCGACCTTGATGTGTTTGAGTCCATGGCCATGACCGGCGCATATTCAGCAACTGGAAATGTAACAGGAGGCAGAGATGGGTGATGAAGCAAGTAAAAAAGCATGGAACAAGCCAACATTGACGCCGCATCGCATGGGGGCGCTGAATAAATTCGGTTCGCTCAGCGGCGGGCAGTTTATGGACAGCTTTGAAGGCGCGCCGATTGCATCGCTGCTGGAGCAATATGGCTCGCCGCTGTTTGTTCTGTCCGAGAAAAGACTGCGCGGAAATGTGCGCAAGCTGTTGCGCGCCTTTGAATCGCGCTACCCCAATGTCACCTATAGCTGGTCGTATAAGACAAATTATCTCGGCGCGGTCTGCAATACGCTGCATCAGGAGGGGGCATGGGCCGAAGTGGTTTCCGCCTTTGAATATGACAAGGCCAGATCGCTCGGCGTGCCGGCGGAGAAGATTCTCTTTAACGGGCCGCACAAACAGCGGGCGATTCTGGAGCGCGTGGTGGCAGAAGGCGGGCGCATTCATCTGGATCATCTTGATGAACTCTACCTGCTGGAAGATATAGCCGAGCAGATTGGCAAGCCGGCGGATGTCACCATGCGGCTGAATTTCGATACCGGCTTCACCGAGCCGTGGAGCCGCTTCGGCTTTAATATTGAATCCGGCCAGGCCATTGATGCGGCGCGCATTATCGGCAAAAGCAAACACCTGAATCTCTGCGGCCTGCATAGTCATCTGGGCACGTTTGTGCTCGATACGCGCGCCTATGCTGCGCAAATTCGCATTATGTGCGCGTTTATGGATCAGGTGGAACTGCAAACCGGATGCCGGATTGAAAGCCTTGATATCGGCGGCGGCTTTGCTTCATTAAATTCGTTGCAGGGCACTTATCTGCCGCCTGAACAGGTGACGCCGAGCCTGGATCAGTATGCCGAGGCCGTCTGTACGGCGTTGATGGATGCGACCCGCGAGCGCGAGGCCAGCGGCCTTGGGCGACCCAGGCTTATTATGGAGAGCGGGCGGGCGATTGTGGATGATGCCGAGATTCTCATCGCCTCGGTTGTCGGCGCCAAACGGCTGCCGGACGGGCGGCGCTCGCTGGTCGTTGATGCGGGCGTCAATGTGCTGTTCACCTCCTTCTGGTACAATCATCAGGTGACGCCGACGCGTCAGCTCGAAGGCGTGCCGGAAGACACCATCTTGTTCGGGCCTTTGTGCATGAATATCGATGTAATGCGCGCAAGCATCATGCTGCCGCCGATGAATATTGGCGATTCGCTGGTGTTCAGCCCGGTCGGAGCCTATAACAATACCCAATGGATGCAGTTCATCGAATATCGCCCCAATGTTGTGATGGTGAATGCTGATCAGTCAGTTTCCATGGTGCGCCGGGCGGAGGATCTGTCCGTAGTGACGGCTCAGGAAGAACTGCCTGATCATCTGGCCTCTCCGCTTGCAAGCAGCTAACGGACAAAAAGAAGGAATCGCGAATGGACGCGAATAAACGCCAATGAACAACGCGCAAGACCGGATGGCCTCGCTGGGTGTGGCAAATGGCCTGTTTCGGGCCTATGCCTCGATCCTGTTTGCTGAAAAGCCGTGGATCGGCGCGCTGTTTCTGCTGGCGACCTTCTGGTTTCCCAATGCCGGCGCAAGCGGTCTGCTGGCGGCGCTGGTCGCCATAGTGACGGCGCGGCTGCTGGCCTTCATCAACCTTGAAAGCGGCTTGCATGTTTATAACAGTCTGTTGGTGGGGCTGTCGCTCGGCGCTTATTATCAGCTGGATATCTATCTGGCCGTGCTTGTGGTGCTGGGCGCAGTTTTGGCCGTATTTTTTACCGTAGCCATGGCCGATTTGTTATGGCGCATGGAGCATCTGCCCGCCTTAAGTCTGCCCTTTGTGATTGTTGCGCTGACCACGACGCTTGCCGCCCACAGCTATGGAACCCTGAGCCGTTACCTGCTTCCCGTCGCGCCGCATGATATCTTGTTAGGTCCATGGCCGGATCAGTTTTTCACCGCCCTTGGCTCCGCCTTTTTTATTCCGCATCCGTTGCCCGGTCTGTTGATGTTTATCGGGTTGTTGCTTACCTCGCGTTATCTGGCGTTGCTGGCGATTGCTGGTTTTGCCGCCGGTTACGCCACCTATGCATTTTTATCCGGCAGTCCCCATCCTGATCTGGTCGCCTGGAACGGCTTTAATTTCATTCTCGTCGCCATTGCCCTGGGCGGCATCTTTACCGTGCCAGGCAGGCAAAGCTTTGCGCTTGCCATGATCGGCGCGGTGCTTGCCGCTCTGGTGACGGCGGCGACGGAGACATTCATGCTGGTTTACGGTCTGCCGGTGATGGCGCTGCCATTTTTACTGACCACCATGATTTTACTGATTGCCCTGCAAAAGCGCCCGGCATCCCAGGGGCTGCAACTGCTTCTCGAATCACCTGCTCTGCCGGAAAAAAGTTATGAACGCTCGAGGCTGGCCGTGGTGCGCAGCGGCGAATTTGGCAGCGTGCCCGTGCTGGCGCCGTTTTATGGCTGCTGGATGGTGTATCAGGGCTTTGACGGCCAACATACGCATCAGCCGCCCTGGCAGCATGCGCTGGATTTTTATATCACCGAAGACAACAAAAGTTTTCGCGGCGATGGCTTGAATGCGGTTGATTATTATTGCTTTGGCCTGCCGGTGGTATCGCCCGTCGAAGGCTATGTGGTCAAATCTCAGGATGGCCTCGCTGATAATTCGCCCGGCAAGGTTGATATGGAAAACAACTGGGGCAACCATCTTCTTATTCGTATGCACAATGGGCTCTATCTGCTGCTGGCGCATCTGAAGCAGGCCAGCATTGAGGTTCGGCCCGGTGATTTTATCCACGCCGGTCAGTCATTGGCGCTGTGCGGCAGTTCCGGGCGCTCGCCTCAGCCGCATTTGCATATGCATGTGCAGTGGGGGGAGGCGCTGGGAAGCGCCACGCACCCGTTTCATATGGCGACTATCCTGTTGCAGCGGAAAGATGAACTTCAGCACCGTTTCTGTCTCCACGCCAGACCCGCTGAGGCCAGCAGCATTATCAGCCCCAGGATTGATCAGGCATTGGCAACCAGCCTGCAAATGACGGTTGGCAGACAATTCCATTATCAGGTGGATGTGGGCGGCAAAGTGACTCAGGCCGTGTTCACCGTAACCCTGACGCTGGCCGGGCAACTACGCCTGACCAGTGATTCGGGCGCAAGCGCCGCCCTTGAATATCAAGACAACCTGCTGGCCCTGCATGATCGTCAGGGCGGCAGAGATCTGTTGCTCGATGCGTGGATGCTGGCTCTGGGGCTGACGCCATTTTGCCAGGGCGAGCCGACATGGCAGGATCAACCGGCTCTGTCGCTGTTTCCGATGCGTGCGGCGCAGCGTTTGCGGACAAACATGTTGCGTCCCATGGGCGGAGGCATGCATAGCGATTATTCGCGCCACTGGACGGGGGAGCGCTGGATCCAGTCAGCCAGCCACAGCGTTGCGTCCGCAGACTGCATGGCAACGACAGAGGCGGTGATTCAGCCGCACCTTGGTTGTACGGGGTTGACGCTGAAATCGAATGCCATGCAGTTGGAGGCGCGCCTGCTGAAAATAGCCCAGCATGCCGATGAGGGCATTCCACAGTGGAATATTGAAATTTCAACCGAACAGGAATTAACATGAAACAAACAACGCGGTTGCATGGAATTTTCCACTCTGTGATAATGTTTCATATCACGGGGTGGAAAAATCCATGCGCGTTAGAACAGCACGCTAAGGAGGTGTGAAGATGAGAAAAATAACAGGCCTGATCATGATATTATTTGCAAGTCTGATGGCAGGGGCCGGCGGACTGATGGCCGCCGACGGAGACTGGACGGTGAAAAGCGATGTGCAGGGCAGTTACGCGGGCTATAGCAGTTCAACGCTGCGCAATTCATTTACCAGCGGCGGCGTTCTTATTAGCGCCGACTACCTTGATCGGGGCGGCATTACCCTTGGCGGCAACCTCAGTAGCGTGAACTTCAAGGTTGGCAACGATATCAATCAACAATCCGCTTTTGTCAGCCTGTGGCACAATATTTTTGCCGATGTCCTGCCGGGCGTTCTGACGCTCCGTCTCGACGGTCATTTTATCAATAATGATGATGCGACCGGCGATACGGATGGCGTGAAGGTGTTTGCTCCCCGGATTTCATTTCTGAATTTTGACAAGACGTTCTATCTCGACATGGGTTATGCGCATTCAACCTACCGGAACAACCTGACTGTGAATCAGTACTCGCCTACCATCGGTTTCGGCTTCAACGCAGGCGCTGACTGGTTGCAACTCAGGGTCTGGCTGATTGACCCGTCCAATTCCCTGAGGGCGCAGAATATTAACAGCACCACGGCGCTGGAGATAAAATTGACGCACTGGCTGGCGCCCGATGCATGGCTGGGCGTGGATAATATCCGGACCAACATTCTGCTCGGCAAGCGTATTTATGCGGTTGACGGCGATGCGGCTGCGGTTTACAACCTGGCCGATATTCAACGTGATTCTATCTCGTTTGGCGCGCAATGGCGATTGACGGAGTCGGTTGGCCTGTTGCTGTTCGCCGGACATGAGCGTTATCTGAATAACACGATCAGCGACGCCTATGCCAGCAACTATGTCTACGCCAATCTGTCAGCGGAATGGTAATGAATATGAACCAGACGACTCGATTGCATATTTTTTTCTGCGCCGCGATGTCTTGCATATTATGGCTTTCCTCTGTCACATGCGCCGGCGCGGATGAAAAGTCGGAGCGCTGGACCACCTCATATGCGCTGGAGGCCAACGGGAAGTATGAACAGGCTGCCGCCGTGCTGGCGCCGGAACTGGATCATGGCGACTCCAGTGAATTCGCCCTGTTGCGTTATGGCTGGCTGAATTATCTTCAGGGCAACTACAACGACGCCATTCGCTCCTACAAGCGTGCGCTGGAGCGCAACCAGCGTTCATTTGATGCGCGGCTCGGCATTGCACTGCCGTTGATGGCGCAAAAACGCTGGCGTGAGGCGGCCCGTTATCTGGCTTATATTCTGGCCCGGTCGCCCTACGATTACACCGCTCATATTCGTCTGATGGTGTGCGAGGAAGGCTTGCGCAAATGGGAAACGCTGGAGAAACACGCCAGAGAGATTTCCGCCTATTATCCATCCGACGCCACTGTGCTGGTTTATCTTGCCCGCGCCTACGCATGGCGTGGAAAGAATAGTCAGGCCCGGGCGGCTTACAAACGCGTGCTGGTTCGCGTTCCCGAACATCTGGAGGCGACACGTTTTTTGAAGCAGTAATAATCGGATTCTGATTGGTCGGACCAGACTGATCTGATCGATAACGACCTGCCTTTTTTCACCCATATGGGTGATGACCCCCCCCTCTTTTTCTGATTACATTTGCCATGACTTGCAGATTGCGGATTGCGCCCCGACCCGGGCCGGTTGTCGGCATCGTGTAAACGGAGGACAATCAGATGAAACCATTCATATTGAATCGCCCATGGCTGCTGTTGACGGCGGCGTTATCTTGCATGCTGCTGTTTTCACCGCCGGCCCATGCCGGCGAGGACAAGCCGAAGCATTCAGGGCAAGCCGCGATCACGCATGTGATGACGAACATCCTGGCCGGAGAAGTCTATATTTTCGGTACGAACCTGATGGACGAACATTCGCCGAAAATCACCCTGGGAGATCAGCAACTGGTGGTGATCAGCGGCAACGGCGATTTGATCAGCGCATATCTGCCCAATGGCCTCACAGATGGCGACTATCAGTTGAAGATTTCCGGCAAAAAAGAAAAACCCCCGCTTGTTTACGACCTCACCATCGGCGCAGTCGGCCCGCAGGGGCCGGCTGGCCCGACCGGGCCTCAGGGGCCGGCAGGCGCTAAAGGCGCCACCGGCGCTCAGGGCGTAGCCGGAGCAACTGGCGCTATTGGCCCGCGGGGCGCCAGGGGCATGAACTGGAAAGGCGTCTGGGATATCGCTGCGCAATATCGCATCGACGATTCTGTGAGCTATCAGGGCTCATCCTATATCGCCATCTCCGATAACTTTGGCACGCTGCCTGATACAGCGCCGTTGATTTGGCAATTATTGGCCAGCAAAGGCAGTCCCGGCGTAGCCGGCGCCGATGGCGCCACAGGCCCGCAGGGCCCTGCGGGAGCTGATGGCGCCGTTGGCCCGCAAGGCTTACAGGGTATTCCCGGGCCGGCAGGCCCGCAGGGTCTGACAGGAGCTACCGGCCCGCAGGGTCCGGCGGGAGCCGATGGCGCCACAGGCCCGCAAGGCTTACAGGGTATTCCCGGCCCTGCCGGGCTCACGGGTTTGACCGGCGCAACCGGCCCTCAGGGCCCGACAGGTCCTGCCGGCGCACCGGGCGCGGATGCGACCGGCGTATATATCAACGTCAAGGATTTCGGGGCGGTGGGCGATGGCGTCACCGATGATACGGTTGCAATCCAGAAAGCCATTGATTCTATCGGTACAAATTTGATCTCGCTAACGCAGCCAATATACAAAGGCGGCACCGTATTTTTCCCGCAGGGGGATTATGCTATCAATGCGCCAATCAGAACTTACTCAGCCATTGCGCTTAAAGGAGCCGGCCCCTCAAGCCGCATTATGGAGGGCTCCGGGTTTGGCGGCGACGCACTGATCTGGCTTATCACCCCCGGGAGCTACCCGGCCGCAATGGAGCGCTATCAGGGCGGAGAGATATCGGATCTTTCATTCCGGGCGAGAGGCGTCGGCATCGCTGCCATTCGCCAGCACACAATCAGGGTGCTGAACTCCCATTTTCACAAACTGTATTTTGATACTCCCTACGGCGTCATGGTCAACAGCTATACGCAAAAGTGTTTGTTCGAAGACTTCTACAGCGTGGGCCCGTTAGAGCAATTTATTCATCTCAAGGGCAACGATAATATCATTCAAAATATCGATCAGGAAGGCGGATCGGGCACCTCCACAGAGCCCTTCATCAAGATTGAGCGACACGTCACAAGCCGTTCGGGGGCTATCTTTCTGCGCAACATCCTGCTCGAAGGCGCTGGCTCGCCAAATAAGTCCTATCTCGAACTCAATGGCTGCACCCAATGCGTCATCAACGGCATATGGGGGGAAGCAAATGCTTCGGACGGTTATTTGATTCGCCTGATCGACTCTGATCATATCCAGATCAAGGGCAGCATTGTTTCGGTCACAGACACCAAACGGATCAAGGTCGATCGCACCAGAGGCGTGGTCATCGACAACATCTCCACTGATGGCGTCGGGGGATCATTATGGTCTTATCTGGAGGTGGACAACCAGTCTTTTGTACGGATAAAAAACCTGGAAACGCGGCGCGGCGGCGACCTGTACAAGTTGCAGGCGATGCAAAATGTGGTTATTGATCAACATATCGTATCGCGCCTGTCGCCAACGTCATCGCTGGCAAACCCCGGTCAGCAGGCGCGCAGTCAACTGCTGCTTCTGGCCGGGCAGAATCTGTTGATGAACCCGTCATTCGAGGCGGGCAGCTACGGCTGGCTATTCTCGGGTAGCGGAGGCCGGCCAAGCGGTGAAAATTACATTGCCAGTGAAGTCGGTTCAGGCAAAATGGCGGACTATACTTGGGCTTCAGGCACCAGTGTGATTTACCAGTTTATCAATATTCCGCCCTCGCTGGTGGGGCGTGCCATGACATTCAGCATCAAGGCAAGGATTGAATCCAAAGGCTTCCTGAGCCCTTATGTTGCTGGCGCAGGTATTAATTCAAGCAATGGTTTTCACAGTGTCTGGGCTGGCAGTGGCTGGCAAGTTCTTACCCAAACCGTTATCCCGCAAAGCGCCGGGCAACTGGCAATCGGGGTGCGCACTGCTGCTACCGGCTCTTCAACAGAACTATTTCTCGATGATGCTTCCTTCGGCTTCGGCACCGTCGGCACAACGAATCTCGGCAAATTCGCCAGTATCGAATTGGGCGTCGCTGGCGGCAATACGCTCACCTATGCTGTTGCCGCTCCCAATCAGGGCGCATGGAAGAAAGGGGATCTCATTTTTAACAGCAGTCCCGCAACCGGCGCTTCGGTCGGCTGGGTGTGCATCACAGCCGGAACTCCGGGCGTGTGGAAATCATTCGGAACCATCAATTAGCAACTGAGCATATTACCAGACAGGCAGCTGTATGAATTCATCGCTCAAATGAGGCATTTTTGTGGATAATGGATACGCCCCTGATCGACCATTGCCGGCCTTACTCAGCAATAAGTTCTTAGCTGAAAGCCAGCAGGCGTTTCAATAGTAAATGGGCATTTATCAACCATGGTCAGCGAATCGGAATCTCCTGTTCCCCTAACGCGCATGGATTTTTCCACCCCGTGACATGAAACATTGTCACAGAGCGGAAAATTCCATGCAGGCGCGTTGTTTGTTTCATGTTAACTTGAACCTGGGATATGCCAATACCCGGATAAGTTCCTGAACAGTTGCCTTTGAAGCAAGTGTCTGAATCTCACTGTTCTGCCAAAACGCTCGCAGCCACGCCAGTCGTCCCTTGTTAAAGAGCAGCGCCGAAACGACGATGTTTGTATCAAATACAAGCCGCAGACTCACGACTCCCGCGCCCAGGCGACAGCATCTCTCACATCCTGTTCGCCCAGTCCCATCTCAGCCAGTCGTTGACGCACGCTTTCCGCCTGATTTGGCCGCACGGGCAGTAAAATTATATTGCCGCCTTCCTCGCGCACATCAAAATAGTCCACATCCGGGATTCCTGGATAATCGGATTCTGATCGGACTGATCTGATCGATAACCACCTGGCTTTTTTCACCCGTGCGGGTGATGACACCCCCCTCTTTTTCTGATTATATTTGCCGTGAATTGCCGATTGCGGATAGCGCCCTGACCCGGGCCGGTTGTCGGCATTGTGTAAACGGAGGACAATCAGATGAAACCATTCATATTGAGCCGCTCATGGCTGCTTCTGACGATGGCGCTATCGTGCATGCTATTGAGTTCACAACCGACGCAGGCAGGCGAGCATAACAACAAAGAGACCGGAAAGGATCAAACTGCGATTACGCATGTGCTGACGAATATATCAGCCGGAGAGGTTTATATTTTTGGCACAAACCTGGTGGGTGAAGAGCCGCCGGTCATCACCCTGGGAGATCAGAAACTTGTCGTGATCAATGCCGATAAAGAACTGATCAGCGCTTATCTTCCCAATGGCATCACTGATGGCGATTATCAGCTGGAAGTTTCGGGCAAAAATGAAAAGGCTGCAGTTGTTTATGATCTGACCATCGGCGCTGTCGGCCCTGAGGGTCCGGTTGGCCCGCAGGGACCACAGGGCCCGACCGGCCCGCAAGGCCCAACTGGCCCGGCGGGCGCTGATGGTGCAACCGGCCCGCAGGGTCCGGCAGGTGTTGACGGCGCGACCGGCCCGCAAGGCCCGACGGGTCCGCAAGGTCCGGCGGGTGCAGACGGAGCAACCGGTCCTCAAGGCCCGGCAGGCCCACAGGGTCCGGCAGGTGTTG
>CAYTFI010000004.1:0-34108 GCA_964437065.1 uncultured Zetaproteobacteria bacterium | reverse complement strand
GGCGACGAGACATCATTGTCATACCATAACCAACATCATTCTGGAATCGCCCGAAGCGCACCTTAAGCAGGTCATTGACATAGTAACCAGCCTCCAGCATGCCAATACCGCCTGTATTCGCATCCATCCACCAGAAGAAATTATCATAGGATCCGGATGAGATCAGGCCCAGTTCGCCAAAGCCAATCTTCCTGTTGGTGATCCAGTTTCCAGCCGCATCCTGGATCAACGCTCCGTCCAGCATACCCATCCGGTGGCCTGGCATAACAGGCGTGTCTGCCGAATCAGTCACAGGACCAGCGCCGGAGAAAAGCACCTGAGAGCGCACTGTGAATGGAAAGTTACTTGCAAATACGGATGCCGGCGATTCATCGCCCGTGTCAAAATTCTTTCCCCGATCATCCTGACTATCCAGATCATCTTTTCCTTCAGCCATGCGGAACCCGCGTTCGCGAAAAGCAACGCCCATCTTGCTCAGCTTTGGAAACATCGTATGGCATGAATTGCAGGACAATCCATATTTCCGGGCAAATACCGGAATGGCCTCCGCATCATCGGCCCAGAATGTGAGCGCGCCCACCAGACCGATAGAGCAGACTGCCATGCTCATTAATATTTTTTTCATTATTCCCTCCATCTCTTTTTTTGTTATCAACTATTGTGTTGATAACAGGTTTATAGAAAGCTTCGGGCCAGTTTCGCCTGACAACGACGTTATGGAGGTAATTGATGAATTATCTTTTATTTTTATTATGTTATGTGGATTTGCAACTTCGGCGGGAACAGCAGAGTTTCCCGATATTGAGAATTTGGCCCTGCTCCTCTCCCGATCAGGGGAATCAGCAATTGGAGATCAGGATTCCAGCTTTCGATACAACGTGGACAGTCCTATGCCGAGATGTTCGGCGGCAACCTGCTTGTCGCCTGAGCAATCGGCAATGGTTCGTTCAATAAATGACTTTTCAAAATGATTCAGCGCCTCAGCCAGTGTCGGACTGGCCAGTTCATTATGCTCATCGCCGCCCAGAATCAGCATTCTCTCCAGATAATTCCTCAGTTGTCTGACATTACCCGGCCATGGCTGCGTCTGTAGTTGTTCAACGAGATGGAGCGACAGCTTTGTTGACGAACAACCCATTTCTTCTGTCAAATCAGTAAAAATTCTCTCCGCCAGCAACAGAATATCTTCCGCGCGCTGGCGAAGGGGGGGGATTTCAACCGTAAGAACTGAAAGCCGGTAGTAGAGATCCTCACGGAATATTTTCTCTGCAATCCTGGATTCCAGATCGACATTGGTTGCAGCAATAATTCTCCCCCGGAAGCGTTGACTTTTCATGCCGCCCAGCGGCCGAAATGAACCGTCATCAAGCAAATGCAGCACCTTGGCCTGCAGCACGGGGGGCATTTCGCCGATTTCATCAAGAAACAGCGTGCCTTCACCGACCTCTTCCAACAGCCCCTGCTTGTTCCTGTCCGCACCGGTAAATGCGCCCTTTCGGAAACCGAACAGCTCCGATTCGAGCAGATTTTCCGGGATTGATGCACAGTTGATTGCGATCAGCGGATGCTCTTTTCCTGGGCTGCTCGCATGAACCAGCTTGGCCAGCAGCCCCTTGCCTGTTCCTGTTTCGCCTGTAATCAACAGTGGCGCACGGGATAGAGCGGCCTTTTCAGCAATATGACGGACATGCTGCATTGGCGCGGAATCCCCCAACACTGACAACTCACTCTCAGCAATTTTCCTTGCCACTTTGCGCTTGACCTGGCTCCTGAGGTCCTGCATCTCCCCGATCCTGTGCAGTCGTGCAAACAGCTCATCGAAGCGGATCGGCTTGGAAATATAATCATCAGCACCCTCCGTGATCGCCTGAATTGCCAGCTCCCGATTGCCGAAGGCAGTCATAAACAGCACCGCACAGGGCGCGCTCTGGCTTCGACAGTAGTGCAATATCCGAAAGCCGTCGCCATCGGGAAGATGGATATCACTGAGCACTACGGAGGGAGATTCCTGATCCACCAGTCTGATTCCCTCATCGACACTGCCGGCCTCCAGTACGGTATAACCTTCATCGGCCAGCATGGCTGCAATGCCGGTGCGGATATGCAACTCATCTTCAACGATCAGTATCTGCATGATCCCCCTCCTGTTTTACCGGAATGCTCAAACGAAATCGACATCCGGCTTCCCCGCTCTCAAGCAGTTCCAGATCACCGGACATTTTTCGCATCAGGTCACGGCTGATGGAAAGGCCGAGACCGGTTCCCTTGCCCCTCGGTTTGGTGCTGAACAGCGGTGAGAAAATTTCTTCACACATGGATTCCGGCACGCCCTCGCCCTGATCCGTCACATCCACACAGACACAGTTTTCATCCGCTGCGGCTTCAATGGACACCGTCCCGTTTTCCCGGCAGGCGTCCATGGCATTGAGCAACAGATTGACGATCACCTGCCTGAGCATGTCGATATTTCCCCATACGCGCGGCAAGGCTGCCGGAACAGCGCTGACAAGCTTAACGCCATTGGATCCGGATGAGAGCCGAACAAGCTGAACAGCGCTGCCAATAACAGCTTTGATATCGACCGCTTCCGCCTCATGAGATGAACGGCGACCAAAATCCAGAACATTTGATATGATCATCTCGGTGCGACGCAACTCCTGAACCGCCACTTCAAGAGGCTTTTCCGCTTCTTCGGGATGACTCCTGGCCAGCTTGCGTCTGGCCAGATCAAGCAGCACCGACGCCGCGCTTAGCGGGTTGCCGACTTCATGCGCGATACTCGCAGTCATCAGACCCAGCGCATGCATTTTCTCCTGATGCGCAGCCAGGCTTTTTGCCTGCGCCAATTCTTCATTTCTGCGCGTCAATGTCCGCCCCATCGAATTCAAGGCAAGGGAAAGCGCCCCCAGCTCATTGTCGCCCAGATCGGGACTGACCGGTGAAAAATCTCCTTTCTCAATTCTTGCCACCTCCCTGCGCAGCAAAATCAAGGGATGAATCATCCTTGAGTAGAGATAGATGCTCAGACCGAGCAGAATGGCAAACAGAAGGATAAGCGAAACCATTATATCATAGCGCATGTCCAGATGTTGCCCGGACACCATGCGCATGGATTGATTGACAGCTTCATCCATCTCATGATGACGATTCGACAACACCTGCGACAACACCTTCAGCTTTTCATCTATTTCCTGCATGAGAATCGGGCCTTCCATATTTCCAGTGGAAAACGGCAGTGCAAATATCTGCCCGGCCAGCACCGAAATGCCATTCAGGGTCTGTTCAATATTTTCCACCCTGATGCCATTCTTTCTGGCATGTTTGATAATGCGATGAACCCTGATCTCCGCCTCTTGAAAGTCCGCAGTTAGAGGATCCGAGCCTGTAATAAGGTAGTTGCGCACAACATCAACCATCATGCGGATACCGGTTTCAAGCTCATGCAAGCGATGGCTCTGATGATTGATCTGTTCAAGTTCCGTGGCTCTATCATGAATGGACGTGATGTCCCGCATCTGATGCCAGCCGACAAATGCGACCAGAAAGAAGACCGCCAGAAACCACACTGCGACACGACCGGAAAGCCCTCTGAAAATCAGCATGTTATCACCTTGCTATACAGTTCCCGTCAGCATGCTGGAGTAAAGAGATATCGCCCCTTCCGTAAGGCATGGCGTCTCCTTTCATCTCCGCCCGAACAGCTTTTTCCACTTGTGAGACAGGCTTGATTTGTCCGCTCCAACATACAAATCAGGCCTCTCCAAAAAACTTTCCCTGCATTGCCATGAACAGAAATAGTAAACATCGCCATCTTGCTTGTGGCTGCTAAACGTTGCCAAAATATTTGCATGACACACGGAACAGCGCTTGCTACTCATATTTCACAGAACCTGGCGTATTCCGGCACGACGCTATTCCTGACGAATATAGGCAATGACATGCCAGAAACCGGAGGCATCCAGATTGTCCGCATTAAAATCCTCTAAGTTCGATGGCGCGGGAAACACGTCCGATGGCAAGCTCATAGGCGGCAGTGCGCAAATCAACATGCCTGGTCGTGGCCAAATCACACACTGAGTCGTAAGCACGGGATAAATATTGTTCCAGCCGTTGCAACACGATATCCCGATCCCAGGGAAACTGCTGGATGTTTTGCACCCATTCAAAGTATGAAACGATGACGCCGCCGGCATTGGCCAGGATGTCGGGAACAATAATTGCGCCACGCTGCCGAAGTTTGTCATCAGCCATGTGCGTGACCGGCATATTGGCCGCTTCAATAATATATCTTGCCTGAACATTCATCTCATTATCACAGTTGATAGCGCCATCAAGGGCGGCAGGAATAAGGATATCGCATGGTAACGCAAGCAGCTCCTCGTTGCTGATCGAGCAGGTATTCTCAAGCCCGTCCAGCCGGCCTGTTTCGGCGCTGTGCTCCAGAGCTTTGGATACATCTATGCCATGTTTGTTCATAACCCCGCCATGCACATCGGAAAGAGCAACCACGCTGGCGCCCATTTCAGACAATCTCCGTGCAGCATGCGAGCCGACATTGCCGAAGCCCTGGATGGCGATGCGGGCATCCTGAATGGGGAAATTAAAATGATGGGCAACCCTGGCCGCAATGTATGCAACGCCATAGCCGGTGGCTTCCAGTCTGCCGGCGGAACCGCCGATTTCGACAGGCTTTCCCGTGACGATGGCGGGTGAATGGCCATTGCTCTTGCTGTACTCCTCGAATATCCAGGCCATGACCTGCGGGTTCGTGTTGACATCAGGGGCCGGAATATCCTGATGCTCACCCAGAATCGGGGCCATTTTCTGTGTGAATCGCTTGGTTAATATTTCAAGTTCATCTGCGCTCAGGACGCCCGGATCAATGCTAACGCCCCCCCTTGGCGCCGCCGAACGGAATATTCACAAGGGCTGTTTTCCAGCTCATCAACTGGGCCAGCGCGCGAACTTCGCTCAGGTTGACATCCGGGTGATATCGCAGACCGCCCTTGAATGGGCCGCGGGCATGATTGTGTTGCACCCGGTAGCCGGTAAATGTTTGCAAATGCTCTTTGCCATCGCCGCTTACTTTCAACGGAATCTGAACGCTCACCTCACGAAATGATTGCAATAACAGTTGCCGCTGCGATGCGCCAAGTTCAAGGCGGTCAAAAGCGCGTTCAAGAAAGTGCTGCTGATTGTCCTGGCAGTTGCAGTTCTTCATATTTTATTCTTATTCCATATCCGGTTATTCTTCAGGATAAAAAACGCCGCCAAAATGCTTTGCGCCATCCGCTGTCTTGAACAGCACCATCAGCTGATGCCTGCCTTCATGACTAAGATCATAACCGGCCATATACCAGTCGCCCATTCTCATCAGCATTTTTGACTCGGACTTTCCGTTCGGGTGAGTGGCCTTGGAATTCGCCACAAGATCAGTCAACACCTTGCCATCCTTTTCGACCTTGACCATCAGGTGGTGAGTGCCGCCATGTTGCACGCCTTCGGGAGCTTTCATAATATGGAAACTGACTGAAAATCCATCTATCTCCTTCCTGACCAGAAACGCGCCCTTTTTCATCTGACCCGCATCACCATGCTTATGCTCTTTCATATCACCATGCTTATGCCCTTTCATGTTGTGACCTCCGCCGCTGGCCAAAACCGGCTGATGTGCTGCTAAAGCCATAATGCCTGTCATGATAATCATTGTTTTTTTCATTTCATTCTCCTCTATTATTTAATATCAGTGTCTATGTTCGAAAATATAGGGTTGAACATCCTGATGCGTTTCGGGATCGCCTTCATGCTCCCACCCCTTCCCGTCGTGCATGCCTGAACAACCGCTTATCCATAAAAAACCCAGCGCTATTGTCGCCAATATCCATTTCCTGCGCATGCTTAGTAACGCGTAAACACGCGGGAACTCCCGTTCTTGTCGAAGGACAGCACACTATAATTTTCTGGCTGCAGCCCCTCGGCCTGCATGCCGGGCGACTGCATTGGCATGCCGGGCGCCGTCAGCCCTGTCACCTCCGGCCTCTCTTTCAGCAGTCGGACTACATCGGCGGCAGGCACATGCCCTTCAATCACATAGCCATCGACAATAGCCGTATGACATGATGCAAGGTTCTCCGGCACGCCGTATTTCGCCTTGATGGCGTCCATGTCTTCATGCTTGTTCACAGTGACTGTGAAGCCAGCCTGCCGCAGATGCTCCGCCCAACCGGTGCAACATTCGCAGCTTGGCGACTTGTACATCACGATCTCCGGCGCTGCTTTTGCAACACTGGCTGCCGCCTTTGGCCCGACGCCTCCCACCGTGCCTGTGGACGTATCACAGGCAACGAGCATCAACCCGGACAACAACAGCGTCCCGAACAGGGTTGTTTTCTTATATATTTTCTTATGAGTTTTTTTATGACTCTTCATACTGTCTCCTTTGGTTTGTTTATCATTTGAGTTTCCTTGAATTGCAATACCAGTCCGTACACCACAGGCAGTACAATCAGGCAAAGAATAGTCGTGGTCACCATGCCGCCGATCATCGGGGCGGCGATGCGCTGCATGACGCTCGATCCTGTGCCGGAGCCCCACATAATGGGCAGCAGACCTGCAATCACAGCGGTTGCCGTCATGGCAATCGGGCGGACGCGCTTGGAGGTTCCCTGTAGTACGGCCGTAAAGAGTTCTTCTCCGGACAGAGGGCCGGATGCCTCATCACGACGCTGTTGAACCTCCTGTCCGATGAAGGTGAGTATCAGCACGCCGATTTCGGCGGCTACGCCGGCCAGAGCGATAAAGCCGACGCCAACCGCCACGCTCATATTGTACTCCAGCAGATAAACCAGCCAGAAGCCGCCGACCAGCGCAAACGGCACCGAGACTAAAACCACCAGCGGCTCGGCCAGCCTCTGAAAATTAAAATAAAGCAATATAAAGATCAGCAGCAACACCAGCGGCGCTACGATCTGCATGCGCGCCCTGGCGCGTTCCATATACTCAAACTGCCCCGACCAGACAATATTATAACCGGGCGGGATATCCACCTTGTCGGCAATCACCTGTTTGGCTTTGGTCACGTAGCCACCTATATCACTGCCTTTGAGGTCCACATATATCCAGGTGTTGAGCAGGGCATTCTCGCTTTTGATGACCGGCGGCCCTCGCGTAAGTGAAATATCCGCCACCTGTGAAAGTGGAATCTGGGCGCCGTGCGGCGTGGGAATCAACACCCGCTTGAGCTCTTCCGGATTATCGCGCATGCCGCGCGCATAGCGCAGGTTGACCGGATATCGCTCCAGCCCCTCAACAGTCTGGGTAATATTCATGCCGCCGACAGCCGATTGAATAACATCCTGAATATCACCGACGGTCAGGCCATAGCGCGATGCCTCTTTGCGATTGATGTCGATATCCAGGTAGTAGCCGCCAACAGCCCGGTCACCCATGGCGGACTGGGTTTCGGGCATCATTTTCAGCGCCTCTTCGATCTGTTTTCCGATGCGTTGTAATTCAGACAGATCCTGACCTACGACTTTGATGCCAATCGGCGTCTTGATGCCGGTTGAAAGCATGTCAATACGGGTCTTGATCGGATACGTCCACGCATTGGCAATGCCGGGAAAGTTGATGGCTTGATCCATCTCCTGCATCAGCGCCTTGGACGATTTATCGGGATCAGGCCACTGCGCTTTGGGTTTCAGATGAATCGTGGTTTCCATCATGGATAAGGAAGCCGGGTCTGTAGCCGTTTCTGCGCGCCCGACCTTGCCAAACACCGTATCCACTTCAGGAAAGGTTTTGAGGATTTTGTCCGTTTGCTGAAGCAGCTCCTTCGCCTTGGTAATCGATATGCCGGGAAAGGCCGTCGGCATATAGAGAATATCGCCTTCATCCAGCGGCGGCATGAATTCGCTGCCCAGCTTGCTTAAAGGATAGGCGCCGCTTAGCAATAAAGCCAGAGCAATCACCAGGGTGAGCCACCTGAACCGGATAGCGCCGGTCAACATGGGCCGATGCATAAAGGTGAGCAGGCGATTCACCGGATTTTTGTGCTCCGGCATGATCTTGCCACGGATAAAATAACCCATCAGCAACGGCACCAGCGTAATGGCAAGAATAGCGGAAGCGGCCATGGAATAGGTTGCGGTAAAGGCCAGCGGCTTGAACAGGCGTCCCTCCTGACCTTCCAGCGCAAAGATGGCAAAATAGGAAACCGTGATAATCAACAGTGAAAAGAACAGCGCCGGCGCCACCTCTTTCGAGGCCGCCCCGACAGCGGCCCAGCGCTCACCGTCTGACAGTTGTCGACTTTCGCCTGCTTCCTGTTTGAGGTCGGCAGATCTCTCCAGATGTTTGTGGGCATTCTCGATCAGCACGATGGCGCCATCGACCATGGCTCCAAGGGTGATGGCAATGCCGCCAAGACTCATGATGTTGGCGGCCAGCCCCTGCCACTGCATAATAATAAAGGCCATCATTACACCGAGCGGCAGGGTGAGGATGGCGACGAGGGCCGAGCGGGCATGCATCAGAAACAGCAGGCAGACCAGCGCAATGACAATGAATTCCTCAATCAGCTTTTCCTTAAGGTTTTCAACCGAGCGTTCAATCAAACCGCTGCGATCATAGACCGTGACAATCTCCACGCCTTCGGGCAATCCTGATTTCAATTCATCCAGCTTGCCGCGCACCGCCTTGATCGTGGCCAGTGCATTCTCGCCAAAACGCATGATCACGATGCCGCCGGCCACATCGCCCTGGCCGTTGAGATCCGCCAGGCCGCGACGTATCTCCGGTCCGATATGCACATGCGCCACATCCCGAACCCTGATCGGCGTGCCATTGGCATCCGAACCGATGGGAATGTCATTAATATCCTCCACCGATTCGATATAACCCAGACCACGCACCATGTATTCGGTTTCGGACATTTCGAGAAGGCGCCCGCCAACATCATTATTGGAGCGCATAATGGCGTGTTTTACTTTTGATAAAGGAATGTTGTAGGACAACAGCGCATTGGGATCAACAACAACCTGGTACTGCTTCACAAAACCGCCAATGCTGGCCACTTCAGATACGCCGGTCACCGTTTGCAAACGATAACGCATATACCAGTCCTGCAGGGAGCGCAATTCAGCCAGGTCATGCTTGCCTGTTTTATCGACCAGCACGTATTCATACACCCAGCCCACGCCGGTGGCGTCAGGGCCAAGGGTCGGCGTAATGCCGGGCGGCAAAAATTTTGACGCATAGTTCAAATATTCCAGCACGCGGGAACGCGCCCAGTACATGTCCGTACCGTCTTCAAAGATAATATAAACAAACGAAAACCCGAAGAATGAATAGCCGCGCACCACCTTGGCATGGGGCACGGCCAGCATCGAGGTGGTCAAAGGGTAGGTGATCTGATCTTCAATCACCTGCGGCGATTGACCGGAATACTCGGTAAAAACAATCACCTGAACATCGGACAGATCAGGGATAGCGTCCAGCGGTATATTTTTGACAGCCCATAGCCCGCCCAGAAACAATAAGGCCGTGGCCAGCAGAACCAGAAAACGTTTCTGTAGAGAGCCCTCAATGATAGATCGAATCATGGCTGACTTTTCCCTCTCCACATCCGCATTTTACTGTTCCCCGGCCTTGTGCATGGCGCGTTCCTTGACTTGCAGCACCAGCCCGTAAATCACAGGCAAAACCAGCAGGCTGAGCAGCGTTGCCGTGAACATGCCGCCAATCATGGGCGCAGCAATGCGCTGCATGACATCGCTGCCTGTGCCGGAGCCCCACATAATGGGCACAAGGCCGGCAATCACGGCTGTGGCGGTCATGGCGATGGGGCGTACGCGCTGGGTCGTACCGGATGAAACAGCTTCCATAATGTCGGAGGCGCTCAAATGTCCGCGCTTTTCATCCCTGCGTTTGGCCACGGCCTGGTCTATAAATGTCATCACAAGCACGCCAATCTCCGCCGACACCCCGGCCAGCGCGATGAACCCGACCGCTACGGCCACGCTCATATTGTAGCCCAGATACCAGACCAGCCAGAAACCGCCGATCAGTGCAAACGGGATGGACAACATCACCACGACAGGCGCGACAAAGTTGCGAAAATTGAAAAAGAGCAGCAAAAAGATAGTCAGCAATGTAATAGGGATCACCACGCGCAGACGCGCATTGGCACGCTCCATATATTCAAACTGTCCCGACCAGACCAGTGAATAACCGGCAGGAATCTTTACTTTTTCTTCGACCACTTTCTTGGCCTCGGCCACATAACCGCCAATATCCGATGTCTTGATATCGACATAGATCCATGCATTCGGCGTGGCATTCTCAGTTTTGACCGATGGGGGGCCGCGGCGCAAAACAAGATCAGCCACCAGTGACAGGGGTATCTGCGTTCCGGTAGGCGTTGGAATCAGCACGCGCTTCAGAGATTCCATATTATCTCGCAGTTCACGCGGATAACGAATATTGATCGGATAGCGCTCCAGCCCCTCGATTGTTTCGCTGACGTTCATGCCGCCAATCGCCGATTGAATCACATCCTGCACATCGCCCGTGGTCAGGCCGTAACGAGCCGCATCTTCACGCTTGATATTAAAATCAAGGTAATAGCCGCCCGCCGATTTATCGGCAAAGGCGGATAGCGTGTCCGGGTGATTCTTGAGCGCCTTCTCAATATCGCCGGCAACCTTTTCCAGTACGTTCAGGTCTGAGCCGGACACCTTGATGCCAATCGGGGTTTTAATGCCGGTCGAGAGCATATCAATGCGGGTTTTGATCGGGTAAGTCCAGGCATTGGCAACGCCCGGAAACTTGATGGCGGCATCCATTTCACTCATAAGTTCCTTGGTCGTTTTGGAGGGATTCGGCCAATCTTTTTTCGGTTTCAGGCGAATGGTGGTCTCCAGCATCGACAAGGGCGCAGGATCGGTCGCTGTTTCAGCCCGTCCCACCTTGCCAAATACATGGTGCACTTCCGGAAATGTGGAAAGAATTTTATCCGTCTGCTGTAGCAACTCCTTGGCCTTGGTAATGGAAATGCCGGGATAGGTCGTGGGCATATAAAGTATATCGCCTTCATCCAGCGGCGGCATAAACTCCGAGCCGGTTTTCATCACCGGATAAGCAGTGGCTGCAAGCAACAATAATGAAAGCATAAGCGTGATGCTGCGCCAGCGCATCGCCAGCCCCAGTATCGGGGCATGCAGGCGTTTCAACCACACGTTCAAAAAGTTATCCTCTTCACTGGGGATTTTACCGCGAATGAGCAACCCCATCAGCACGGGAACCAGCGTCACTGCCAACAATGCGGATGCGGCCATGGCATAGGTTTTGGTAAAGGCGAGCGGCGCAAACAGCCGCCCTTCCTGAGCCTGAAGCGTGAACACCGGCAGAAATGACACTGTAATAATCAGCAGACTGAAAAACAGCGCCGGCCCCACCTCTCTGGAGGCTGCGCTCACTGCATCCCATCGAGCCTGATGGCTCGGGTCTTCTCCCAGCGCCTCAAGATGTTTATGGGCATTTTCAATCATCACAATGGCGCCATCAATCATCGCTCCGATGGCGATTGCAATGCCTCCCAGACTCATGATATTGGCGGAAAGTCCTTGCCAACTCATAACCTGAAAAGCCAGCAGAATCCCGATCGGCAGAGAGATAATGGCCACCAGTGCGCTGCGCGCATGCATCAGGAACACGAGGCAGATGATGGCTACGACTATGGATTCCTCAACCAGCTTTTCAGCCAGATTGTCCACGGCGCGCTCAATCAGGTCGCCGCGATCATACACCGGCACGATCTCGACTCCCGCCGGAAGCCCTTTCTTCAATTCATCCAGCTTTTCGCGCACCCGCTCAATGGTAGCCAGGGCATTCTCGCCGAACCGCATGATGATGACGCCGCCGACAACCTCTCCCTCCCCATTCAGGTCTGCCACGCCGCGCCTGAGCTCCGGCCCAAGATGAATATTGGCCACCTGTTTGAGAAAGATGGGCGTGCCCTGATCATCGACGCCAATAGGGATCGTTTCCAAATCATGCAGGCCCTTGATATAGCCAAGGCCGCGAACCATGTATTCGGTCTCGCCCATTTCCACCAGACGACCGCCGACATCGTTATTGGAGCGCTTGATGGCATGCTTGATCTTTGACAACGGAATATTAAAGGCCAGCAATGCATCAGGGTTCAACTCTATCTGGTACTGTTTTACAAAGCCGCCAATCGAAGCCACTTCTGAAACGCCCTTCACCGTCTGCAACGGATAGCGCAAATACCAGTCCTGAATTGAGCGCAGGTGCGACAGGTCATGATTGCCGGTTTTATCCACCAGGGCGTATTCATATATCCAGCCAACGCCGGTGGCGTCTGGCCCCAGCTTGGGCGACACGCCGGTTGGCAGGCGATCAGCGGCATAGTTGAGATATTCAAGCACGCGCGTACGCGCCCAGTACATATCGACGCCATCCTCGAAAATAACGTACACCATCGAAAAGCCAAAGAAGGAGTAACCGCGCACTATCTTGGTATTAGGCACTGACAGCATGGCCGTGGTAAGCGGATAAGTGACCTGATCCTCGACAACCTCCGGCGCCTGTCCGGCAAAATCGGTGAACACAATCACCTGCACATCGGACAGATCGGGGATGGCATCCAGAGGCGTTGATCTCATCGCCTGAAAGCCGGCAAACGAGATAAGCAGGGTTGCAATCAGCACCAGAAACCGGTTCTGTATCGAAGCATCAATAAGAGAACGAATCATGAGCGACTCCGCCAGTCAGGCATGAGGGGCGAGAGGTAAAGCCGGTTATTTCCCATGCCCGGCTCCTTTTTGCTTGCCCGCATCCATGTTCATGCCGCCCGCATCCATGTTCATGCCGCCCGCATCCATGTTCATGCCGCCCATATCCATGTCATCAGAAATCTGCATATCCGACATATCCATGTTCTCCGGAGCAGGTTTGGCCTGCGTGGCTTCCATCATTTTTGCAGTCGCTTCCTTGAGCTTGGATTCAGAGTCGATCAGGAACTGACTCGATGTCACCACTATCTCTCCGGCCTTGACGCCTTCGAGAATTTGTACCTGCCCCTCGGAATCAACACCTACCACCACTTTGCGCGGCTCGAACTTGCCGGGCGCGCGCTGAATAAATACCTGTTCATGCTCGCCGGTGCGCACAATCGCTTCAGACGGCACAACCACGGCATCAATCTGCTTGCCCGCCTTGACGCTCACATTGGCGAACATATCCGGCTTCAGCGCCAGTTCCGGGTTGTCAAACTCCAGACGCATTTTGACGGTGCGCGTTTTGGCCTCCAGATAGGGATAAATAAAGCTGACCTTGCCGGTAAACGTGCGGCCCGGAATGCCGGCCACCTTCATAATGGCCGTATCGCCCTCGCGCACCCATGGCAAATCATCTTCATACAGATCGACAATCACCCACACGCGGGAGAGGTCGGCAATCATGTAGAGTTCTGTTTCGGGCGTGATGCGCTGGCCGCCGCGGGCGCCTATTTTCATCACAATGCCATCGAAGGGCGAATGAATATGCAGCCCTTTCTTGACCTTGCGGGTGGCTTTGATTTCCCGGATCTGATGCGGCGGGACATCCAGCAACTGCAGGCGTTCGTAGGAGGATTGCAACAGGCTTTTGGCGCCCTCGCGAATATCCCTGAACGGGCTGTCCTTTAGAATTTCCGCATTCTTCAGCGCCAGCAGGTACTCCTCTTCAGTCGCCACCAGCTGCGGTGAATAAATCGACAGCAGCATGGCGCCTTTTTTGACATAGTCGCCGGTTCTGTCGACGAGCAACTTTTCAACCCAGCCGGAGTATTTCGGATGCAGGCGCGCAACCCGCTCTTCATCAAAGGCTACCCGCCCCACGGTTCGAATGGTGCGCGACAACGTTGTAAGCCGGGCTTTTGCTGTGCGCACGCCAATGTTCTGCACCATGGTCGGATTGATTCTTACCGTGCCTGCGAGATCTGATGTTTCAACTCCGTCATCGGCATAGACCGGTATGTAATCCATGCCCATATTGTCTTTGGCCGGAACCGGAGAAGTGACTGCCGGGTTCATCGGATTGCGGTAAAACAGAGGCTTGCGTTCAGCCGGAGCAGAAACATCAGCGACTGCGCCAGAGCTACGGCCTTTATCGGACTGCGATGAAAACCAGTAACCTGCGCCGCCGCCAATGAGCAAGGCGACAGCTATCGTGATAATTTTCTTATTCATGGCTTCTTTCCTTATCTGTCTTTTTGGCTGCGCCCCGGTCGAGCGGCACGCCTACTGCCGCCTCAAGCCGGGCCCATGCCTGCCAGCCTGAGCTTAACGCCTTCCAGTATTGCGTTTCATAGTTATACAACGTGATCTGGGCGCGAACGAGATTGAGGAAATCCACCTTGTTCACCTGGTAGGAGGCCAGCATGGATGCCACTGTCTGGCTGGCCTGCGGAATAATGCCGGTCTTGAACAGCAGCGCCTGATCATAGGCGGCATGGTAATCAGCCAGCCCCTGCTCAATTTCAGCATCCACCTGCGTGCGCCTGTCCTGCAGGCTGAATGTCTCTGTCTCCGCTTCGGCCTTGCGCATGGCCAGCGCGCGATCCTGTTTGCTGCCGGTAAATATCGGCAGATTAAAACTGAGCATAATGCTGGTGAAATCAGGTCGCGACTGCCTGTTGACGGGATTCAGACCGCTGCGGAAGCCATAAGTCGCGCCCAGTTTGAAGTCCGGGTAATAATCCCTTTTTGCCAGTTCAACGCGTCTGTCGGCAGCATCTATTGCGCTCTGCTGGGCCGCCAGCCACGGTCGCTTTTGCGCTGCCAGCTTGCGCAGAAGCTCAAGCTTGGGAGTCAGGGGAAGCGATTGCGGCGCTGTATGCGGCAACAGGACAGGGGTGTTTGCAGGCCGATTCATCAGGCTGTTCAGTTGCGCCGCCTGGCCCCGGCGCGCCGCCTTCAGAGCGATTTCGACATCGAGCAGTTTGGACAGCTCCACTTGCGCCAGCAATACGTCCGATTGCAGGCCCTGTCCGGTTTTATACTTTGACTCGGCAATTCTGACAAATTGTCGCAACAGCACCTGATTGCGCACCACAATGGACAAGGCCTGATCAAGATAAAACAGATTCCACCAACCTATGCTGGTATTGCGAATAATTCTTTGCCGCATTTCATCAGCATCAAATGCGGCAGATTCGGCGACAAAGCCGGCAGCCTGTTCACGCAGGAACAGCTTGCCGGGAAAGGGCAGCGACTGCGCAATGCCAACCTGCATTTGCGTCATGTTCTCGCTCGTCGCCGAGAATGAATCCACCGGCAGATTCATGGCATTCAGCGACAACACCGGATCGGGAAGGCTGCCCGCCTGCGGCGGTATCTCAGCCATGGCCTTCGCCCGACTTTTCATGCTCGCCAGGCCTGAATTTGAACTTGCGGCCAGATTCACCGCATCCTCAAGGCTTAATACCGCCGCCTGAGCGGATGCCGAAAAAAACAGGCAAAAGGGCATTGTTGCCGCGAGAGCGAGCGGCAAGGCCCGTGATCGATGGTCAACGCCTCTGCTGTGGCCCGCTTGCGGGCTGCAATGTCGCCCTGCAACATCGCCCTGCAACGAACCCCGCCCGGAGCTTTGCAACCGGCTCCTGATAATAATGATAAATTGTCTAAGCATAATCCTCTCCTGCAGAATTTCCGGGCCAACGCCCGTAGGCGCATCAATAGATGCGCAATGATTGCAGGATTAGATCAAACGCGAATGCGAGGGCTTATAAGGTAAAGAAGAGCGGAGCTTTTCGGCGGCCCGTCAGGGGTGCGCGAAAAAAGGGAGATGCTCCGAATCACCCAGTCAAACAGATCGTTCGCCGCCGTAGAATAAAGCAGCATCACCAGATCAATTTCGGCTGGCACGGAAATGCTCTGCATCACCAGATCAGGCTGATCGCAAAGTGAGCAGGAGGCATCCCCCGCATCATGGCTCATCCCGGTTTGCACGGACGGCGTGCAATGCTCGGCAACTTCCATTTTGTCGCATGCGGAATCAGCAGCATTGGCTATCGGCATGGCATGCGCCTGCGGCATAATCAAACAGAAACCCGCAGCAAGCAATTGCACGGCAAACAGCCCGGCGACCAGCCGGGAAAGTGCTCGATAATGCAGTTTACGCCTCAACATGGGCGCAACATTACGGGCATCAACGTGAAAATACCATGAAAAGCAAAAAGTCAAAGACGGATCACGCCAAGGCGCAAAGAAAGACAATGCCTTCCGTTTTCACAATTTTCCCTTGCGTCTTTGCGGCACATCGCTTTTCAGGCCTTAAGAGCTAAAGACGGATCATGCCAAAGCGTATTTATTTTGTGGTTGATAATTGCCAATGGCAATCTGTAGTGTTCATCTGTTGCCTGGATGGAGCCTGGCCTAGAGGTGTTATATGCAGCATGTTCACCATACGCTAAAGCGAGACCTCACCAAAACCATCCTTTTTTGGAGCGCCTCTTTTGTCGCCCTGCTGGGCATTGTTTTCCTGTTCTCTTTTAACAGCCTTGAAGGTTATATCCTCGATTTGATGGCCGATCACCGGCTGAATTATCAGGTGAAGGAGTATGCCAAGCATCTGGATGAGCGGGATGCGCGCTCTATCGATGAGGAGAGTGATGCGCTGGTGCAGGAGCCCGTGATTTCGGGCATTCTTGTTGTTGATGCAAGCGGCGAACTGATTCATGTCGCCCTGAGCAACGGCAGCAAGCCTCAACTCAAGCTCACGGAGCCGCTTACGCTGCACAACCTGCAAAATTTAATTGAGCAACATGGCAATCTTTATCTTTATACGCGAAAAATCCCCCGCCATAACAGTTCTCTGGCCCTTATCATGGATGGACGCCCGGTGGAGATATCCATATTCACCACCGCTGCATGGACCGCCCTGATGATGCTGGCGCTGGTGATGGTGTCGATCAAGGCGCTGCATCGCAATCTGAACAAACAACTTGTTGAACCCGTTGAGCGCCTGCGCCAGGCCATTGAGGCTGATGAGCTTGATGATCAGGCTGCACAGGCGCTTGAGGATGAACTGCCACAGGAGGCATCCGATATTCTTGAAACATTTGACTGTCTGAAACACTCCCGTGATGATCTGAAAAGGCATGTGGCTGAGCTGACGGAGGCGCTTCCCGCCTGTTTCTGGTGGTCGCAGGACGGCAGGCAATACGCCGGCGTTTCCGAAAAATCGGCGCAAATCATGCATATGCCGCCAGAGCATGTTCAGGGCCTTCCCCTCTGGTCATGGTGCCATGGCAAGGCGCAAGGCAAGAGCAATGCCATTCAGCTCCAGCGCGCCATAAAAAAGCGACAGCAACGTCTGGACCTGGCCTATCAGGTTCAATATGGCGAGATATTACTCTGGTATGGCGAGACCATCACCATCTGCTACGACAAAGGCGGCGAACTCGAAACTGTATATGGCATCATAAACGATATCAGCGCCCGCAAGGAAAAGCAGAAAGCGCTGGCCGAACAGCTGGAACTGAACAACCGCCTGGAAACAACCGGCACGCTTGTCAGCGGCATTGCACATGAGTTCAACAACGTTCTGGCCGGCATGAACGGCAATATTTTCCTGCTCAAACAGGACGCGCAAGATGATAAAACGCTCATGCGCATCAAGCGCATTGAGCAACTGATCGAGCGATCAGCAGCCATGATTGACCGGATGCTCGCCTTTGGCCGAAAAAGCTCCTTGCAGGCAAAGCCTCTCGCCCTGATTGATTTTCTCAATAGCTTCCAGATCGCCATGTTGCCGACGCTGCCTGATCATGCGCAATTCAATCTGTTGCTGGATGAAGGCCTGGACGCAGATGCAGCCAGCCAGCCAATTATCCGGGCTGACCAGCAAAAATTGCACGAGGCGCTGATGCAACTGATCCAGAATGCCGGGCTGGCTGTTGCGGAGACCGGCATGCCGCGCATTAATATCGCGCTTGAAAATCTGGACGCCGATGAAGCGTTCCTGCGCAAATGCCCGCAGATTTCTTCGCGACATCTTGTGCATCTGCAGATTCAGGATAATGGCTGCGGCATTCCGGAAGATATTCAGGATCGGATATTTGATCCCTTTTTCACTACCCGCGAGATCGGCCATGGCACAGGCCTGGGGCTGTCCATGGTTTATGGCTACGTCCGGCAGATTGGCGGCTGCATGGATGTGGAAAGCGAGCCGGGCCTCGGCTCGACATTTCATATATATCTTCCCCGGATTGACGAACCGATGCTGGAGGAAAAATATAAAGGCAAGCTCTTGCGCGGCAATGGCGAGATGATCCTTGTCGTGGATGATGAACCCGTATTTCGCATCTCCACCTGCGCAGTATTGAAGCGCATGGGCTACCGAACCATGGAGGCCCGGGACGGGCGGCACAGCATTGACATGTTTGAGCAGCACAGGGATGAAATCAATCTCATTTTTATGGATATCATGATGCCGGGCATGAACGGCATTCAGGCCTTCAGACGCATCCGCAAGATTGCGCCGGATATCCCCGTTATTTTCATCACTGCCTACGACTTCACCCAGCCGCTTGAGCCGGAAATCTATGAAGAAGGCTGTGCATTGATCAACAAGCCGTTCCGCATTTCAAGCCTGAGCCGGGCCATTCGCGAGGCGCTAACAGCCAGGCGCGAGGCATAAGCAACTACGTAATGGCCGGCGTAGCAATTTTACGGGTGCAAGGCGCCGGGAGAGAGGTTTTGCACCACTCGGTATTGGCTATGCTCCCGGCATGATCATGGCATCGGACGCTCAATCGTGAAAACCGGCGCGGCGCTATGGCCGACTTCGCGCCCGTCAAAGGGCGTCGTGCAACTGCTTACGGTGGTATCCGGAAACACTGCCGCACTGGACATCGGCAAGCTCATGCTGGCCAGTGTTGAAAAAGCCGATGCCAACGGCCTGAGAATCATGCTCAATGGCGAGGCCTTGATCGTTCGCGGGCTTCCCGCATCCATGCTGGGGAAAAAAATCAATATCATGGCGCATCGCTCCGGCTCCCGACTGGAACTGGCCTGGTTCGTCGCTACGGCCGCCGCCAACAGCTCCACCCCGGTTCAACAAAATTCGCCGCATGCGCACGGGAGAGACTCTGCCGAAATTGAAAGCGGAAAAGAGAACGGCGCCCGTGCAACATCGCAAGCCGATGCTTCCGGCAAGCCGCCGGAAATGCCGCTCAAGGCAGGCGCCGGTGAAATCATCGCACTTGTCCACAAGCGCCTGGGCAATGGCAATATCCGTTTCAATATTGCCGGGAAATCATTTGAATCCCCTGCCCCGCCATCGGTAAAACAGGGCGATGCGCTGATTCTTCGCGCCGCAAAGAGCGGTGAGACAGAGGTGCTTCGGATTGAGCGCAATATCGGCCACAAAGCGCTCGGCTTGCTGCGCCGCAATCTGCCCGCCGCCACTGCCCCCGCATCTGCCATCGCCTCCATCCACGAGCTTCTGGCGTCCCTGCCGGCAAATGAATGGCCTGACGTTGCCGGCCTGCCGCAATTGCTGGCATGGCTGGAGGCAGCCGGCAGCAGCAGTGATGCGCCGGTCAATGGCCGGCAGCTGGCCGGCCTGATGCGCGACTCGGGACAGAATCTTGAAAGCAAACTGATGGCGGCATTGCAACAGCAAACGCCGGAGTTGCCCGTGCAGAAAGACCTGAAAGCCATTCTGCTGCAAATTGCCTCGCTGAATTCCGGTCAACTGCAACCGGACAATCTCCGTCACAAGGCCATGGCGCGATTGCTGGCCGAACTGGCCGGACAGGGCGCCGCCCGCATTGAAGCCGGGCAGGCGTTCAATGTGCTGGCCGGCATCCACCATGAACCGCTGCGCTTTGAATTTCCCATGCTGGTCAATCAGCAGGTGATCAATGTGCAACTGGCCGTCGAGCAAAACAGCCGGGCCGAACAACACCGGCAAGGGGAAGATCAGGCGGACGGGCAGAATTACAATGTATTGTTCACTCTTGAGCTCAGCCGGCTCGGCAGGCTGCGCATCGATGCAAACATTTCACAGAATACTGTTTTCGCGCGCATTTATCATGATCACGCCGGGTCGCAACAGTTCATTCAACAGCACATTCCCAGGCTGGAATCCCGACTGCATGATCTGGGCTACGGCAAGGTGTTCCTGACCGCCTCCACCGCCCCGCCGGATGCAGGCAAGCAGGCGCGCTTTGATGATTTGACCTGCCTGAGGCCTGCCGCGTCCGGCCTGCTGGATATTCGCGTATGAAGTCTCAGGCGATAGCGCTGAAATGGCATCCGCACTCTGAGAAGGTTCCCAGACTTACCGCCAAAGGCGGCGGCAGACGGGCTGAAGAGATCATTCGTCTGGCCCGCGAGCACGGCATCCCCATCCGGCAGGATGGTGATCTTGTGCAGGTGTTTTCAATGATGAACCCGGGAGAAGCCATCCCCCCCGAAGTCCACGCTGCGGTTGCTGAAATTCTCGCTTTTATCTACTGGAGCAATCAGCAATATGAAGAGATATTCGGCAAGGCTCAGGAGCAGGCGCATTGATACAATCAGCAAAGTTGCAAAAAGTATCAAGCCGCCAGTTCCAGGCTGGTGATGGCGGGCGTTCGGCTGTGTTGCACTCGTTTGAATTAGCCAAAGCCAGTACTAGATCCCTTCACCGTAGCCAACCCGGTCGCTGCCGGCGAAGACCGGGGTGCTGAGATATTTTTCCCCTCCATCCGGAAAGATTGCGACGATTTCACCCGCCTGACCGGCTTCAGCCAATCGCTCCGCGACATTCAGGGCCGCCGCCAGGGCGCAGCCGCAGGACTGCCCGGAAAGCAGGCCCTCTTCTACAGCCAGACGCTGGGTGTAGTCGTAGGCGTCATCAGTGCTGACGCCGATTTTTTCATCATGCGCCGAGGCGTCGTAAATGCCTGGCACAATGCTTGATTCGATATGCTTGAGCCCCTCTATGCCGTGAAAGGGGGAGTCGGGCTCGGCGGCGATGATTTTTATCTCAGGATTCTGCTTTTTCAGATAGCGCCCAGTTCCGACCAGCGTGCCGGAGGTGCCCAATGAGGCGACAAAATGGCTGACGGCGCCGCCGCTGTCGCGCCATATTTCCGGCCCGGTCGATTCTTCATGGGCGCGCGGGTTGGCCGGATTGTTGTATTGATCCGGCTTGAAATAGCGCTCCGGATTCTCCTCATAGATGCAACGGGCATCAACAATAGCCCCGTCTGATCCTTCCAGCGGATCGGAAAAAATCAGCTCGGCGCCAAAGGCGCGGCATATGCGCTTGCGTTCATCCGATACATTGCCCGGCATCACCAGACGAACTCGAAAACCCATGCAGGCGCCGATCATGGCCAGGGCGATGCCGGTGTTGCCGCTGGTTGAATCGAGAATGATTTTATCTTTGCCGAGCAGCCCCTTTTCCAGTCCGTCGCGAATCATCCACAGGGCCGGCCTGTCTTTAACCGAACCGCCGGGATTAAAGCGCTCAAGCTTGGCATGAATGCGAATATTTTCCGGCAAATAGCTGGTGATTTTGTTAAGTTGAATCATCGGCGTATTGCCGATCAAGTCGAGAAGCGCTGTCATTTCACCACCTTTCATCCGAGCCGGGCCAGAATTTGCTTGCTGTCTGTTGCCTCGAACGGCCAGATTTTATTCCGGCCATGCAGCAGGCAATCCCGCAAACGCTGCGGATTTACGCCCATCGCGCGAAGGCTGCGAAGTGTCGTTGCCCGATGGCGTTTGGCAAGCCTTTCTCCATCCGGGCCCAGCAGCAGGGGATGATGCAGGTAAACCGGTCGCGGCAAACCCAACAGCGATTGCAGCAGGCAATGGAGGCCCGTGCTGGGCAAAAGATCCCGACCGCGAATCACATGCGAAATTTGCTGAGCCGCATCGTCAACAACGACAGAAAGATGATAGCTAAAGGCAATATCCTTGCGCCCTATGACAATGTCATGGCCGACATGCACGGAATGGGAGTCTCCCGAAGCATCAATCCAGCAGAGCTTGTCAGCGACGGCTTGCAGCGCCTTTCGGGCATGCAAGCGCCAGGCGAAGGGCTCGCTCGACATGCGTTCCTCCTGCTCATGCAAGCAGAGATTGCGACACAGACCCGGATAAGCATCGGCATAATCCCCGGCGTGCGGAGCGATGCCGATCCGCTCGATTTCCTGTCGGATGCTTTTGCGGGAACAAAAGCAGGGGTAAATCATATCCATGTCGCGCAGTTGCGCGATCGCCTGCCGGTATGCCGTCAAACACTGGCTCTGGCGACGGACGGGCTCCGGCCAGGCAAGCCCCAGCCATCGCAAATCGGACAATATGGCCTCGACGAATTCGGCCCGGCAACGGCCATGATCAATATCTTCGATGCGCAGCAGCAATTCCGCCTGATTCGCCTCGGCCCAGCCGGCGCAGCAAAGCGCTGAATATGCATTGCCAACGTGCAGCAGACCGGTCGGGCTGGGGGCGAATCGGGTTCGAAGCTGCATGTCTCAGTCCGGCATTTTGTTTTTCTGGGTCGGCGGTGAAACCAGCGGCTGCCCCTGCTGAATACGCTCCGGTCGCACCAGTAATTTAACCTCATCGCCGGCAGCAAAAATAAAATCATCGTGTGGAATGTAGCTCTGACCATGCCGGACAATAACGATAGGCTGAACGCCATGCGGAATGCGCGCATCGGCCATGCGGCGGTCGACCAACTGCGAATCCGGGGAGATGAAACGCGATTCAAACAGCAGGCGCTTGCGATAGGCCTGATCGTTCCAGTATGTGTAGCTATAAGGCCTGGCGAACAACCGACGGGTTTGTAGCTGGTGAATCAGGCTGGCATGTTTTTCCTCATCGCCTTCCTGTAACGCGATGTAGATGAACGGGATATGAAAATGATCATGGGCTAGGCGGGCAATATGCAGGTTGTGGTCTGACGAGCCGGTCATAATCAGGGCGCTGCCAATCTCCTCGGCATGAACAATTTCCCAGTACAGCTGCTCCAGCGCATTGCCGCATACGGCATGATAACCGGAATGTTTCAGACTGGTGACAACCTCGGCATTAAGATCCAGAAACCTGACTTCGCGATCCTCTCCCAGCGCCCGTCCAAGCTCGGCGCCGAGCCTTCCTCCGCCGACAATCAGCACCGAACGTTCATCTCCGCCATCAATGGCAAGGCGTTGTTTGAGAGGCCTGGCCAGCAGACTGTAGCAGAGAATGGAGAGAATGATGACGATATAGGAGAGCGCCATCATCATGCCGCTTTGGACATGGCCGTTTTCCAGCAGGATCAGGGCGAACAGCGATGTGATTGCGGCAGAAATGACCCCCCTTGGCGCCATGCCCGCCAGATAGGCCCGTTCACTGAATGACAGACGACTGCCCAGGGTGGAAAGAAAGGCAATGAGCGGACGAACAATCACAGCCAGAATCAGAAAGATAAGCAGTCCCTGCCACAGATAGTCATACATAAGCGACAGATCAAGCTGCGCAGCCAGCAACACGAACAACACTGAAATCAGCAGCATTGAGAGGCTGCCCTTAAAATGCCTGAGACGCTGAATATCCGGGATTTCCATTCGCTGCAGCGCAGCCCCCATCATCAGCATGGCAAGCAGCCCCGCCTGCCTGCTTATGCTGTCGGCAAGCAGAAACAACCCCCACGCCACAGCCAGCGCCACGATGCTGCGAATATCGAAATCCCTTGCCCACCGGCTCGCCAATAGCCAGGCAAGCAACCTTCCGCCGGCCAGCCCGATGCCGGCGCCAACGGCAATTTTTTCAAGAATCTGCCGGGCGACAAGCATGTGTGACATATCCGGCGTCAAGGCGACCTGCAACATGACAATGGCAAGAATTGCGCCGATGACGTCAATCAACATGGCCTCGGCAGCCAATACCTGACTGATATTGCGTCCAAGTCGCAATTGTCTGATCACCGGCATAATCACCGTTGGCCCGCCCACCGACACCAGCGCGCCAAAGAGCAAGGCCGGCGTCCAGTCGAGTCCGGCGATATAATGCGCGGCGGCGCCGCCAATTGATATGGTCAGCGCAGACCCGATCATCACCAGACGCCCGACAACCCAGCCATTTGCGCGCAGGGCTTTCAGGTTCAGATTCAGGCCGCCCTCAAACAGAATAATGGCGAGCCCCAGCTCGATCAGGGTGTGCAGGGCCGGCTGAACGGTTTCAATATGCAGCGCATGCAGACCGAACGGGCCCAGCGCCATGCCGGCGAACAACCACAGCAGAATAGGCGGAAAACGGAAGCGATTGGCCAGCATTTGCGCCGATGTTGCGATCAGAACGGCAATAACGAATGCGGCGGTCGGGGTGGCGGCATTAAAAAACATCGAACTGAGCCTGCCGCCATGAGCAAATGACAGCAAGCTGTTTCATGTCGGGCGCCAGAACCGTTGCATCGCTTCACTCGGTTCAAACGCGGGCATGGATGCATGCCAGCGTCTGATCAGGGCGGCGTCCATAGCCATGTCCAGCACCCTGAAACCGGCCTCGCCGCTTTGGCGCACGCCAATCGCATCGCCGGCGCCGCGCAACGCCAGGTCGGCCTCGGCGAGTTTCAGGCCGTCATGCGTATCAACCATGAGATTTAATCGCCGCATGGCCGCCTCGGCGGCCTTGTCGCCGGCGATAAGAATACAGTAGCCCTGCGCACAGGAGCGCCCCACCCTGCCGCGCAGCTGGTGCAACTGCGCCAGCCCGTATTGCTCTGCCTGTTCAATCACAATCAGCCGCGCCCGTGCGACATTAACCCCGACTTCGACCACGGTGGTTGAAACAAGAATCCGGCATTCGCCCGCCTCGAAAGCAGCCAGCGCCTGTTGCTTGTCGGCTGATTTCATGCGGCCATGCAAGCCAAGCACGCCCGAGTCTGGAAAGCGAGCCTTTAAAAGCCCGGCGCGTTGATCAACAGACACGCCGTCTTCATCCTCATCAATGCGCGGCACAACCCAGTAGATGCAGCCGCCATCGTTCAGAATACGTTGCATGCCTTCGCCAAGCGCCTGCATGCGGCTTGAGGAAATCACCCGCGTTTCAACCGGCTTGCGACCCGGCGGCATGCCGCGCATCAGGCTCAAATCCATATCGCCATACAGCGCCAGCGCCAATGATCGGGGAATAGGCGTTGCAGACATGCCAAGCAGATGAATGCCCGGATCGCCCTCGCCTGCTGATTCAGCCAGCGCCCAGCGCTGACGAACCCCGAAGCGGTGCTGTTCATCGACCAAAACAAGGCCAAGGGCGTGAAAAATCACATCGTCAGAGAGCAGGGCATGGGTTCCGACAATCAACTGCAAGGCGCCGGAAGCAAGGCGCCCAAGCTTTGCACGCCGCTCCTTCGCCCGCCCGCTGCCGGTGAGCAATTCGACTTCCAGCCCCAGCGGAGCGAACAACTCTTGCAGGGTTCGGGCATGTTGATTGGCCAGCACCTCGGTAGGCGCCAGCAGGGCCGCCTGCATGCCGCTTCCCGCCGTCTGCGCCATGGCCAGTGCGGCGACCCATGTTTTGCCCGCCCCCACATCGCCTTGCAACAGGCGATGCATTCGCCTTCCGCTTGCCAGGTCATGGCTGATTTCGCTCCATGCCCGGCTTTGCGCTGCGGTCAATGGATAGGGAAGGCTGTCCGCAAGGTCTTTTGCGACCCTGTCGCCAGTCAGCGCCGGCGCAGCTGTGTCAGCCTCTTTTCTCTTCTCGTGCATCATATGAAGATAAACAATTAACTCTTCAATTTTTAGGCGTTCTATAGACTTGTTCAGAGCAGCCATATCAAGATCATGCGGCTGATGAATAAATTTCAGGGCATGGCTTAATGAGGGGGCGTCGGTCAGCGAATGATCCAGCGGACTGCTTGCAGCGGCAGGCAACAGCCCCAGCGCCCGGCCTATGGCTGCCGCAACCCTCTTGCCGCTGAGTCCGGCCAATGATCCATAAACAGGCTTAAAGCCGGGAACAAACCGCTCCGGCAGGCACCAGTCCGGGTGCGTCATCTGCCAGCTTCCCTGCCAGCGTTCAGCCGTGCCGCGAACAGATATCTCCCGCCCCTCGTTCAGGCGGGCGTCTGTCATCATGTACGCGGAATGAAAAAAGTTCAGCCTGATTCGCCCTGTTGCATCAGCCAACTGGATAATCACCTGTTTTTTTCGCCCGTAGCCTCGAGCCTGTCGCTGTACAATGCGGCCCTGAATACGGGCCACGGCTCCATCCGCCAATGCATCAATGCGGCACAGATGGCGATCGTCCTGATAATCCCGGGGCAAATGCAACAGCAAATCACCCAGGTTGCGCACCCCTCGCGCCATCAGCCGCTTCTCCAGCGTAGCGCCGATGCCGGCAATCGAAGTGACGGGCAAACTCAGAAACCGATACATGGGCCTATGTTGACTGAAATAGCGGGCTGTCTCAACGGGGTCGGAATTCAGGGATCAGAGGGCGCTGTTGATTTACGAATGCACAGTGTCGGGCGTGCAGATAGCATGCTGCGCCGGTTATCACAAAACGCCCGGGGGAGAATCAGATGACTCAAATTGCCAACACGCCGGAACCACCTTATTACGCTGTGGTTTTCACCAGCATTCTGGCCAAAGACGATAGCGGTTATGCAGGGATGGCGGACAGGATGATGGAGCTTGCCGCACTGCAATCCGGGTTTCTCGGCGTTGAATCAGCCAGACAGGATCTGGGCGTAACGGTTTCCTACTGGGACAGCGATGAAGCCATCATGCGCTGGAAACAGAATGCCGAGCATCTCGTGGCGCAGAAAAACGGGCGCAGCCGGTGGTATGCCGATTTCAGGGTAAGAATCTGCAGGGTAGAGAGAGATTATGGATTGTAAACGGAGCCAATCGCCGCTCACGAGTTTTGCCTGTGGCTCAACGGTATGCCGTTCGTGATCACGGCCCCTTTTGATGGCTGACAAAGATCGTTTATTCACCGGGGCGAACAGCAAAGACGCGCCCTTTTGTTTTGACGACAAGGTGGCGGCTGTTTTTACCGACATGATCCGGCGGTCGGTGCCAGGATACGCGCAGACATTGCAAATGATTGAGCTGATCACAGGGCGCTATGCGCAAGAGGGCAGCCGATTGTACGATCTCGGCTGTTCGCTGGGCGCGGTGACGCTGGCCATGCAACGCGGGTTAAACGCCGTCGATTGCCGGATTTTCGCCGTGGACAACTCCCCCGCCATGATCAGGCGCTGTAGTAAAAATATTGAAAGCGGGCAAGGCTCAGCTGCCGTGGAACTGATCTGCGGCGACATCCTTGATACTGAAATCAGCAATGCCTCGGTCGTGGCGATGAATTTTGTCATGCAGTTCATCGCCAAAGAAAAGCGCGCCGCACTGCTGGCAAACATTCAGCGCGGATTACGGCCCGGCGGCGTGCTGATTCTTTCAGAAAAAATATGCTTTGAAGATGCTGATGAAGCCCGGCGACAAACTGAGTTGCACGAGGCCTATAAACGAGCTCAGGGCTACTCGCAGCTTGAGATAAGCCGCAAACGCACGGCGCTTGAGAACGTCCTGATTCCGGAAACGCTGGACGCGCACCGCGCTCGCCTGCGGCAGGCCGGGTTTTCTGCCGCCAACGTCTGGTTCCAGTGTTTCAATTTCGCTTCACTGGTTGCCATCAGATGATGGCCTTCAGACAAGCCGAGGCTGAGCGGCTGCGCAGCCGGCTTGGTCATCCGCCGCTGGCCGCCCATGCCGATGAACTGTCTGCATTATTTGAGACGGGGTGGAATAACATTCTCAATCACGGAGATATGGCTCGCTGGCAGGGCGGTTTTCGCGCGCTTCCCGATGTCATTCCCGATGTCATTCCCGATGTGCAGAATCTCAATTGCCCGGCCATTCAAATCGGTCTGTCTGATAATGCCGGGCTGTCGCAGGATAAAATCAGGGCGGCGTTAAAGGCCATGCACCCGTGGCGCAAGGGGCCTTTTGATATTTTCGGCGTCCATATTGACGCCGAATGGCGCTCGGACTGGAAGTGGGATCGCTTGCAGGACGCCATCATGCCGCTTGCCGGGCGCACAGTGCTGGATGTCGGCTGCGGCTGCGGCTACCACCTCTGGCGCATGCTTGGCGCCGATGCAAGTCTGGCCATCGGCATCGACCCCGGCCCGCTGTTTTCGATGCAATTTGCCGTGCTGAAGCATTACCTGCCCGATGCGCCCGCCTTTATTCTGCCATGCGGCATTGAACAGATGCCCGGAGCCATGCCCTGCTTCGACAGCGTCTTTTCAATGGGCGTGCTCTATCACCGTAAATCACCTGTTGAGCATCTGCTTGAACTGAAAGGCCTGCTCAGGGATGGCGGCGAACTGGTGCTGGAAACGCTGGTAATTGAGGGCGATAAAAGCAACTGCCTGATACCGGACGGGCGTTACGCCAAGATGCGCAATGTCTGGTTTATCCCCTCCGTCGCCATGCTGCACTTGTGGCTTAAGCGTTGCGGATTCAGCAATATCCGCACGATTGACGTCAGCATCACAACAACTGAAGAACAGCGCGCAAGCGAGTGGATGACATTCGAATCGCTATCCGACTTTCTCGATTCAAACAACGCCGGTCGCACCATCGAGGGCCACCCCGCCCCGATGCGCGCTATCCTGACTGCGACAGGCTGAAGGCGATGACCCCGCCTGCGCCCCTGCACGAGATATGAACCCGGACAATGTGTTCAGCGAAATCCCGAAGCAACTGGCAAACGAGCTGGTTGAAGAGATTGCCTGCGCAGAAGGCGTTCGTATCGAACGAATCATTTCCACGGGGCATGCCTCGCCTCCGGGCTTCTGGTATGAACAGGATAGCGATGAATGGGTGCTGCTGCTCAAAGGCGCGGCGCGGCTGCTGTTTGAGGATGATGCAACGCCTGTTTCCCTCGCCCCCGGCGATCATCTCCTGATCCCCGCCCGTCGCAGGCATCGGGTTGAGTGGACGCATCCGGATCAACCCACCATCTGGCTGGCCGTATGGCCGGGAAAAGAAACTCCTTGAGCAGTATGTTTTAACCCATCGAGAATGCAGCGATTTTGCTAAGGTGCGTGTAAGGAAGCTGCGTCTGCTCATGCCACTGATTAAAGGCCTCCTGCACGCGTCTCAGATCGCCTTTGGCGCCCGGATTATCACTAATCGCCACGCCGCTGAGCTGAAGGCAGCGAATCACGTCCGCAGCCAGAACAAACGTGTCTTTGCCGACGTTGCGCAGGAATCTGGGGCCGGTATTGCCGCCGAGACGCGAACCCCGCGTTTTCAATATGGCAAAAAGCCCGACCAGATCAGATACGGGCCAGTCGGCAATGAAGCGACCAAAACTGCCATATTCAAGCGCGATATCCTCGATAAACTGCGCATTGGCCCGAACCGCCCTGATCTTCTGCTGCATGCGCACAATGCGCCGATCCATGCCGATCTGTTCCCACTCGCCGGCTTGCAGGCCAAGGATGATATTCACATCAAAGCCATGAAACACTTCCTCAAAACCCGGCCATTTCCGATCAATCACGCGCCAGACAAAGCCTGCCTGAAACAAACACCGACTCATCTCGGCAAGAAACCGGCTCTCATCCAGTTGCGCGATTTTTTCGGGCCCCTGCACCGGGGGAAGCAATTTGCTTAACTCGCGTTCACCGCCTTTGCGCTGAACAGCATGCCGATATATTTTGTCAAATGACCGCACAGAAACTCCTCATTGCTCCATTATTCCGTAACTATTCACCTTACGGGCGGGATTGAACCACAAGGGCGCCAGGACACAAGGTTAAATGTCTTCTGTTCATGGATTCATGGTCTGTCGAGATGCAAGCAAATTCACCTGTCTCAACCCTGAAACTCGTTTTCCCTTCTTTTCCTCTATTCTTTGCGCCTCCGCGGCAATAATTTCCTGTGCGGTTTGCATTGGATTTTGTTTGCAAGCGATGGGAGCCGGGCCCGATCCGGCTTTTCTGACCGGCCTTTGCGCCAGCTTTTTATTGACAGGAGAGCAAAGATAAAAACATATATTCATCACCAGTGGAAAAGCGTAGCAGTTCCGGTGTAGCCTTCGTCATGGCGAACCTCGCGCATTTGCTATGTCCGGGGCTTTGATCAGGCAATCTGAGCAGCCACGGAAATATGGCGAACAGTTGCTTTTAATTCATCAAGATTAAGGGTCGGGGGAGTCTCACATGATAAGAGGAAGTTCGATAACCAGCATGTTTGCCGGTTCACCCATTCACCCGTTGCAGCAACACATGGAAAAATGCTGTGAATGCATCGGCCTCCTGCCCGAATTTTTCACTGCTATCGCCGGTCAGGATTACGACAGGGCCGGGCAAATCCAGAACATGATTTCAAAGCTGGAAGTTGAAGCCGATGACATGAAACATGACCTGCGCATGAATTTGCCCAACAGCCTGTTCATGCCCATGCCTCGTGAGCAGATTCTCGATATCGTCCGGCAGCAGGACAAAATCGCCAACACAGCCAAGGACATTGCCGGCATTATGACCGGACGCAAGGCCCAGCTGCCTGAGCCTATCGCCGAGTTATTCATTGCTTTTGTCAATCGCGCCAATGATGCGGCCATTCAGGCCAAAACCGCTATCAATGAACTCGACGAACTGCTGGAGGCCGGCTTCAGAGGCGGCCAGATCACGCGAGTGAATGACATGATTTCAGAACTTGACAGCATTGAACATGATACGGACAAAATCGAGCGAAAGCTGCGCCATGCGCTGTTTAGCATTGAAAATGATTACCCGCCGCTGAACATGATGTTCCTTTACCGGGTCATCGACTGGGTCGGCAAGCTGGCCGACATCTCCCAGCGCGTGGGTTCGCGTCTGCAATTGCTGCTGGCCAGGTAGAAAACAATCATGGAATCCATTCTGGCGGCGAACACAGGGATCTTTATCGGGTTGGCTGTGCTGTTCGGTCTGTTTATGGCCTGGGGCATTGGCGCCAACGATGTCGCCAACGCGATGGGCACCTCCGTCGGCTCCGGGGCGATCACCTTCAGACAAGCCATCATCATTGCAGCCACGTTCGAACTGGCCGGCGCCGTGCTTGCCGGCGGCGAAGTCACAAAGACCATCCGCAAGGGGATCATTGATGTCTCGTCGCTCTCCGGCTCGCCCGAACTGGTGGTTTACGGCATGCTGGCTTCATTGCTGGCTGCGGGCATATGGCTTCTTATCGCCTCCCGCATGGGCTGGCCTGTCTCGACCACTCACTCCATCGTTGGCGCCATCGTCGGCTTTGCCATGTCCAGCGTCGGCATGGATGCCGTGAACTGGGGCAAGGTGGGCGCCATCGTTGCGAGTTGGGTCACATCTCCCGTACTGGCAGGCGTTATTTCGTTTGCCGTGTTTTCCAGCGTGCAAAAGCTGGTGATTGATACGGACAACCCGATTGCCAATGCCAAAAAGTATGTGCCGTTCTACATCTTCATGGTTGGATTTATTATTTCAATGGTCACGCTGCTCAAGGGGCTGAAGCATATCGGGATGCACCTGCCTTTCCGGCAGAATCTGCTGATCGCCATCGGCATTGGCGGCGTTATAGCAGTGATCGGCGCCGCCCTGATCCGGCGCGTCAGGATCGATCCCAATGCAGACCGGGACTTCCATTACGCCAACATGGAAAAAATATTCGGCGTGCTGATGATCTTCACTGCCATTTCGATGGCCTTTGCCCACGGGTCCAATGATGTGGCCAACGCGATCGGACCGGTAGCCGCTATTGTCGGCATCGTGCAAAGCGGCGGCGAGATTGCCCAGAAGTCAACTTTGCCAATCTGGATACTGTTTATGGGCGGCGTCGGCATCGTGATCGGCCTGGCTACTTATGGTCATAAAGTAATGGCTACTATCGGCAAAGGCATAACCGAGCTTACGCCTTCCCGAGGCTTCGCCGCCGAGCTGGGCGCAGCGACGACGGTTGTCTTTGCCTCAGGCACCGGCATTCCGGTTTCCACAACCCACACACTGGTGGGCGCAGTGCTTGGCGTTGGCCTGGCTCGCGGCATCGGCGCATTGAACGCCAATGTGATCAAAACCATCTTCATGTCCTGGATTATCACGTTGCCGGCCGGAGCAGGCCTTTCGATTCTGTTCTTTTTTACGCTCAAAGGCATATTCGCCTGATCACGTCAACTCTCCTGGAGGCTCTCATGCAAAAAACACTTATCCTTTTCATCACCGCCGTGCTGCTACTGCCGGGAGCAGGTCAGGCCGCCAAAATTGAGGGCGTCCCCCTGCCCGAAACCATTCAACTGGAGGGTAAAACCCTGCATCTCAACGGCGCAGGCATCCGCACCAAGTTCTTTTTCGACATCTATGTGTCGGGCCTGTATCTGGAGCAGCCATCATCCAGCGCAACGGAAATCATAGGCAGCAATTCGACCAAGCGCCTGACCATGGACATATTATATGACGAAGTATCACGGGAAAAGCTGACGGACGGCTGGGAACATGGCTTTAAGAAAAATCAGTCGAAAAAAATGATGGCCGCCCTGCGCCGGCGGCTGGACAGCTTTAACGCCCTTTTCGTCACCGCCCGCAAAGGCGATTCGATGATCTTCGATTTCCTCTCAAATGGAACCACTCGAATAAAATTCAACGGCTATGACAAGGGCTCTATTGATGGCGCCGATTTCCAGCAAGCCCTGCTGGCGGTGTGGCTGGGCAAAAATCCGGCTGACCAGGATCTCAAGGATTCACTGCTTGGAAAATGACCGCCAAAGGCCTGCCCGCAACCAGTCAGTTTAAACCGGAGCCCTTAACATGAAACAAACAACGCGCCTGCATGGAATGTTCCGCTCTGTGATAATGTTTCATATCACGGGGTGGAAAAATCCATGCGCGTTAGTTGGGAGTGCGTGCAGGGCGTAAGATATGGATTTGAAGGACATCAGCCATTGTCCATGCTTGTTAAGAAATCAATCCAGCAGTTGTCGAATGCTGTGGCTCAGATCGTCAAAATTCACCGGCTTGGTTAATATCTCACTATTTTGAATCCGCTCATCGCCATTCAGCACATGCTCCTTATCATAGCCGGTTAGAAAGATCACCGGCAGCTCCGGCTTGATTATCCTGATGCGCCCGGCCAGTTGCATGCCGCCAAGATGCGGCATCACCACATCCAGCAGGGCAAGGGCGATCTTGTCCTGATGCGCCTGAAACACTTCAATGGCTTCTTTTCCATCTTCAGCCAGCAATACTTCATAACCAAAGGATTCCAGGACTTCGGCCATAACCTCTCGAACCATCTGTTCATCATCAGCCAGCAGGAGCAGTTCGCCCTGACCTTCGGCGGCATTTGTCGCTCGCCCGGAACAGGCTACGCCATCTTCCTGCTCCAGCAGCGGAATATAGATGTGGAAGGTCGATTCCTTGCCCTCGATGCTGTCCACATCAACAAAGCCGTGATGGGTTTTGACAGCGCCATAAACCATCGACAGGCCAAGGCCGGTTCCCTTGCCTGCCTCCTTGGTGGTGAAAAAAGGCTCAAACAGATGTTCAAGCTGATGTTCGGGAATGCCACAGCCATTATCAGCAATGCTCAGATGCGCATAGGCGCCGATCTCAAAACAGGGGTGGTCTTCTATAAAGGCATCATCAGGCTCAAACAGTTCCAGCCTGATGGCGATGCATGGCTCTTCCACGCCCTCAACAGCATCGCGGGCATTATTGAGCAGATTCGCCAGCAACTGATGCAACTGGGCGCCATCGCCCTTTATCAGCAAATCATCGCTGCAAATGTCCTGATGCACGGCAATGTTCTCCGGCACAGATGCGCTCAATAATTTTAGCGTCTCGCTAATAAAAGGCGTCAGCGGCATCTCTTTCATGCTAACCATGCCTTTGCGCGCAAAGGCAAGCAGTTGCCGGATCATCTCTGCGGCATGGCGGGAAAGCTCTTCAACATTAGCCAGCTTCTGCGCCACGTCCGCATTCTCCCCCGCCCTCTTTTTGGCCAGATAGAGATTGCCGGTCATGCCGGCCAGCATATTGTTCATATTGGGCTACATTGGTCAATTCTGATCCGGAGTGCTTAACAGCC
>CAYTFI010000003.1:0-35125 GCA_964437065.1 uncultured Zetaproteobacteria bacterium | reverse complement strand
GCCTGTCTGCGTGCGTTCACGCACAGGCAGGCGCGTTGTTTGTTTCATGTTAATCCCGGACATAGCTGGAGAACGATGGGCTGGCGCCATGTGCGGCTAGTGCTTTTTAGGTTTATTTAAGGCATGGGGTTCGATACGATTTCGGCTGGCATTGTAAAGCATGGCCGGTTTTCATTGATCACGATTCGTGCGAGACTTAATACAGGACAGAAAAATGTTGGAACAAACACTTGAAAAGCTGGTTAAACAGGCGAATGGCTGCCTGGCTGCGGCTGTTGTTAATCTCAATACCGGCCAGTTGTTGGGCGCCTACCACTCAACCCCCTATTTTACCCGGTCCTTCATGGATGCGGTAGGCGCATTGGCGGTTGATATGTTTCGCGGAAAAACCATGACAACAGTTGAAATGATGCTGTCAGCTCAGCGCGGCTCCGAGATAAAGCACAGCGTCAGAGAAATTCAGATGACCACCGCAGGCACCTTCCATTTTATGACTGTCATTCCTGGCAAGCCTGATTTTCTGCTGATTGTTGTCACACGCGCAACAGTCAGCCGGGGCTCGGGCTGGATGACCACAAGACATGCATTGAAAGAAATCGCAGACAAATGCCCGTAATCGCGCCCGCTGGCGCCCCGATGATTAGAAATTGACGAGGCTGCTCAGCCAATCCCCGTCCGGATATGCCCTTCGGGAGCGCCTCTGATAAGGCAGCGCTGCGTTGCACTTCTTGTCAATGGAGCTTTTTCAAAATGGCCCATACAAAATATATTTAACATGAAACAAACAACGCGCCTGCCTGTGCGTGAACGCACGCAGACAGGCCTGCATGATTTTTTCCACCCTGTGGTTGAACGAGCTATCGCGCCTTGTGAAGCAACACCCATTGCTTCACAAAGCTTGCTTATCACGGGGTGGAAAAATCTATGCGCGTTAGGCGCAGTCGGATGATGTGCGAATATTTATACAAGTATTAAATACCAGCAGGGACTCTTCGAGAGCAGCAGGCGGACCCGGCCGGCGCCCCTCGCGTCTGGTAACAAGATGGATTTCATCGGGAATGAATGGTTCATGCCTTTGAACTGCAAGCGCATATAGCGATTCGGTTATTATTTGCGGTGAAAGTCAGCTGACGGCGAGCAATATTTTTTCATAACGTCATACTGCCTGCAGCTGTTTAATGCGTCATTAATCACAAGCTTGTGAAAATAAGCAGCAACTGTCGGGAGAGTCCGACACATTGATTTGAAATTTGCAAAAGGCCGGCTATTGCGGGCAGCTGGTATTTACGGCAGATGCGCAGAAGGAATTGATAAGTTGATTCAGCGAGCTAAAGTTCCTGCCAACTGGTTTCCAGGATTAGAAGTGCTGCTCATTAACCGTTACATATTGCTGTAAGTTTGGCGGCGGGTGAATCCACCAGCCCTGTTGTGGACTCGTCTCCGCCGGATAACAAGTGTCAGCCGCCCCCAATATTGATTTGATGATTCCAGGAGATAACCCATGACGCCAACGCCGGATGCGATTGCCAGGATGGTGCGCCAATGCATCCCGGATGCAGAGGTAAGCGTGAACCTGTTCTCGGGAGATAATCATTTCGAGATGGAAGTGATTTCGGCTGCCTTTGCCGGAAAATCAAGGGTGGCCCAGCATCAAATGGTATATGCCGCGCTGGGTGATAATATGCGCCAGTCCATTCACGCGCTGGCCTTGAAAACAGCGGTTCCCAAGCCTTGATAGCTGGTGCGCCCCATCCTGTTCCGGGGCTGTATTTGAATAAGGAGAACAAAAATGAGTGATTCAGTATTGCAGCAAATTGACAAGGTTGTAAAAGATAACGACATCGTTCTTTTTATGAAAGGCACGCCCGATTTTCCGCAATGCGGTTTTTCTCAACGTGTGGCCGCCATTCTGTCAAGCCACAACATATCCTTTGCGGCAGTGAATGTGTTGCTCAACGGGGCTGTGCGCGAGGGTGTTAAAGCCTATGCGGACTGGCCGACAATCCCGCAATTGTATGTAAAAGGGGAATTTATCGGCGGTTGCGACATCGTTTCAGAAATGCATGAGAATGGCGAGCTTGATGAACTGCTGGCATCCCTGAAAAAAGAGGCATAAACTAGCCCTCCGAATCAGGCTGGCCGCCTTCGTGCTCCGGGGGCGTTATTGCTTGATTTTACATCACGGATAAGCTATAACAAGGATGTTCATGGTATTCGGCGCAAATTCGATTTCTCATTCCCTTTCACGCAAATATCTTGCGCCACAGCAACGCTCGAACCGGAAAACCATGTTGATATTTAATCGCTGATGCAGACAAAACTGACGCATAAACTGGGACAACGCCTGGCTCTGACGCCACAGCTGACGCAAAGTTTGAAGGTGCTGGCGATGAATTGCATTGAGCTTGAAAATTATCTGGATGAGTCTATCGAATGTAATCCGATGCTGGAAAGGGATCCGGATGCGGCCATCGGCCCTGAGTCTGAAGGCGATGAGCGCGTCCAGGAGGCGGCGGAACAGCAGCAGTGGAAAGAGCAGGGGGATGTTCGCTGGGAAACCATGTATGCGCAGGCGTCACGAGACGGATTGCCTGAACGGGATCAGCAATGGCAAGGTGAACAGTGCCTGAGCGATTCCCTGCATGAACAGGTGGATCGTCAGCCCATGTCCGAATCCGATCACGATCTTGCCCATGCACTGATTGATTCTCTTGATGAAGATGGCTATTTCCGGGTCGACCCTGACAGTTTTACCCTCGACATCGCCAAGGAGCTTGGCGTTGGCGCTGATGCAGTGGAGCGCGTGCTGGTGAATGTGGTGCAGCAACTTGAGCCGCCCGGCCTTGGCGCCCGAGACCTGGCGGAATGCCTGTTATTGCAGCTGGATGAGGACAATGACACTGATGCGCTGGTGCGGCAATTGATACTGCATTTTTCCGATTCGCTGCTGGATTCGGATCCGGAGTTGGCTGGAAAACTTGATTGCAGCGTCGCCGCCATTCGTCAGGCCCGATTGCGCATGCGAAGACTTGATCCCTTTCCCGGACACGGTTTGCGGGGGGATAATAATTATTATATTCGACCCGAGATAATTTTTCGTCGCAATAGCGAGAATGCAATTGAGGTGGATATCCCCGGCGCCGGTTGGCGCGGCATTCGCCTGAATGAACGCTGGCGGCAACATGAATGGAAGGGAAAAGATAAAGAGTTCATGTCTCAGGCCATGAAAGAAGCGAAATGGCTATTGCATGCCCTGGACCAGCGCAGCGAGACGCTGATGAAGGTTGCGCTTTGCCTGGCCAGACGGCAACGTGCATTCCTTGAATACGGCATACTGGGCCTGAAGCCGTTAACGCTACAGGATGTGGCCGAGGATGTGGACTTGCATGAATCCACGATCTCAAGGGTTACCAGCAGCAAATATGCAGATACGCCGATAGGCGTTATCGAACTGCGTCGCTTCTTTTCAGCCGGATTGCCGACCAGAGGAGGCGGTTCGATCTCGGTTCATCGCGTGCAGCAGCGGGTCAAGACGCTGATCGGCTCAGAGCCGTCGGGGCGACCGATTTCTGATCAGGCGATTGCTGACCGCTTGCAGGCGGAGGGTGTGGAAATTGCCCGTAGAACGGTGGCGAAATATCGAGAACAGTTGGGGCTGCCGCCAAGCAGCCAGCGCCGGCGCAACGCCGCTGTGCGTTAATATTGAAGAACGGAGGCATATAATATGCAAGTATCCATCACCGGACGTCATGTGGAACTTACCGAAGCGTTAAAGGCTTATGTCAGTGACAAGCTACAACATTTGAAGCACTCATATGGTCGGGTTATTGATGTGCATGTTGTGCTTTCGGTGGAAAAGTTCCGTCAGCGTTGCGAGGTGAGCATGCAGGTCAATGGCATCAACATCCATGGCAGCCATGAAACCGAGGATATGTATGCATCTATTGATGGCGTAGTGGATAAACTGAACCGCCAACTCAAGCGATACCGAGCTAAATTGCTTGCACAAAAAACAAGCGGGCAGCGCGAAATGCGTAATTCCAAAGTATCGCACAAGGTGCTGGATATTGCTCCCGAGATAGAGGAGTTGAGCGAAAATCATAAGCCGGAAACGCTTCGCCATGAACAACTTGACGCCAAACCGATGAGCATTGATGAAGCCGTAATGCAGCTGGAACTGGCTGGTCGGGACATGCTGTTTTTCACCAATGACGAGACAGCTCTGGTCAACGCAGTGTACAGGCGCCCGGATGGCGCGCTGAGCTGGATTGAGCCGGAAACAGTCTGAACTCATGTCGCTATTTGAGCCGGAGCACGTGCTGCTCAATTCCCGGGTTTCAAGCAAAAGAGCCCTGATCACCGAACTGGCCAATCTGCTGACTTCAATTGACCCGGATCGGGTGATGGAAGTTGTGATGTCGCGTGAGCAACTAGGCAGCACCGGCATTGGCCATGGCGTTGCCATTCCCCATGGCCGCATGCCTGATTTGCCTGCGCCGATGGTGGCGCTGGGCCGGCATAAGGGCGGGGTTAATTTTGAAGCCATTGACGGTCAGCCGGTTCATATTGTCGTACTGTTGCTGGTTCCTGACTCCGATGATCGCCAGCATTTGGAATTGCTGGCGAAACTGGCGCGCAGTCTGCAAAATCCGAGTGTTCGAGCTGCCATTATGCAAGCGGATAGCGCCCAGGAAGTCGCCACCTTGTTTGCTGAAGAGGTCAACAGGGGATAATGGCTCAGGCCAACCGCATCACGATTCGCAAACTGCTGTCAAGCCAGAGCGAAACCATGAAAATGCGGCTGGTGGCGGGAGAGCCGGGGCTGGATCGCTATATAGACCATCCGCGCATACAAAAGCCATCGCTGGCGTTTGCCGGCTTTATTGAAAACCTCAGTGACTACAGGCTACAGGTTATTGGCCAGACCGAATTGCATTATCTTGCCGGTCGAAGCGTGGCGGAGCAGCGCCGGGCTGTCGATGACGTATTTGACCTTCGTCTGGCAGGCGTCGTGATCACCCGCAACATAACGCCTCCCGATATTATTTTACAGGCGGCCAGGCGAACGGATACGCCATTAATTATTTCAGAAGTTACTTCTTCCGAATTCATGACGCATATGGCGCAGTTTCTGTCTGCGTATCTGGCGCCGGTGACTTATCAGCATGGCGTATATCTGGATGTATTTGGTCTTGGCGTGCTGGTTACGGGCGCCAGCGGCATTGGCAAAAGTGAAATCGGCCTGGAGCTGATATCTCGCGGGCATCGTCTGATTGCCGATGACATGGTTGAATTCGCCCGCCATAGCAAAGAAATTATTGTTGGCAAAAGCCCTGAGAATCTTCGCTACCATATGGAAATTCGCGGCCTTGGCATTCTCAATATTCGAGATCTGTACGGCGCAGCTGCAATCACCGACAGCAAACGATTGAGTTTGATTGTAGAGCTGCTTCCCTGGGACAAGCTGGCGCCGGAAGAGCGCATCATGGGTGAGACCGGCAACATGAAAATCCATGATGTGGTTATTCCGCTCATCCCCATCCCGATTCGCCCTGGCCGCTCTCTGGCCGTGCTGATTGAGGTGGCCACCCGCAATCAGCTGTTAAAGCAACGGGGCATCAACAGCAGCGAGAATTTTGCCGCCTCCCTGCAACAGCGAATCAACAAGGGCAGGGCTGGTCAGTAACCCGCGCTATTCATGAATTCCGCCGAGCCCTCGCTTGTTCCCTTGCCTGCAACGAATCCCTCAAAGATGCGGGGCAAATGATTGATGCTGTTTCATGTTAACGCGCATGGATTTTTTCCACCCCGTGATAAGCAAGCTTTGTGAAGCAATGGGTGTTGCTTCACAAGGCGCGATAGCTCGTTCAACCACAGAGCGGAAAATTCCATGCAGGCGCGTTGTTTGTTTCATGTTAAAAGAGAGAAAACAGTATGTGACGATTGCCATGGGCTGTAGCGGAGGCCGCCACCGTTCGGTGTACATGGCGGAGCGGCTGGCGTTGTGGATTCGGCGACAGGGCTGGGCTGAGCCTGCAATCGCGCACCGTGAGCCGGGCATCGTTAATCGCTTCAGGGCAGGGGAAGAAATTGACAAGCAACAGTTAAATCCTGCCGCACAGTCATGTTTGCAGGGAGAATATCAATGATTGGCATCGTTATTATCGGTCATGGCCGAATTGCCAGCGAAATGCGGGATGCGCTGGAACACGTGGTTGGCAAGCAGGCGCTGGTAGAAACGCTGGACGTATTAAATAACGACGATCTGGATGGCCTGACTAACAAACTGCACTTGCTGGCTCGCGCCTGCGATGTAGGCCATGGCGTGCTTTTTCTGGCCGATATGTTTGGCGGAACGCCTTGCAATATCGCCATAGGGTGTCTGAAGGCTGGCCATGTAGAACTTATTTCCGGCTTCAATCTGCCATTGTTGATCAAGGCGGCCACCCTGCGCAAAAGCGTGAAGAATCTGTCAGCCTTTACGCAGCAGGTTATGCAAGCCGGACGTCAGTACTTGCACGTTTCCACTGATATGATTGACGGGCGGCCACACACAGAGGCAGAGGAGCAAACAGGGAAATGAGGGGATTTATGCGCCATGCCTGAACGGCGGATCAGGATTATCAACAAGCTGGGCATGCATGCTCGCGCTTCTGCCCGGCTGGCAACGGAGGCAAGCCGGTTTGGCAGTGATATTACGCTTGTTAAAGATGAGATTCAGGTCAATGCCAAAAGCATTATGGGCATTATGATGCTTGCCGCGGCCAAAGGCTCGGATCTGCGCATCAGAGCCGAAGGCCCTGATGCCGAGGCAGCCCTCGAGAGCATTGCGGCGCTGATTGACAATCGTTTTGGAGAAGAAGAGTAATGGTAGACTCAAGGCCGCATCTGCGCCGACAAGGCAAGGCGGTCGCCGCCAGCTCCGGCATTATTATCGGGCGCGTAAAAAAACTGATGCGGGGGCGTCACCCCACCCCTGAGCGAGAACTTGCAACGGATCAGCTTGAAGAAGAGGTGGTGCGCCTGATGGCGGCGGTAGAGGCCGCTGTAGCTGAAATAGATGTAGAGCGCGAGCATCTGGAGCAGACGGGCGCCAAAGAGCCGCTGATGATTCTTGATATGCATCGCATGCTGATTACTGACCCGGAACTGGTTGATCGGGCGAAAAACCGGATTATTGATACGCTTATTAATGCTGAGTGGGCGTTGCAACAGCAAATGGATGAACTTCATGCGGTGTTTGCAAAGATCGAAGATGAATACCTGCGCAACCGCAAAGATGATATGGAGCAGGCGGGGCGGCGGATTCTCAACCATTTGATCGGGCATCAGCCTGTCTTGTCCGGCAAGCATGCCAAAAAAATGCAAGGCCCTGTAATTTGCGTAGGGGATGATTTTTCAGCCGGGGAAATCGTGACTATGTGGAGGCAAGGCATCGCTGGCGTGATTATGGAGCAGGGCGGCGCCGGCGCGCATAATATTATTGTCGCTCGCGGCATAGGCATGCCTGCTCTGGTTGGCGCCACGGATATTCTGGCGGATATTGAAGATGGTGAAACCCTGATCCTTGATGCCGAGCAATGCCTGTGGATTCTCAACGCGCCTGAACATGAACAACAGGCGTATGACAAATTTACCCAGGCGATTCATGCGCACGAGCAAGAGCTTCAAACCTATGCCTGCAAACCTTCGCTAAGTCGTGACGGGCGTGAACTGAAGTTGATGGCAAATATTGAGTTTATTGAGGAGCTGGAGGTTGCAGATCGCATAGGCATAGATGGCATAGGCCTGTATCGCAGCGAGTTTTTATTTATGAATGAAGCCGTGCTGCCGGATGAGGAGCAACAATTTCAACACTATGTCGCCCTGGTTCGCCATCTGGCAGGCAAACCGGCAACCATACGCCTGCTCGATATTGGCGGTGACAAGCCATGGTTGTACGGCGAACTGGGCGGGCATGCATTTGCAGGCGCCAATCCGGCTATGGGTCTGCGCGGCGTCCGCTGGCTGTTGCGCATGAAAAACATATTGCGCGCCCAGTTGAATGCCGCACTTCGCGCCGGGGAAGAAGGGCCGGTGAATATTTTGATCCCGATGGTCACCAACTGCGACGAGGTGGAGCAGGTTCGGGAGATGGCCGAGCTTTGTCATCAGTCAATGGGATTAACCAGGCCTTTATCTGTAGGGGCCATAATCGAGGTTCCAGCTTCTGTGTTTATTGCCGATGAGCTGGCAAAATTGAGCGATTTCCTCTCAATTGGAACCAATGATCTCATGCAATATTCTCTGGCGGCGGATCGGGCGGATGAAGAGGTTGCCGCCTTGTATCAATCTGAGCATCCGGCGATATTGCAGATGATTCAGCTCACCGTTGCCGCTGCGAAAAAGGCGGAAATCCCGATTTCAGTCTGCGGCGAACTGGCGGCCAATCCGGACTGGACGGAAACATTCCTGAATCTTGGTCTGGATTCCTTGTCTATGAACCCGAATAAAATTCTCTCGATTCGCCAGTTCCTGAGCAGGAGCACATACCGGCCCGTGCAGTAACCCTGCGCTCGGAAGTTGTTTTTTTCTTAAGGTGCATGATCCTGGACACCTCAGTTGGCCGCGCCTACATGGCGCAAGCTCCGGATTTGCTTTGCTAAACGGGGAAAACCTTATCACCAACAAGGTGACCGCGATTTTTTCCGTTACGCCCTTCAAAGCCATGTCTGACACCCTGCACACACTCCCAACCAAGGTTTCCAGGATGATCTGTTTCATTTTGGGACAAATATTCTAACTGGATCAACAGGAGGAGGCGGGTTAGCGTTAAGGCAAACTGCGAATGGCGATAAGGAAAAATGTGGATACGGGTGCCAAATAAAGGCCAAAAATGCTGAGGAAGCCAACGCTTGTCAAAACAGGCAATATACGGTGCGCGCTGCTGTGAATGCGCTGCATGGCACTGTTTTGGTTGTGGATGATGATAAATCAATCCTCCGAATTTTACGCATACACCTTGAAGAGGCGGGGTATCAGGTCATCCTGACCTCGGGTGGAAAATCTATCCTGGAAGAGCTCGACAGCCTCACCTTTGATTTGATAATCTGTGATATCAAAATGCCTGAAGTCGATGGCGCCAGAATTCTGGAGCATGTCGTTGAGAAGTTCAGCGACATCCCGATTATTATGTTGACAGCCTTCGCAGACCTTGAAAATGCAATGGATTCAATGCGCAAGGGCGCTTTCGATTATTTAACAAAGCCGGTAAAAAAAGAAACTCTCACGCTCACAGTGCATAAGGCTGTTGCGCACAGGAATCTTTTGGCAGAAAACAGAAGGCTGGCGCAGGCGAACATGGAGTACCGGGCGGGTCTTGAGAAAAAGGTCAGGGAGCGCACCGAAGAGCTTGAGGAAACAAGATTCGAAATTATACGAAGACTGGTCATAGCAGCAGATAAACGCGACATTAATTCGGGCTTTCATATTGCCCGCGTAAGCAAAATGTGCCGCATGCTGGCGCAGCAGGCCGGACTGGACGGGGAGCTGGCTCATCTTATTGAGCAAAGCTGCCCCATACATGATATCGGCAAGATCGGCATACCGGATCGGGTTCTGTTCAAGGCCGGGCGTTATACTCCGTTTGAAAGAGAAATCATGAAGACTCACACAGTGATTGGCGGGCAAATGCTTGAAGGACACAGTTCAATATTGTTACAGACGGCTCGTTCCATCGCCCTGACGCACCACGAACATTGGGATGGTTCGGGCTATCCTGATGGCCTGCGTGGTGAAGAAACGCCAATGGGAGGAAGAATCGTGGCTATTATCGATGTTTTTGATGCGCTGACCTCTGCACGGCCATACAGAGAAGCATGGGACATGGATGATGCGATTGCCGAGATTAATCGCGCCAGCGGCAGTCAATTTGACCCTGCGCTGGTAGAACATTTCAATAAAATCATGCCGGATATCCGCTCCATCATGAACAGCAGCCCCGGCGGGGGAGCTGAGCCATGAAAATGTTTTATGTAACGAAATGGAAAAATCCGGGCTCGTTAACATGAAACAAACAACGCGTCCGCATGGAATTTTCCGCTCTGTGATTGATTGGACTATCGCGCCTTGTGAAGCAACACCCATTGCTTCACAAGACTTGCTTATCACGGGGTGGAAAAATCCATGCGCGTTAGCCTGAAGCAGGCATAACGCGCATATCTTGATGCCAAAAAAAATATTATCTATAGATGATGAACAAGTGATTCGCATGATCATTCAACTCCATCTGGGCGGGGCCGGCTATGACGTGACTGTCACGGAATCGGGCAAAGAAGGCATCGACCTTGCCTCTTCCGGGGCGTTCGATCTTATCCTCTGTGATATTAAGCTTAGGGACGAATCCGGAATCGATGTGATCAAGGCGCTCAAAAACATGCATTGCAATATTCCTGTCGTGGCTGCCACGGGATTCATCGGAGACAAGATCCTTGCAATGGTCAGGGAGGCCGGGGCAGTCGATTACATCGCCAAGCCATTCACGAAACAAGCTCTGCTGTCCATCGTGGCCAGGCACATCTGAGTTGAAAATTGCTGCTTAAATATAAATTTACGCTCAACACGCTTGTCATCACGATTATGCTCGCCGTGGTCGGTTTTATTTCTCTTTTCATCTATGGCGAGCTAAATCTGAAGGACAGAATGATCTATCATCTTGTGCAAAAGGCGGAACTGGAGGCGGAACTGCTCGGCAGCGCAGTGAGCCTCAACCTGCAGGGCGCGCACAGCGCTGATTCTTATGACGCCATTCTGGATTATGGCGACTTTATCGGCGTGGAAGATATCGGCATCTATAAAGTAAACGGGGAGGAGGCATTTCAGGGGGGGGCGCAGGGTCGAAGGATTGGTGCGGGTCAGAGCAAGGATTTTAAAAAGGCTATCAAATCCATGAACAGCGTGGATTCATTTGATCATAATTTGAGAGTTTTCACCCGCTTCACCCCGCTTATGTCCGGAGAAGAAAAATGCATTAGTTGTCACACGCAGGAAGATGAGGTGCTGGGCATCCTCAAGTCCACATTTTCCACCCAGGCTGATTTTGAACTCCTGGACTGGGTTACGCAACTCATATGGGCTCTCGGCATTATAATGGTTCTGACACTGGCCGGTTTGCTTCTGTCCGGCGCAATTATCAGGGAAAAAAACAAGATTTACGCCCAGCTTGAAGATAGAAGCGAAACGCTGGAAAACACCTATCACTCTCTTGCCGAGACGAAATCGTATCTGCAAATGATACTTGATTACTCCAAGGCCATCATTATCACTACAGACCTGACAGGTCATGTCGTGGAGTTTAACAGGGAGGCGGAGTTGCTCACCGGCTACAGCAAGTCAGAGATGGTGGGACGAAAAGTGCTTGGTCTTTGCGCCGACTCAGAGCAAAAAAAAGATATTATCCATACGCTGAAAAAAGCGCAAAAAACGGGCAATAAAGTCTGGGAGGTTAAGAACCAGGAGGTGGAGATCAAAACGAAATCGGGGGATCACCTTTATGTTAGCGCCACCTTTTCCCCGCTGATGGACACCCCTGAAAAAGCAGTTGGAGCCGTTGTTGTCTGTAAAGACATATCTGAGCATGTCAAGCTGCAGTTCAAGCTCATGCAGTCGGAAAAGCTTGCCGGCATCGGCACCCTGGCTTCGGGCGTAGCCCATGAGATAAACAATCCTCTGGCCGGCATTCTTGGCATGGCTGAGGCGGCCAGAGATGAAGACGATCTGACTACGAGCAGATCCTATCTGGATTACATTATTCGTTATACGCTGGATGCCAGCAATATAGTGAAAGAGCTTGCTGCATATTCCCGCACAGCGGGGACGAAATCAAAGACGGCGGTTGATCTTTCCATTGCCATGGAGGATGCTCTCAAGATGTCTGGCCATTCTGCTCCTTTCAAATCGATCAAGGTCAATAGTAATCTGGAAACCGGAAGTTATATTTCAGCAAATGCCGGAGAATTGCAGCAGATTTTTGTCAACCTGATCGTCAACGCTATTCATGCCATGGGCAAAAAAGGGAGGCTGACTCTGAAATGTTTCCATAAGAAAGATCGTGTTATTGCTGTCGTCTCTGACACAGGCAGTGGCATTTCCAAGAGGCATCTCGGCCAGATTTATGATCCATTTTTCACCACCAAGCCAGCTGGCGAGGGAACCGGGCTCGGTTTATATGTCGTGTACAAGCTTGTTACAAAATACGGCGGGAGCTTTGACTGTACGAGCACGGAGGGAAAGGGGACAAGCTTTACTTTGGGCTTCCCCGCATTTGGAGAAGGGGGTAGGGAATCGACATGATATTTTCACAAGCGGAAGGAAATCGGAACCTTCGAGCCGGGAGGGATGTGGTCAAGCGCTGGCGCGCTTTATTCAGCATCTTTTTCTTCTTGTCTTGTATTCCGGCCAATGCATTCGCCGGGGAGCGGATTGAACGCATTGAGAAACAGCTTATTGAAGTGGAACAAAAGCTTGAGGCGTTAAAGGCGGAAAATGAGAGATTAAGAGAACTTATGAAAGGCGTCAGCGCTTCCGAGCGGGAAGCCAGAGACATGATTGATGCGCTTAGAAAGGCATCCGAAGCATTAAAAGACAGCGCCGGGGCGCAGGAGGCCGCCCATAGGGAAAGCGCGGTGCGGCAGCCAGCTGCTATTGATGCGCTCAGGCAAGAGGATAAAAAGATCAAGGAGCGACTGGAGGAGGTTGAAAACAACAATGAAGAAACTGCATTAAAGTTTTCCAATCTTGTCAATGTCAGCGGCTATGCAGATGTGGAACACTACACTACCAATGAGCCAGGGCAGAACAGCAGATTTCGGGTTCGGCATTTCAGCCTGTTTTTTTCCAAGCGAATTCAGGATGAGTGGGAGCTGTTTTCCGAGCTGGAGTTTGAGGATGCCCCCTTCATAGAATCAATGCATACCGCAGATACTGCGCAAATCGTACAGGGAAAGTTCCTTACCGAGCAGATGTACATAAAGTACCACCCGACAGTCGATTGGGATCTGGTTGCAGGCAGGTTTCTGACGCCGGCCGGCATCTGGAATATTTATCACTATCCCCCATACGTGCCCACGCAGTCGCGGCCTTTCATGGTGAGAAAAATCTTCCCGCTCTGGTCCGATGGATTGCAATTGCGTAAATCCTTCAGTGTTTTTGACTCCTTACTGGATGCGCACATCTACATCGCAAACGGCGCCGGCAACCCCGGTCGTCTGGACAGAAATGTAAGCAAGGCGATAGGTGCAAAGCTCAACTATTTTTCAGATATGATAGTCAATACGCAACTGGGCGCTTCCTATTATCGGGAAAAGGATAATCTGAATATCACAAGAAACAGCTATGGATTACATCTGATGCTGGATTACCATCAGCTGGGATTCCAGACCGAGTTTGCCCTGAGGCAAAATAGCGACCCCCTTAATGCCGCCCTTGGCAATGATGCCAGCGCCTATGCACAGCTTACATATGATTGGGCAAAGTGGACTCTGGCATCCAGAGCCGACTGGTATCATAACAGCAGCAACGCTTTGCTCTCACTGTCTGATAGTTACCGTTATACAGCCGCTGTAAACTACCATTTTGCACATAATGTGCTTGGCAAGCTGGAATATAATCTGAACTCATTTAATGGCGCAAAAAAGAGATTCCATGAGATCATCATGTCACTCGCCGTGGCTATCGGAGATTTCTAGTGAAGGCTGGCAAATTCCTGCTTCTGCCTGCTGCGGCGATTCTGGTTGGACTGTCTGCAACGGTTGTCCGGGCGGGCGAAGTAGTTGCAATTATCATTAACAAGGGAAATCCGGTGGATTCGCTGAGCATCAGAGAGGTTAATAGAATCTACAGAAATCACACCCTCAAGTGGGCTGGCGACGAATCGATCATCATGTATGATCTTATGGCAGGCAATCCGGTCAGGGAAACCTTTTCGAGGCAAATACTGGACATGTCTGCCAGCAAGGTGGCAGAGCGGTGGGCCCACCTGAAAATAACCAATCAGGCAAAAAACCCTCCGCATACATTGAAAAGCCAGCGCTTGATTATCAAGAAGGTTTCAAAAAAACGACGCGCCATCGGTTATGTGTCCATGCGAGCCATTAAAATCGCAGACGACCCGAACGTAAAAGTTGTTCTGGTAATAGAGTAAGCTGGCAAAACGATGCGTCTTCAGCCCTGAGCATGTGGTCTGAGATGCAATATGGGGCCATTACACATTCCATTATGCCCTTGAGCCAATTGCAAAACTCATGAGCGGCGATTGTCTTCCCCGCTTCGGCCCATTTCCAAGCTTGAATTTGATTCGGGGCATCCATGCCCCTCACCCTGCGGGCGGCCTGAAGCCCGTCCAAACGGCATCCTGCCTTTTTGTCGCTCCATGGAACCACCATGCAGCTCATTCAATCCAGAAAATGGCCTCGAAGCGAGATTGCCACTCATCCACCCAGAGTTTTGCAATTGGCTCCTTTAAATCAATGTTTTACACTCTACAGGCATTTGCAATTACATTCTCAGGAGTTGGTTGGGCAGGCCATACGAAGTTGCCAAATCAAATCTTCCAGCTACCATGCATGCATGGCTGAGACATGCTTTGATCGAATTTCCACACTTGAATTGCTGTCATTTGCTGAGGATCTGCCATCATTGCCTGACAGATTTGTAAAGATTCAAAGCGTTATTCAGAATCCCGATTCCGGGGCGGAAGATTTGGCTAACATTATCCGCAGCGATCAGGCTGTTTCGGCCATGGTGCTTAAAGTTGCCAACTCTGTCTCATATAATCCGACCGGCACGCCTATTTGTGAGCTTTCCAAGGCAATTGCAAGGCTGGGCTCACGGGAAACGGCGCATATTACCACTGCAATGTCGCTCATGTATGGCATGATCCTGCCAACCGGCATGGCGAACATCCGCATATTCTGGGGGCATGCGTTTGCAGTTGCACTAGTGGCTGAACGCCTGTCTCATGTGGTTGATCCTGCACAACAAACGTTCACGCATGAATGCGTTTTTATGGCCGGATTGATGCATGATATTGGCCGGGCCGCCTTGGGTATGCGTGTTGATTTTTCCTACTTTGAGCGTGAAACAGGGCATTTGCATCAGAGCAATTTGATTCAGGCAGAGGAGCAATATTATGGCGTCAACCATGCCGAAGCGGGCGAGTTACTGCTGCGAGCATGGGGCTTTCCTGAATCCCTAAGTAACGCTGTCGGGGAGTATTACAAACCGGAGTCCAAACTGCCCATGGCAAGAATATGCGGCATTGCCAATGACTTCGTCCTTTCCAACGTACCTGAAAGAACTCCTTTCGAGGCTATTCAAACGGCTGTTCATCTTGCATTGGAGGAAAACCCGCCTGATCTGTCAGAACTGCTAACTGTCGCCTGACTAGAAACATCTCTAGCGGTTTTTTGCAATTGGCCTTGTAATAAGACACAATGCAGATTCATCACATAAGCTTTGCCGCAAGAGTGTTGCGGCATCCTAACTTGTTGATATTTCGAATGTTTCTTTATGGAGGATATTATGTCTGCTAAATTTCCAGTGATTTCAGTAACAGGCTCATCAGGCGCAGGCACCAGTACAGCCAAGGTGGCGCTTGAGCATATTTTCAGGCGTGAAAAAGTAACCCCGGCAATTGTTGAAGGGGATTGCTTCCATAAATTTGATCGTTTTGAGTTTCGTGAGAAGGCCAAGGAATACGAGGCGCAAGGAAAGCGCCTGAGCCATTTTTCTGATGAGGCGAACCTGTTTGATAAAATTGCCGAGCTTTTCGATTCATTTCAGCGCACGGGCCGGGGAATGGCGCGGACCTATGTGCATGATGATGAAGAGGCGAAAATTTATGGTGTTGGCGCTGGCCATTTCACGGATTGGCGTGAAGTCGGAGAAGGCTGCGATCTTCTGTTTTATGAGGGGTTGCATGGAGGGGTTGAAGAGGTTCGCCCTTATGTCGATCTCATGATGGGCGTTGTGCCAGTGGTAAATCTTGAATGGATTCAGAAGATACATCGCGATACGGAAATGCGAGGCTACTCATCGGAGGCCGTGGTAGATAATATATTATCCCGTATGCATGATTATGTTCATTTTATTACGCCGCAGTTTACCAATACGGATGTTAATTTTCAGCGCGTTCCGTTGGTGGATACGTCAAATCCGTTTATTGCTCGTGATGTGCCTACGCCGGATGAGAGCATGATGGTGATTCGCATTCGCAGACCGGAAAGATGGGGCATCGATTTCCCATGGCTGACCGCCATGCTTCACAACTCTTTTATGTCCCGTCGTAACACTCTGGTAGTGCCGGCGGCAAAAATGGTGTTGGCTATGGAATTAATCCTTACCCCAATTATTCATGATCTGCTGGAGCGCAAACGAAAAGCAGCCTAATTGATGATCTCCGGGCGACAAAAAGGCAGCCATTAGCTGTTTTTTTCATCCATGAAGTAATGCGTACGGCTATAACTGGCATTGAGTTGCATTAATCCCTACGCTTCCACGCTCTATGAATTCTGTAACTTTTAGCGCTCCGACCGTAGTAAATCTCGTGTATCAGCATGTCTGGCCGGGAGCCTCGCCAAGATGCGCCAACACGCGATTGCCCATGCCAATTCAGGCGAGCGTAACGATTGCGAAGTCCGGCTCAGGCATGCCCTCGGCAATGGTATTACTTGCGGAATGCGCCTTACCCAGCCTTATGAGAGTCGGTCTGGGGCGAAAGGCTTGTTGCGGATGGAGCACCAGAGGTTCCACGTGAAACACCCGGGCCGCATAGATGTTCTGGTGATTGGCGCAGGACATGCAGGCTGTGAAGCGGCATGGGCTGCGGCCAACCGTGGAGCGCAGGTTCGGCTGCTTACTCAAAATCTGGATACTATTGCAAAAATGTCTTGCAACCCGGCCATTGGAGGCATTGGCAAGGGGCACCTCGTACATGAAGTGGATGCCATGGGCGGCATTATGGGCATCATGGCTGATAGGTCAGCATTACAGTATCGCCTGCTTAATCGTCGAAAGGGTCCAGCTGTCCAGGCAACCCGAGCACAATGTGACCGCCTTCTTTATCACATGCAGGCAAGACAATTGTTAGACAGCCATCCCAATATTCATCTATATCAGGAAACTATTAAGGAATTGCTGTTTGAAGCAGACAGAATTTCAGGCGCCATTGATAGTCTGGGCGGCTTGCATCAGGCCCGGACTGTAATTCTGACGACAGGGACATTTTTAAACGGCGTCATTCATATCGGCGACAAGACCCATGCATCCGGACGCATTGGCGATGCGCCGGTCCATGGTTTGACTGACGAACTATACAGGCGTGAATTTCATTTGGGGCGCCTGAAGACCGGGACGCCACCTCGACTGGATAAGCGATCGATTCGCTGGGATGAGTTGGAGAGTCAGGCGGGTGAAACGGATGTTCTCCCCTTTTCCATGGCGCATAAGCAGGTCATTAAAGACCAGTTATCGTGCGCAATTACGCATACAACGGATCGTGCACATGATATTATCAGAGAAAATCTGAAGCGTTCACCAATGTTTAGCGGAAAAATTGAATCATCAGGCCCGCGATATTGTCCCAGTATTGAGGATAAAGTGGTGCGATTTGCAGATAAGGCCAGTCATCAGATATTTCTTGAGCCGGAAGGGCGTAATCATTCGGAGATTTATCCCAACGGCATTTCAACTTCTCTTCCCATTGATGTGCAGTGGGCCTTTGTCCGGGCAATACCAGGGCTAGAGCACGCCATTATTATTCGCCCCGGTTATGCCATTGAATATGATTATGTGGATCCGACAGAATTGAAGCCATCATTGGAAAGCAAGAAAGTTTCCGGGCTTTTTCACGCTGGTCAGATTAATGGCACAACCGGTTATGAAGAAGCCGCTGCGCAGGGAGTGCTGGCAGGGATTAATGCGGCAGCGCGCGCCATCGATGTAGAGGCTTGGGCGCCTGACCGTTCTGAGGCCTATATTGGCGTAATGGTTGATGATCTGGTCAACAAAGGGATATTAGAGCCCTATCGGATGTTTACTTCCCGGGCCGAATTTCGGCTGCAACTTCGAGAAGATAATGCGGATATAAGACTGGGAGAATCAGCAATACGCCTGGGTCTTTATGATAAGGCAAGAAGGCATGGATTTAAGCGACGCCAAGAGTTGTTAACACGAGGAATTGAGCAGGCAAGAGGTGTTGACATTGGAACGGGCGGCGTCTGGCGAAAACGCCTGCAGTCATTACATCTGCCGATACCATCACAGCCAATAAATTTAATTTCTTATTGCCATCGCAGTGATGTGGAGCCTTCGATGGCTTTGCAGTTGCTCAATGAAACAGAGGATTTTGATGAGCGCGATCTAAAGAGCCTGCTTTCCATGGTTCACTACGATGGCTATCTTGGAAAACAAAGATTTGAAATTGAGCGCTTTCAACAACTGGAGCAACAATCTATTCCAGATGATATTAGATATTCAGAGGTTAGCGGCCTCAGCAAGGAGTGCTTGCAGAGACTGGATGCCGCAAAACCGGCAACGCTGGGGCAGGCGTCCCGATTGTCCGGCGTGACTCCTGCGGCAATTTCAGTGCTTGTGATGCACATGCGCAAGGTCCGGGATATTGAATAAGGCCTGCCAAACTTACGTTCAGGAAGTGCTTAAATTCCGCAGGGCTTTGAACTTAACTGCAATCAGCAGTCAGGCGATGTTCGAGGTGCAATTCATACAGCCATCGCTGTCGATTGCACAGTGGGTGGCTAATCATGGCCGCCTTCTGGATATAGGCAGCGGCATGGGAATCCCGGGCATTCCATTGCTGATTGCCAAGCCGGGGCTGCATGGCGTGTTGGTTGAACGCAGGAGAAAGCGTGCAGAGTTTCTCAGGCATATTGTTCGCACGCTAAGGCTGGATGCAGAGGTGTTTGATGCAGACATTAATGATCTTCCTGGCCTGCATGTTGATATTTGTGTTGCTCGTGCAGTCGCAGATCAGTCCAGTCTTCTACAAATGTGCACTCCCCATGCCAATCGGGGGGCTGTTGCAGTGTTGCCTGTCCCGCGTAAATCAGACATTGCCCATGTTGCAGGCTGGAAGATGAGAGGCGAATATTCTGTTTGTTTGAAGCCCCAAACAGACATGAACAACAATGATGGCGACGAGCAGCATATTCGTTGCTATGATTTCAGCGGCGCTTAATATGCGGTAGCAAGGGGGAGGTTTCACGTGAAACACCGGGTCTTAGGGTCTATAACAGCCATTGCCAACCAGAAAGGCGGGGTGGGCAAGACAACCACCAGCATCAATCTCGCCGCCTCACTTGCCGCCCTGGATAAGCGTGTTTTACTGATTGATCTCGATCCTCAGGGCAATACGACGACCGGACTGGGCGTTGACAAGAAAATGATCAGGCATGGCGCATACGATGTCGTGGCGGGAGATTGTCCTTTGTCTGATGCAATATCGGAAACTGAATTCCATGGTCTTTTTATTCTACCCTCCACGATAGATCTTGTTGGAGCGGAAGTCGAACTGGTCAACGAGCGCGCACGCGAACAGCGTTTGCAATCTGCCTTCTCATCCTATGAAGGAGAAAAGTTTGATTATGTCTTTCTTGATTGCCCTCCAGCTCTGGGGATACTGACGATTAACGCGTTAACAGCAGCAGACCATGTAATGATTACACTACAGGCCGAGTTTTATGCCATGGAGGGGCTTACACAGTTGATGACTACAATTAGCCGGATCCGGCATAGCCTGAACCCACAGTTAACCATGAGTGGAATCTTGATGACTATGGTGGATCGACGAAATAATTTATCTACTCAGGTTGAACAGGATGTGCGCGATTATTTTGGCTCACAGGTATTTGAGAATGTGATTCCGCGCAATGTCCGTTTGTCGGAGGCGCCAAGTTTTGGCCTGCCGGTCATGTATCATGACATCCGTTCGACCGGAGCGCAGGCCTATTTGGCAGTTGCTCAGGAAGTGATGAGTAGAAGTATTTTGGAATCATAGGGAGGGGATAAAAATGAAAGTTACGCCAGGAAAACGAAGCTTGGGCAGGGGGTTGAATGCATTGTTGTCAGATACGCCGACTCCCGAAGTTTTGCAACAAGCGACCCGGATTCCCATTTCAAAAATTCGGCCGAATTCTTACCAGCCTCGCAGCCAATTTGGCAGCAAGGAACTGGATGCCCTGACTGATTCAATTCGCCGGGAAGGCGTTCTGATGCCTGTACTGTTGCGACCAAGCGGGGACAGCTTCGAACTGATTGCGGGAGAGCGGCGCTGGCGCGCATCTCAGGCCGCCGGCCTGCAGGAAATTCCTGCCGTGGTGAGAAATGTAGATGATTTACAGGCGCTGGAACTGGCTATTATTGAAAATGAACAGCGTGATGATCTTTCAGCCATTGAATCGGGGCGGGCGTATCAACTGATGGTTGATGAGTTCGGTTGCACGCAAAAACAGGTGGCAGAAAAAATAGGCATCTCACGTGTCCAGGTAAGTAATCTTATTCGCCTGTTACAACTCTCTGATAATATCCAGAAAATGATTGAAAATCGGCAACTTAGCATGGGGCAGGCGCGTCCGCTCGTGGGTTTGCCGGCGAGCACGGGCGAAAGGCTTGCACGCCAATGCATGACCAAAAACTGGAGCGCCAGGCAGATGGAACGGGAGGCCAGAAAGGCTGCAAAACAGCCAGGCGCCCCAGCCAGGAAAGAGATTGATGCGGATGTCGCAGCCTTGCAGGATGAATTAACGCGCAAACTGGGGCTGCCTGTTGAATTACATTGCAAGAAGGGGGGGGCGGGAGAGCTCTGCATCCGATATACCCGGGCAGTGGAACTGGAAGGCGTGCTGGCGAAGCTGCGTGGTTAGAATGCTTAATTTTCCACCAGCATATCCACTTTCATGCGTGCGGTTGAACGATGCGTGTCGCCGGTAAGGATTATCGATCTGTAAGCTGGAGCAGGGAGGCGCATGGCGTACAATGGATTGAGCAGCGCCTTTTGCCGCACCGCTTTGAGCAGGTTGTAAGCCGGGATCCGGAAAGTGTCGCATATGCTGTTGAGAGCATGCAGGTTCGGGGAGCGCCGAGCATAGGCGCAATAGCTGCTTATGGACTGGCCCTGGCATGGGATGTTGACCGGCATCGGTTTTTTGACCATTGGCTGCCAAGGTTTCGGGCTACGCGACCAACAGCGGTCAACCTGTTCCACGCCTGTGATGCAATGCAGGCATACGCTGGCAAGTCGCCGTCAAACGCTATGATGGTTGAGCGCGCAGATGCCTATAGTGATGCCGAGGTGAGCGCCAACAAGCGGATCGGAGAGTGCATGGCTGAGCTGCTGGCGGTGGGAGAGCGGCGCATTCTGACCCATTGCAATGCAGGCTGGTTGGCCGCAGTCGATTGGGGAACGGCGACGTCCGGCATTTACCATTTGGCTCAGGCTGGCGAGGCCCCGTTTGTCTGGGTGGATGAGACGCGACCGCGGTTACAGGGCGCCAGGCTTACGGCATGGGAAATGCAACAGCAGAGTATAAGTTGCCGAATCCAGGCCGATAGCGCGGCGGCCTGGATGATGGCGCAGGGGAAAGTTGATGCTATTGTGGTGGGGGCGGATCGAGTTGCTGCGAATGGGGATGTCGCCAATAAAATCGGCACCTATGGATTGTCCCTTGCCGCACGCGAACATGGCGTGCCCATGTATGTTGCAGCGCCATCCAGCACGTTTGATGCAAACTGCCCTGCCGGAGCAGACATCCGGATTGAAGCGCGTGAGGATGACGAGGTAATAAAAATGGATGGCATGGATGCCGAGGGGCGTTTGCGCCAGGTTAGCATTGCGGCCCCTGGAGTTAAGGCCAACAATCCCGCTTTTGACGTGACCCCCCGGGCAAATGTGACAGCGATCATCAATGAAACGGGAATATGGCGACCATAGCTCTTTATTCACAAATGCTATGGGCTAGGCGCTGCGGCTGCGCAAAATCACTAAATATGGAGCATTTATGAACAGCACGGCAATTTATCCCGGCACTTTTGACCCAGTTACGCTTGGCCATGTTGATGTGGTCATGCGCGGCTTGAAGCTGTTCCAAAGAATTGTCATCGGCGTGGCGGATAATCTGGATAAGCGCCCCATGTTCGATGTAGAGACGCGGCTTTCAATGGTGCTGGAGACATTCAGAGATGAGCCCAATGTAGAGGCGGTCAGATTTTCAGGATTGCTGGTTGATTTGACGCATCAGTACAAAGCCGGCGCCATTCTGCGGGGCCTGCGCGCAGCTTCGGATTTTGAGTATGAATTCCAGTTGGCAGCGATGAATCGCCGTCTTGATGAGCGGATTGAGAGCGTTTTTGTCATGGCGCGTGAAGATTATACATTCGTATCGTCGCGCTTTATCCGCGAAATTTCCCGTATGGGCGGCGATGTTTCCGGGTTGGTGCCAGCGGCTGTTGCGCCCTATCTGAAAATAGAACAGCAAAAAACTAACAGCTCCAATTAACCTGGACTATCCTGGAAACGGCAGTTGCTTTTAGTAGTTAACAGCCCGGACGAAATAGCTTGTCACGATAAAAAGCCAGCTCCGCAATGGATTCACGGATATCAGACAGGGCCAGATGTTCTTCTTTTTTTTCCGGGGCGCTAATATTCGGATACCAGCGCCGGGCCAACTCCTTGACTGTGCTGACATCAATGTTCCGGTAATGCAAAAAGCCTTCCAGTGTTGGCATATAAGCCACAAGAAAGCGCCTGTCCTGATGAATCGAATTGCCGCACAGCGGCGAGGCGTTTCCGGGGACATATTGGCGCACAAAGGCCAGCGTTTTCTGCTCAGCCTCATGCACTGAAACAGTGGATGCGCGCACCCTGGCTGTCAGGCCGGAGTCCCCGTGATGCTTTGTGCACCAGTCATCCATTGCATCCAGGATAGAATCCGGTTGATGCACGACAATATTCTGCCCTTCAGCAATAATATTTAATTCCCCGTCAGTGATGACGGTTGCGATTTCAATGATGGCGGCGCTTTCAGGATCAAGACCTGTCATCTCCAGATCCATCCAAACCAGATTGTTTTTTGAGATCGTCATACCCGAACCCTAAGCGATTGTGACGCCCATGGCTTGCGCCAGCTGAACAGTCGCATCATTAGTATGTTTGAAATGCACCGGCGCATGCCGCCATGCCCTGCGGACGGGATAGTAGCGGCGATATTGAATAAATGCATTGGATAATTCCGGGTCTTTTAAATAAGCCCATGATTTCATGGCTTTATGATCAATGTCAAGCGGATATAACTGCTTGATTGCGGCATGCAGATTGAGCCATGCGTCGCTGCCGGTCTCCAAATCCACAGGCCGCCCCGCCCCGGGCAAGTGATTTGCCATATCCCATGTTGGTCTTATATGCAGGTGCTGACACAGGGCGCGATAAGCAAACTGGGTATTGGCTGCCTTGCCGTCAATGGAGTGTCCGGCAATATGAGGCGTAGCGATGACAAGTTGCGGATGTTGCAACAGCCTTGTCGATGGCGCGGGCTCGTTCTCCCAGCAGTCAAGCGCAGCAAAATGATCCGCATTTGTATCAAGCCAGTCGCACAGGTCGGCATTATCAATACAGCCTCCGCGCCCCGCATTGATAATGCCCTTGCCCTGAAAGTCGGACAGGCGCCTGGCATTCAGCAGGCGAACAGTGCAATCCACGCCATCTGTGATCAGCGGCGCGTGCAGGGTCAGGATATCGGCTTTGGCCAGCAATTCATCCAGGGCGCAGAAGCCATTCTCGCCTTCTTTTCGTTGCCGGGGCGGGTCATTCTTCAGCACATCCATGCCAATCGCCTGACATATATCGGCAAACATGCCGCCAATGCGCCCAACGCCGATAATGCCGATGCAGCTATCCGGAATGGAAATCCGCCCCTGAACATGCAACTCAAGCAGCGTTGCAATCATGTATTCAACTACCGAGCCGGTCGATGACCCTGCCGCATTGGCCCAGGCGATGCCGTTGGCATCCAGCCAGTCCTTGTCGTAGTGGTCATCGCCAATTGTGGCCGTGGCGGCAAATCGAACAGGCGTGTCGGCGAGCAATTCAGAATTGACCATTGTGGAGGAGCGGGTAAGCAGAACATCAGTATTATTCAATGCCTCGCGATTAATGCTCGTATGTTCCAGAGTCTGCAAATCAACGTCATATCCGGCCAACCGGGAAAATGCCGATTCCACTCCCCAGATATGGGCGTCTGCTACAATATTCAGCTTCGGAAGCATTGAACCGTTGCCTCACAGCTATTTGCGCATCGTACGGGTTGGAAAAAATCATGGGCGCTCGGGGGGGATAGTCGCGGATAAGCCATCCCAATTGAGTTTCCAGGAATTATTATAAAGGCGGACAGAAGAGCGTCATTGTTCATTCAGGCCAGTCGGATCAGCTTCCTGTTGGCCCGAATCATTGCACGAATGATATTTACATAGTCCATGCCGCGTTCTGAGTATGATGCCAGACCTATGGCCAGAACTTCGGCATCCAGCAGGCTCCGTTGCAGCCTTAAATCCCGGCGCATCTGGCGAAAATGAGCATATGCACGCGATATGTTAAGGTTTCTCATATATGAACGAACAGATTGCTCAACTGAATCAAAGCGTCTTATTTCATGATTTGAGCCGGGCGACCGGTTCAATGGAACAAGACCGCAGCCTTTCCTGAAACACCATTGACCAAAATAATTATTCGCTTCTCGAGCGAAGCGGGAGTTGCCCCATGCGGACTCGTTGGCAGCCTGTGTCAGGGCCATTTCAAGCGGGATGACATCCACATGCGTTAATATTTTACGCCAGAAGCTATCATTGTATTCTCCATTGGAGGCAACACGATATTGTTTGGCGATCCGGGCCAGCCAGGACAGATCATTCAGACTCAAATGCGCGCGGGCCTTAAGTTGAAACAATCTCTGACGGATTTGCAAAATTCGAATATTCTCATTTTGCACTATAGGCTTCATCAGCGCGAAAAAAGAATGCTTGTCCATAGTTGCGATTCGACCGCCGGACAAGCTTTTTTCCGGGGATGTTTTGGTATCAGAGTGGATTCTTTGATTTTGAGCAACCGATTGCACCGAACCAGTCTCGGCAGAAAAAACAGAGGAGGGGAATAAAATAATTGCCATTGCCATCGACAGAAAATATATCGATTTACGCAATCTGGCTGGGAATGAAATAGTAGGTAAATTATACATAGTCCGCCAATGCTAGTGATGATTTTGAGAAAGTCATCAATCGGATGGCCCTTAAAAGCAGGTGATAAGTTAAGAGTATATTGTAAGATTCTAATTTAGATGCCCTTTTGAAAAGGCCTTGCTGATGCAATCATTGCAGGCGTTGCAGCCTGATTTCTTCATGCCGTGTCGATCGTGTAAAAAAGTTTGCAAGCGAACCGGAAAAATTAAATAATGTTTACATATGATCGTTATTGTGAACAATACGTCCCCCGATGAAAAATATTTCCGATAAAATCCGCTTTCTCAGAGAGCAGCAGGGGTTATCGCAGCGAGCGCTGGCCGAGGCGTCCGGCATCAGTGCTGCGGCGCTTTCGCAGCTGGAGTCCGGGCAGAACTCTCCATCGGTGGCTACTTTGGAAAAGCTGGCTGATGGACTGGGCAAAACCGTCGCCTCATTTTTTCTCGATAGCGTGGAAGATACCGATGTCGAAATCTTCACCCTGGGCGAGCGCAAGGCGGTGCCGCTGAAAGGCGGCAGCCTCTTTGTGCCGCTGACGGCGCAGCACCGTCCGGCCGGCTTTGAACCGATGCTGGTGCATCTGGAGCCGGCGGGAAAACTCGATGAGTCTCTGTATGGCATTAACAGTGCGCAGGTGTTTGTCTGGGCCCGGCGCGGTCGCGCTGTGCTTGAACACGACGGGCGTGAATACGAGGTGCATGAAACCCAGTCGGTCTATTATGACGCCCGCAAACCGCACAACTGGCTCAATCCCTTTGATGAGTGCTGTGAGCTGCTGATGGTGCGCTCACGTTGATCATGCCGCCGCTGCATCTGGCGCTGGCCGCCTGCGGCCTTGCCCTGCTGGCGGCGTGCGCGCCGCTGCTGTGCGGGCAAGCGCTGCTGCGCAGCGCTCTGAGCATATTGCTGGCCCTCTCAGGGCTGTTGGCCATTGCCGCCGGGGTTGCCGGCCTGCTGCATCCGGGTGCGGCAATAACACTGCCTCTTGGGCTGCCGTGGTTGCCGTTGCATCTCGGCATTGACGCGCTGGGGGCGTTTTTCCTGCTGGTGATCGGCGCGCTGCTGTTTCCCGTGGCCATCTATTCTCACGGCTATCTGCGCCATGAAGAGCGCATTGCGCCGCTTGTCGTATTCATGCCGCTGTTCGTGCTCGGCATGCTGGGCGTGGTGCTGGCGGAAGATGCGCTGGCCTTTATGCTGTTCTGGGAGCTGATGAGCGTCTCATCCTATTTTCTGGTCACTCATGAACATCAGCATCTGGAGAATCGCAAGGCTGGATTTATCTACCTGGTGATGGCGCATATGGCCGGACTGCTGATTCTTGGCGGTTTCGCCGTGCTCTATGCGGCGTCGGGTTCATTTGAATTTTCAGCAATGCGTCCGGCTGCTCTCAGCCCGCTCCAGGCTTCTGCTGCTTTCCTGCTGGCGGCCTTCGGATTCGGCACGAAAGCCGGCGTCATGCCGCTGCACGGCTGGCTGCCTGAGGCGCATCCGGTCGCCCCCTCCAATGTGTCGGCATTGATGAGCGGCATTATGCTGAAGGTGGCGATTTTCGGTTTTTTGCGCCTGAGCTGGGATTTGATGGGGCCGGGCGATTTCCAGTGGTGGTGGGGCGCGCTGGTGCTGGCGGCTGGCTCTTATTCGGCGGTGGGCGGCGTATTGCTGGCGCTTCAGCAGCATGACCTGAAGCGCCTGCTGGCCTACCACTCGGTTGAAAATATCGGCATTATTCTGATCGGTATCGGTCTGGCCATGCTGCTTTCGCACTTCGGCCACCCGATGCTGGCGGCGCTGGGATTGATTGCCGGACTCTATCACGCGATCAATCATGCGCTGTTCAAGGGATTGTTATTCATGGGCGCGGGCGCAGTGCTGCACAGCACCGGAACGCGCGATATGGAATCAATGGGCGGGCTGATTCACCGCATGCCATATACGGCGGTCTTTTTTCTCATCGCCTGCATCTCCATCTCCGCCCTGCCGCCGTTCAACGGCTTTGTTTCCGAGTGGCTCACCTTTCAGGCGGCATTGATGGCGCCGCAGATGGGCGGCGCACTGTTGACTGCCATCGTGCCCTTCTCCGCCTCCATGCTGGCGCTGGCCGGCGCGCTGGCGGCCGCCTGTTTTGTGAAAGTGTTCGGCGTGGCGTTCCTTGGCCATGCACGTAGTGATGCGGCTGCAAATGCCTGGGAGGTGGATGGCTGGATGAAGCTCGGCATGGCCATTCCGGCCCTGTTCTGCCTGCTTCTTGGGCTGTTGCCGGTGCTGTTTATCCCTGTCATTGATGCAGTTCCGCAGGCGCTCTTGCATGCATCGCTGGCCGACTCAGTGCATGCGGGCGGCTGGTTGTGGCTGACGCCGGTTGATGCCGCCCACGCATCCTATTCCGCCCCTGTTGTATTGCTCGGCATGCTGATTCTGGGCGGCCTGACCTTCTGGCGATTGGGCCCCTCAGGAAAAATAATTCGGCGCTCTGTGATGTGGAGTTGCGGCAATCCGCACCTGAACGCACGCATGCAATACAATGCCACCAGTTTTTCGCAGCCGCTCAGGCGCATCTTCGGCGGCATTCTGCAACCCGAGGAGCATGTGCATATTGAGCGGCATCAGCACAAGCTGCTGACCGGAAAGGTGCAATATGCCGTGCATGTCGGCGACCTGGCCGTTAAACACCTGTATCAGCCGTTGGGCAAAATGGTGCTGCATATGGCGCGGCTGGTGCAGCATGAGCATCAGCGCGGCATTCACGCCTATCTGGCCTATATCTTCGCCGCCACATTGCTGCTGCTGGCGGTGTTCGCATGAGTTCGACCATATTTCAACTGTTACAGGCGGCCCTGATGGCGTTTATGGCGCCGCTGGCAGCGGGCTTTGTCGGCGCATGCAAGGCGCGCCTGCAAAACCGGCGCGGCGCCAGTGTGTTGCAGCCATGGCGTGATCTGCGCAAGTTGTTCGCCAAGGAGGTGGTGATGGCGGAACACGCCTCATGGATCTTCCGCTTTGCGCCCTATATTGTCTTTACCGCCACGGTGATGGCCGCCAGCGTCATCCCCGCCCTGCTGGTGGATACGCCGCTCTCGCTCACTGCCGATGTGATAGCGCTGGTGGCATTGCTGGCTCTGGCCCGTTTTTTTCTGGCTCTGGCCGGCATGGATATCGGCACAGCCTTCGGCGGCATGGGGGCCAGCCGTGAGATGACCTTTGCAGCGCTGGCCGAGCCTGCCATGCTGATGAGCGTGTTTGTGCTGTCGATTGGCGCGCACAGCACCAACCTGACCGCCATGATCAACCACACCCTGAACACGCCGCTGATGATGCAGCCGTCGATCGCCTTTGCGCTGGCTGCCATGGTGATGATCGCCGTGGCAGAAAACGGGCGCATTCCAATTGACAATCCGAGCACGCATCTGGAACTGACAATGATCCATGAAGCCATGCTGCTGGAGTATTCCGGTCGTCATCTGGCCCTGATGGAGTGGGCCGCGCAGATCAAGCTGGTGCTCTTCGCCACCCTGCTGGTCGATCTGTTTGCGCCATGGGGCGTCGCCCTGGCCGCCGATCCTGCCGGGCTGTTGCTGGCGCTGGTTATCTGGATCGCCAAGTTGCTCATCCTGTTTGCGCTGTTGGCGATCATGGAGACGGGCCTGGCGAAGCTGCGCCTGTTTGAAGTGCCCGACTATCTTTCAGCCGCGTTCGTGCTGGCCTTTCTCGGCCTGATCACCCACTACATGCTGGAGGTGGGCGCATGACCGCCTCGCTCGCCGAGCAACTGATTAACGGTCTGGCGGCGTTGATGCTGCTGATCTCTTTTGCGCTGCTGTCCCAGCATCGCATGCTCTCGGTGCTGCACTGGTTCGCCGGCCAGGGCGTATTGCTGGCGATCACCGCTGCCGTCGTCGCCTACTCCAGCGGCAATCATGAACTCTATGTGTCGGCTGCCATGACGCTGCTGCTCAAGGGCATGCTGCTGCCGTGGCTGCTATGGCGCGTGATCCGGCAGCTGCATGTGCACCGCGAAGTTGAGCCGTTGATGAATCTCTCCGTCACCATGCTGATGGCGCTGGGCGTCACGCTCTTTTCGTTTCATGTGATCGGGCCGATTGAACAGACCTCCGAATTGATCACGCGCAATTCGATGGCCATCGCCACGGCCAGTGTGCTTCTCGGCATGCTGATGATGATCACCCGCAAAAAGGCGATCACCCAGGTGGTCGGCTTTCTGGCGGTGGAAAACGCCCTTTTCTTCGCCGCTATCGGCTCCACCAACGGCATGCCGCTGGTGGTGGAGATCGGCATCGCCTTCGACGTGCTGATCGCCGCCCTGATCTTCGGCGTCTTCTTCTTCCAGATTCGCAACACCTTCGATTCAATGGAGGTCGATGCCATGGATGCTCATCTGACGCACAGGGATGAGACCGAATGAATCTCTTTGTCGCCACCCTGCTGTCGCCGCTGCTGGGCGGATTGTTGCTGGGTCTGCTCAAACACGGGAAAGCAGCCGTATGGATTAATATCGTCACGGGTATCGCCACCTTCATATTCAGCCTGCTGTTATCATTGCAGGTATTGGAGGCCCGCTCGCTGGATGCCATGAGCGGCTGGTTTCATCTGGACGCATATAATGTATTTCTGGTGGCGCTAACCGCCTTTGTCGGCATGACCACGACAATATTTTCGCGCCCCTACATGCAGCATGAATATGAGATCGGGCGTGTCAACGCCAATCGCATGCGCCTGTATCACAGCATGTATCAGCTATTTCAGTTCGGCATGCTGCTCGGCTTCACCACCAACAATATCGGCGTCTTATGGGTGTCGCTGGAGTTGGCCACGCTGGCCACGGTGCTGCTGGTGTCGCTCTATCGCACGCCCGCCTCGATTGCTGCGGCGTGGAAATATTTTATCCTCTGCGGCATGGGCATCGCCCTGGCGCTGTTCGGCACGGTGCTGGTCTTTTTCGCCTCATCTGCAGTGCTCGGGCATGGCAACGAGGCGCTGACATGGACGTTGCTGATGCAGCATGCAGGCGAGCTGGATGCTAAGGTGATGAGCATCGCCTTTTGCTTTCTGATGGTCGGTTACGGCACCAAGGTGGGTCTGGCGCCGATGCATGCCTGGCTGCCTGACGCGCATGGCGAGGGGCCGACGCCGGTCTCCGCCGTGCTCTCCGGGCTGTTGCTCAATCTGGCCCTGTATGCGCTGGTGCGCTGTAAAATGCTGGTCGATGGCGCTACAGGCACGGAGATGGCCGGCCATATCATGATGGCCTTCGGACTGTTTTCGCTGGCCGTATCGGCGCTCTCCCTGCACAAGCAGCGCGATATCAAACGCATGTTCTCCTTCTCGTCAATCGAGCATATGGCGCTGATGACCTTCGCCTTCGGCATCGGCACGCAACTCTCCACCTTTGCCGCATTGCTGCATATGACAGTGCATTCGCTGGTCAAATCGGCGATCTTTTTTACCGTCGGCCATGCCGCTCAGGCCATGGGCACGCAGAAGATGGCCGAAATTCGCGGCCTGATTCGCCATCATCCCGGCATTGGCTGGGGGCTGCTGATCGGAGTCGCCGCGATTGCCGGATTCCCGCCGTTCGGAGTCTTCACCAGCGAGTTTCTCGTTTTTACCGCCGCCCTGCAAAGCTATCCGTGGACGGTCGGCCCTCTGCTGATCGGGCTGCTGGTGGCGATGGCCGGCCTGTTTCGCTTTGTGCAGCCGATGGTCTATGGCGAGGCGCCCGAGACTGCTCTGCATGTGCATGTCGATATGCAGCCGGTTTATATTCATCTGTCGCTGGCGCTGCTGCTGGGACTCTCCATCCCCGCCTTTCTGGCCGGCTGGTATGATCAGGCGGCGGCATTGATCGCCATGTCGCCGATATCAGCGGGAGGCGGCGCATGAAGCATCAGGCCAATACATGGTTTGCCGAAAAGCTGGGCGATCACGGCATCCACGCCCGCTATCTGGAAGATCATCATCCGGCCCATATGCCGTGTCTGGAGATCCGGCGGCTCGACTGGCGGCAGGCTGCGGCAGTAGCGCGTCTCCTGGAGATGAGGCTGGTGGCTGTGTGGGCGACCGAGGGCGGCAGCCATGAGCAGGATCAGGGCATGTACGCCTATATCTGCTTCGCCCATCCCGAACACCGCCACGCCCTGTTGCGCACTCTGCTGGGCGGTGAACGGCGCGAAATCGAATCGGTCAGCAGGCATTACATCGCCGCCTGTCGCATGGAGCGGCATATGCAGGATATGTTCGGCATCCAGGTGAAGGATATTCCCGACGGTCGCCGCTGGATCAAGCATGAGCACTGGCCGGAGGAGGCCCGCCCGCTGTTGCGCAGCTTCGCCCGCGACACCCGCATGGCGGAGGCTGAAGGTGAATACCCATTCATCCACAGCGGCAGCAAGGGGGTGTACGAGATTCCGGTCGGCCCTGTGCACGCCGGCATTATCGAGCCGGGGCATTTTCGTTTTCTGGCTGTCGGCGAGCAGGTTCTGAACATGGAAGCGCGGCTTGGTTATGTGCACAAGGGCATTGAAAAGGCCATGCAGGGGCGAACGGCCGAGGCAGGCGTGCATCTGGCAGCACGTGTGTCAGGCGATACGGCAGTTGGCTACGCATGGGCCTTCGCCCAGGCCTGTGAATATGCCAGCGACACGGATGCGCCCGTGCGCGCCAGTTATCTGCGCGGCGTGTTTTGCGAGCGCGAACGCATGGCCAATCATATCGGCGATATCGGGGCGATCTGCAATGATGCCGCATTTGCTTTCATGCAGTTCCAGATGCAGCGCCTGCGCGAGGATATGGCGCGCCTGCACGGGGATCTGTTCGGCCACCGCCTGCTGATGGACGTGATCGCTCCCGGCGGCGTCACTGTTGATGCGGATGCGCAAGCCTGCCGTAAACTGATAGCGCAGACCCGCTCGCTGGCGCTGGAGGTGGAGCGCCTGCGCAGCATCTATGCCGACAACCCGTCGATACAGCAGCGCGTGATCGGCTCGGGCGCGGTCAGCATTGAAGATGCTCGCGATATCGGCCTGCTCGGTTATGCCGGGCGCGCCTCGGGTGATTATCCTGATGAACGCATTGAAGAGGCTTATCCCCCCTACGATGAACTGGATGTCAATGTGCCGCGCGGCAAGCTGGGCGATGTCGCCACCCGCGTCTGGGTGCGCTTCGAGGAGATCGCCGATTCCGCCCGCATGATCATCCGGTTGCTGGAAAATCTGCCGGAGGGAGAAATCAGGAGCGACTGGCAGCCGCCGGAGCCGGGCATCTCTGGATTCTCGGCCATTGAAGCATGGCGCGGAGAAATCGCCTGCTGGCTACGTTTTGGCGAGGACGGGCTGATCGACCGCTACTTTGTGCGCGACCCGTCGGTGATCAACTGGCTGGGATTGGAGCTGGCCGCGCGCGAAGCGCCCGTGCCGGATTTCCCGCTCAACAATAAATCCTTCAACTGCTCCTATTCGGGCAACGACGTATGATAAGAATCCTGAAACAACTGGCCAAAGTTGGCCCGATCACCGAACCGCTGGCCCAGGCGAACAACAAAATCGAGCAGGTCGGCAAGCAACTCGAACCGATCATCCGCAAACGCTTCGCCGGTTCGCTGGCCATTCGCGCCGTGGATGCCGGCTCCTGCAACGGCTGCGAACTGGAAATCCACGCCGCCAACAACGTCTATTACGACATCGAACGCTTCGGCATCCATTTCACCGCCTCCCCCCGCTTCGCCGACATGTTGCTGGTGACAGGCCCGGTGACGCGCAACATGGAAACCGCTCTGAAAATGACGTATGAAGCCATGCCGCAACCGGCGCTGGTCGTTGCGATGGGGGATTGCGCAGTCAACTGCGGCATCTACGGCAAGGATAATTACGCCATCGCCGGGCCAGTATCGGATATTATCCCGGTCAATGTAATCATCCACGGTTGCCCGCCGACCCCGACAGATATCATCCACGGCATCCTTGCAGCCATCGGCAGATGATATGGCATTTTGGGATATGATGTTAATCGGTCATTTCGACCGTTAAAGCCAAGGAAGATAATATTTAATCTCCACACACAGTCTGTAGTTGAATTGCCTTCTATCTTCATGCAAAGTTGCACTGTTTTAATGCAACTTTTCACAAATACTCGGTACTTTCATCTAAGGAGACATTGTGAGTATTGTTCGAATCCTTGGATTAATTGGATACTCTGTAGGCCGAGAAGTATTTATTGGATTTGCTTCCTCCAAATTACTCCATTCAATCAGCTTTGTGGAAACGCTCGATGAAGAAACTGGCAAAGGCTATCAACGCCGATTTTCATATAAACATAGTCTAGATTTCCGAAAGTACGTTCAGTTGGAAAATAGCTCCACAATTCCCCTCACTTTCAATCTAAGGCCATCTAGTTCAAATAAATGGAAACTGTTAAAAGATGATGCTGGTCAAACTGTATTAGAAGTTTCATCTGACACACAGAAAGTTCTCTCTCAGGTTGATTGTCAGCACCGCTTAGGATGCTTAAGTGATATGGAAATTCCATTGCCTTTCATGTTCTTTATTGGACTTTCCATTAAAGAAGAGATGGAGGTATTCAATATTATCAATGGCAAAGCGAAAGGTTTAAGCGCCAGCCTACTCGATTATCATGATGCACATTTAACGGATGACTTGGCTACAGTAAGACCAGAATTGTTTGTTGCCTTGCATCTCAATAATGAAAAAACATCTCCTTGGCATAAGCAATTGGACCTTGGCGGCAATGCAACATCAGGGATGAAACGAAAAGCATCATTAAGAACGATCCAGAAGTCTGTAAAGCGTTTTTTAACTCAAACTCATATTCTGGAAGAGTGCTCAGCCACTGAAGCAGCACACATAGTAAAAGAATACTGGCTGGCAATTTCAATCGTTTTAGAAAAACAGTGGGCTCAGCCACGGAAGCACTTTCTCACCAAGGGGATTGGAGTATATGCCCTGATGGGGATAGCAGGTGATTTCGTCAACGAATACCGTGGTCGAATGAATTCATGCAATTCATCCATATTTTGTGGCCTGCTCTCAGACTTTGTTCATGACGTTGATTGGTCAAATAATGGCCCGTTAAAAGGGCTTGGCGGAGAATCCGGCGCACAAGAAGCACTAAACTATTTAAGAAAAACTCGCCAGAAAAACCAGTTGATGGTAGTTAACTAATGGCTAATAAAAACATACTCCTAATCGAGCCAAGTTACCGTAATAAATACCCTCCTCTGGGGCTGATGAAAATTGCTCAATATCATGGCCCTGACGGCAAGTGCGACAATGTTACTTTTATAAAAGGCGAAGACAAAAGTGTCTTTGGGAAAGCATGGGATAGAGTCTATATAACCACCCTGTTTTCTTTTGAATGGAACCGAATCGCTAGAAGCATTGACTTCGCAATTGGTATTGTTCACGGACAAACGGACAAAATATTTGTTGGTGGAATAGCTGCTTCACTAATGCACGACCGATTCATTCAGCAACCTAAGTGGAGCGGCATCAGGTTCATTAAAGGGCTACTCGATAAACCGCCAGCAATCTCACTTGAACTCGATGATTTTGAGGAAGAGCTATATTCTGATGATCAAATTGGAACGCCAATTGAAGACCTTACACCTGATTACAGTATTCTTGAACAAATTGAATACGAGTACCCAGTTAAAGATGCCTATTTTGTTTATGCTTCTCGTGGGTGCATTCGCAAATGTAAGTTCTGTGGTGTTCCTGAGTTGGAGGGGGGGCAACGAGATACTTATTCGCTAACGAGAATCGTAAAAGATATTGAAGCTAAATTTGGCCCAAAGAAAGACCTGATTTTTATGGAT
>CAYTFI010000002.1:0-47831 GCA_964437065.1 uncultured Zetaproteobacteria bacterium | reverse complement strand
TTGAGACCAACACCAACGCCTTTGCCAGCATCCTCGAAGCCAGCAGCAAATCGGGCGCCCGCGTGATTTATGCATCCTCGGCAGGCGTCTATGGCAACTCCCCGGCGCCCAACCGCCTCGGCTTTGGCGAAGAGCCTGAAAACATTTACGGCTTTTCAAAGCTGGCCATGGATCGTATCGCCAGTCGCTGGTTTGACCGCCACCCCGGCCAAATCATTGGATTGCGTTATTTCAATGTCTATGGGCCGGGTGAAGCGCATAAAAACAGGAAGGACGGAAACAAGACCGCCTCAATGATTTTACAACTGTACGAACAGGTTAAGGCAGGCCGACGGGCAAGGCTGTTCAAGCATGGCGAACAGTTGCGTGATTTTGTCTATATCAGGGATATCATCGGGGCCAATCTGGCGGCGCTCGACGCCCCGCGCTCGGGTCTGTGCAATGTCGGATCTGGCCGGGCCAGGTCATTCAATGACATTGTTGGCATCATCGCGCAACTGCTCGGGACAGAAATAACAACAGATTATTTTGATAATCCGTTTTCATTCTTTCAGATGCATACCGAAGCAGATCTGAGCGAGGCCGAATCACTACTGAACTGGCAACCGGAATGGAGCCTGGAGCGCGGCATGGAAGATTATATTTCTCAACTGGAACATGGCCATCGCGGGCCGGCTGAGATAGTCTGATGCGATATATAATCGCATTGGCTGCAATGTTCATGCTACTGTCCGCATGCATGCATGAACCCATCCATCAGGGCAACAGACTTGATCTGAAAAAGATCAATATGATTGAGACGGGCATTACGAAATTCAATGTCGAGGTTATTCTCGGAGCGCCGATACTGAAAGATGTCCTGCATCCGTATCGCGCCACCTATATCGAAGAATTTGAAGATGAGGCAAGCGGCGAACTGATCACTCGCGGCATCGAAATCAATTACGATAAATCTATGCGCGTAAAAGAAATCCGTCGATTCGGGTTTGATAAAAAGGCAACAGCTCAGCAGTAACGCATAGACAGGCGCAAATAATGCGCCTGTCTATCTCGATTTTTTCGGCTGATTTTACGCGGCGGGATTAACTTTACAGATTCGTGAATGCAGATCGCTCTTCAGGCTGATCCAACCTGATCGGCATATATCTTGGCGACTTCATTTACGACCCTTCTGGCCTGATCCCTCATGCCGGAAGGAATCTCCGCAGATATCTTCGGCAAAGATTTCAGTCGAGCAGCCATTACATCTATTTCGTTCTTGAGGGTAATGGCCTCAATCATCGTATGCACATCGGATTTCACCTCAACAGGTATTTCATTCCTGAGGATGCCCGCGATCTGATCAATCGAATGCATGATGGCCACAACCTCCGTCTCCGTCTGGACGGAAGCGGCTCTCGCCCTGTCCTCCCGCATCGCAGCGATAATCCCCAGAAAGACGGAATCGTCGCCCTCATTCACCTCAACCTCATTCACTTTTTCACCCTTGTGATAGACACCTACGCGTCCAGAAACCAACTCGTAAATGTAATAGGCAGGCGTACCACCCTCCGAAATAATCCATTCATTCGGCTTGATTGTAACTCGCTCATCCATTGCTGAAATCCTCCATAACTATTTTTTATCAATAATCCCTGTAATCATCCGACTCGCCCCATATATCAGGGCTTCACAAAAAAACCATCACTTGTTTGCTAATCTGATTCCCCGGCATGCGTTGCATGCAAAGTCCGTCAGAATGGCCACGCACCATTGCCGCGCCTTGATTCTAATCAACTATTTAACACAATCTTAATGCTGCAGGCGATAAGCCAACACCCCTGTTGACACGCGCATATGCAACTTTCCTGCATGCAACATATTGATTTATAAGGAGAGTAACCATATCACTCTTTTTCAACAAGTCAAAAGCCCATTGTGATCACACAACCCTCTGCCATCTCTACTCTCCTCTTGCCACTGGAAGCCCATGAACACCCCACTCGTACACATCATCTTCCAAACGCGCGGCACGAAATCCTCCGGCACGTAACATTTTCACGGCTTCAATGGACATCACGCAATATGGGCCACGGCAATAAGCAACAATCTCCTTGTCCCTGGATAATTCAGACAAGTGCTCGCCCAGCTTCTTCAACGGGATGGAAATCGCGCCTTCTATATGACCGGCAGAAAACTCTTCCGGCGGTCGCACATCAAGGACAATGGCCTCTCCGGCGCGAACGCGCTGCATAAGCTCTATCCGATCCACGCCCTCCATGCCTTCTTTGTCCTGCATGAATTGTTGCGTAATCTGGTCAATTTCCGCCAGACGCTGTTCCGCCAGCACCCGCATGGCATGAAAAAACGCATTGACCGCCTTATCCGCAACCCTGTAGATAACAAATGAGCCGGATTTCTCCGATTCGATCAGGCGGGATGCTTGCAGCTTTTTCAAGTGCTGCGATGTGTTCGCCACGCTTAAACTCGCCGCCCTGGCCAATGCCTCTACCGTCCGTTCCCCCTGGCACAACAGATCAAGCAATTCCAGCCGTTTGGGACTGGAAATCGCCTTGCCAATACGCGTAAACTGCTCATAGATATCATTTCGAAATTTCCGGTTGGGACTGATCGCCATCATTCAATCATGCAGGTGCGCTATTTGTGGGAAACGCTCCGCTGTCGGATATTTATTTATCTCCCTCATATTTGCATTTGCAGAGATCGCTTCTTATATACTTGATAATCCTTCTGATTTCATCATCGTGAAAGTTGTAGCCCCAGTCCGGCATGGCGTCTGAAAACCCTGCGCTTGCGCCGCCGTTTTTGATCACGCCAAACAGCTCATCGTCAGTGCGGGTCGACATATATTCCGCATCAGTGAAGTTTCTGGGCGTTACATCGCCAAGGCTGTCAGCCAGAGGACCGTCTCCCTTTCCCTCCATGCCGTGACAGGGCATGCAGAATCCCATGAAAGCGCCCTCGCCCGTATCCCCTTTGTCCGAGGCGCTCGAATTAGCTTTGCCTTCAGTCATTGCAGCAGTAGCCGGGACGGACTGCCCGACCATGATCAGCCCTGATGCAAGTAATATTCCAATCATATATTTATTCATCTTAATCACCCTGTGCGTTAGATTTAATTGTGTTGAACGCTCGAAATATACTGTGCAACACACGTCTTGTCTTGTGCTTTATTGTTCAATTTTATCTTCTCCGGCGCAGAGCCACTCAGCCAGGCCGACGCAGATGCCCAGATTGCCCCCTGATTTGTTCGAGTACAAGGAAAAAGTGGAATTACGATTAATCAACGCTTAATAATATATATATCAGCTTTCCTGCTCAACCACATCGAACCATGGAGCTTCAAGCATTGTGAACAATAAATATTTGCCATCCAGGCCAATTGTTGCGCTCATCCTGCTCGTCACCCTGACTGCATCGGCGTTTTTTGTCTGGCGCTCTAATGCCAATACATTAATGAAGGCGCCTGAAGACATAGAGGATTACCTGTTCTGGGAAGCCAGGGATTTGGCTGACTTTCAATTAACGGCTGCCGACAACAGCACATTCGATCTGGATAGTCTTAAGGGAAAATGGAGCTTTATTTTCTTCGGCTATACCCACTGTCCGGATGTTTGTCCCGCCACGCTGATGCAATTGGGGACGTTGTTTGACATCCTTGAACAGAAGAGCCCTGCTGTTTTTTCTCAACTCCAGGGCGTTTTTATCTCTGTCGATCCCAAACGCGATACGCCGGCGCTGTTAAGGGATTATGTGTCATATTTTAACAAAGGCTTCATCGGACTCACCGGCAACAAGGCCCAAATTGATGCATTCAGTCGGCAAATAGGCGCCCTGTATAGCATTAACGCCGGGCAATCTGAAAGCGACTACGAAGTCACGCATAATTCGACCCTCTTTCTCATTGATCCGCAGGGAAGACTTTACGGCCATTTCTCCCCGCCTCAAAACGCCCCGGAAATAGCAGAGTCATTTATAAAAATTCATGCTTTTTACCGGCAACAGAGCAAAAAACAGTGGGCCTTTTTCTGACTGTCACGGGAGGAATAATCATGCGCCATGCCAAACATCACAACACCCTGCGCATGCTGCTGTTCAGCAGCTTGTTGCTGCTCCATGGCTGTAATGAAGCGCCGACAATTGAGGGACTCGCTCATAAGCCTGCGCCCGATTTCAGCATGACGCTCTTCAACGGCGATGATTTCCAGTTAAGCGCTCAAAAAGGCAAGGTTGTGATGATCAATTTTTTTGCCTCCTGGTGTGTTTCCTGTGGCGCCGAAATTCACCATATTCAAAACACGTTTAAGGCATATGCGCCGAAGAATGTGACATTTCTTGGCATCGCCATAGATGATACGGAAAAGAAGGCTCGGGCATTCATGCAGCAACACGACCTTACCTATCCTGCCGGCATGGACAACACAGGGCATCTTAAAGAGATATTTGGATTGTATGGAATGCCCACTACGTTCTTTATTGATAAAAACGGCATGGTAAGCTATTTCCACGCCGGCGTCGTAACGGAGGCTCTGTTAAGACACGAAATTGATAAATTACTTTGAACAGGGATTTTTGATCTTGTCGGAATAGATTCTGGTATATGAGCCAGGCGCCTTCTTGTCTTTCAAGGCCATCTCTATAGGCCTTTCAGCCAGCGGAGTTTTGGCCAGCTGAATCAGACTTTCATTTCCCCGCAACATTGTAATAATATCTTTTTGGGGCCAGTCAGGCTCCCAGTTGCCAACCAGCGCATTCCACACCTGTACGATCGCAATCAGTTCCGCATCGGAAAACTGCCTGCGGTGTTCTCCTTTCGCATTCATCACCTCGACATGTTTTCTCATGGTCAGGGCAGTCACAATAAATGGCGGCCCGCAGGCGGAACAAAACTTCAGCACCTTGTCCACCTTATGACAGCCGGCGCAGCGTTTGTATGCAAGCGTAACCGCCTCTTCCGGAGTATAATCAAGATAACCCCGATACTTGGCTTCGGCAAGAACCTTCGCACCCAACGGATTAGGAATAAAAATCACCGCCGTAGACAGCGCCAGTAAAACCAGAAATAATATACCTGCAACCAGACTTTTTTTCATCGCTTACAAGCCTCCAAGGCGACCATGGTATGATGCGGGCAGAACGTTATCAACCCTGTTTCATCGCGTCCAAAGCTTCTGCATCATGGCGCCATCCAGTTTGAACAGGGCATTTTTCGGCGTATCGGCAAACCAGATGTTTGATTTCGAGTCCATGCCAATGCCATTGGGCCTGCTTTTACCCAATGACACGGGAACCTCAACAAATTCCTCCGTCACCGGGTTGAACATGCCTATCCTGGCGCTTGTTCTCATAGTGAACATGATTTTTCCATCACGGGCCACGGTCAACGCCTCGCTCACGCCCTTGTTGGGTATGGCATAGGTTTTATATGTCTCTTTTTCCGAGTCAAACATAATCAGGCTGTGACCCTTGCGCCCGCCAACCCATAGCCTGCCTGATCCGTCCGCCACGACTTCCCCTGCCGCCTCGAAGGGCAGAGGCAACTCAAACTCGCGAATCACGCCATCCTCAGGATTCAGCCTGGCCAGCTTATTGCCCTGTGCCTCTATAACCCAGACCAGTCCGTTCTTATCCACCGCAACGCCCGACGGACGACTGGCAGCGGTTGGCACGGCATATTCACGGAACGTCTTCAGGCGGGGATCGAATCGACCCACCTTGTTGCCGTAAAATTCAGTAAACCAGACATCCCCGCGCCTGTCAGTTATGATCTTGTAGGGGAGGCTGTCCATGGTAGGGACATCATATTCTTCAAAGGATTGACTAACAGGATCAAAAACACCCAGCTGATTCGAATCAGCCTCGGTAATCCATATTTTGCCCTGATCACTAATGGTCATATCACCGGGAAGACTGCGCCGGGTCGGAATCTCGTATTCTGCAAATTCGCCCCCGGCAGGCTGAAATTTACCGATCTTGTTATAGTTTGACTCGATAAACCAGACTGTGTCAGCGCCATCAATAGCAATTCTGGACGGCAATGTAACGGCCGTAGGAATTTCAAATGATTTGAAGGCATTCTCAACCGCCCATAAAGAGGAATGGGAAAGAAAACAGAGCATGGCCCAGAAAAAAACAACAATTCTCATTCAATGATCCTTAGATAACTTTGGTTGCACTAGCAATCCATCCATAACAAACGTTTCGTTTCAGAACGGCTCCCAAAAGGCAGGGCAAGGCGCATTTTCAGGCAATGGAGCTCCATTGACAAGGAATGCAATGTCGCCATGCCTTATGAGAAATGCTCCCGCAAGGAATGTCCGGACGGGCCTGCGCCATCGTTTAGCTTGGCCAGTCCTGCACTCGCGCTCCCTGGCAAAGAGCCCGCCCGGACATGTCAAACACAAGGTTTGTTGCAGACGGAACGCTAGCGGACGCAATCATCGCCTTGATTAACAGATAATTCAAGCCGGGGGAGATGGAGCTTATTTAGCGATTTCCGCCATGGCTTCACTGATAGACAGTCGACCAAATCGTTTTGCTTCTGTAGAGCTTTGAGTGAACCAGATTACAGACCGCTCAAGATCAATGGCCATGCCTCCCGGTTGACTGTTGAAATTGGGAATATCGAATTCATGGAAGGCCGCCTGCTTCGGATTAAAGAAACCAACTTTATTGCCCCGGTATTCCAGAAACCAGATATTATCTTCACTGTCATGCACAAGGGCGTTTGGCGAGCTGTTGCTTGTTGGGATAATGGCCTCGTCAAAACGTTTCAAATCAGGGTAATACACTCCTATTCTATTCGCTGCCATCTCCACAAACCAGACTTTGCCGCTCTTGTCGATAGATATTTTTGCCGGATTGGAAAATTTGGTGGGTATGGCATGCTCATAAAACAGTTCTTTGTCGGGATCAAATTCTCCTATCTTGTTGGCGCCGCCCTCAACAAACCAGATATGTCCGTTTTTATCACTTTTCAGGCTGCCGGGATAGCTGTCAACGGCAGGAAGGGCATATCCCTTTATTGATGATTTGACCGGGTCAATGCGGAAGAGGCTGTTTTTATTGGTTGCCGTAAACCATACCACTCCTCTGGCATCGACCATTATTTCTTCAGGGTAGGTTTCGGTGGAAAGAACAAAACGTGTAAAATATCCGTCGGAAGGCGTAAACAGCCCCAGCATATTGGGCTCTTTCCCGCCCTTGACCCAACGGCTGACAGAAAACCAGATTTCCCCTTTCGGACTTATGGCAAACTTTGAAAATCCCACGTCTCCCCAGGTGCCCGGCAGCGTGAAGGAGTTGAATTTCTTCGTTGTCGGATCAAATACAAGCAGGTGCTTGCCAACCGATTCAATAAACCAGACGCGTCCTGTGGCGTCTATTTCTATCGATTGAGCAGAGCTGATCCCTTCAGGAAAGGCAAATTCTTCAATAACAGGCCGGGCATCCCGGTCATCTTCGCCGAAGACCGCCCCGACAGATGAAAACAACGCTGCAAGAAAGATAAGCCCACAGGCGATATGATGCATGCTTCGGGCAATCACCACGTCATCGTAGGCTCATAAATATGCCGCAATTGCCAGTTTGAATCCTTGTAGGAACCCGGGCCGCCCTGGCCGCCAATATTGTATCCGCCGAGGTTTACCTGTCGCTGCCGTGAAGTCCTGTAATATTCGCCGACATCCGCCGGAGGCCTGGCCTGCCTGACGCCCATCATTTTATTGTGGCAGGAAAGACAACCCTGCACCTTGGCCGGGTAGCCGGCGCCAACCACTCCTCCCAGCACGGCAACCCAGATCACCAAAACCAGCAGCGCTGAAAGCACCTTGGCTGAGGCCTTCATCCTGACTCCGGGTTCTCTTTTCCTGCGGCTCATAACCGGGAGCAGAAACAGAAAGGCCACTATAGCAAATGGCAGCCAGAACGTTCCGACCGACAGCCATTTTGCATAATCTTCTATGAGATACCAGAAGGGCTGAAACAGAAACATCAGATACCACTCAGGCCCGGGTATGCCCATGCCGTCATCCGGAAGCGGCGGCATATTTACATCCATCGGCATCCTCAGGTAATGAGACAACGCCAGCAGGCCCAGAAATATGACGGATAGCAATATGACGGCCTTTATGGCATGCCATGGCCAAAAAGCATAAAAGGATTGCGGATACGGGGGGTCGTACTTATGCCCCTCAAAGATAAGTTCTCTTCCTTTTTTGTCTTCCATGTTCAGTTACCCCCCGGGTTATAACGGCCCGGTAATTCCATGCCGCTTGACCATCTTGAAGTGGAAAGACAGAACAAGGGCAAGAATCAACGGGATGATCAATATATGCGTATAATAGGCCATATTTATGGTGAACGTATCAAGAAACAGGTTGTTCAGGGTTTCCCCTCCGATCGTCCATGATTTGACATAATCCATCCAAATGGCAAAAGACCAGTAGGATCTCCAGTTCCAGGGAAGCAAAAGCCCGGTGACCAGCATAAGGAACACCATCAGCAACTGGAACACCCCCGACATCCAGGTATACTGCCTGGGACTCTGGTAGGCCTTCAAATAAAAAACAATGATCATATGGGAAAATATAGTCGCCAGAACAAGGGTGGAACCCCAGCGATGCATATCCCTCAGCAGCCATCCAAAAGGCACCTTGGTGGCCATCTCAAGTACGCTGTCATAGGCTGTCTTGGGATCAGCCGTATAGAAAAAAAGCATGCCCACGCCTGTGGCCAACTGGACAGCAATCAGAAACAGCGATATGCCGCCAAAGCAATAAAAGAAATTGACATGGGTTGGTATTGGCTTGCCCTTTTTTTCTCTTATTAATTGTTTAATCCAGTCCTTTGCGCTCGTATCACTCATCTGTTATCCATCCTGTCATCTCCTATTTGGCCGCCTCGGGCATGCCGGCTAAAAAATCCTTCTTTTGCAGGCCGTACGTATCCCCGGTAAAATCTACAACCCATTTATTAGCGGCCCTGTCCAGATTAAGCGGCAGTTTCCCCTTCACATCATATGAATCGCCAAAAGCGGAAGGCATTTTGTAGGTAATATCGACAACAGCCTGCGTGCCATTGATTTTAAATCCATCCACGCTGACCATAAATCCCGGCGGATACGATTTAATAATTGACAGGAAGCGATGCACGTCCAGATGCGCTTTCTCACTGTCAATTAACTTGAAGGCCGCTTTGGCAGGCGTCGGCCCGCCTCTGAGCTTTGCCTCAGAAATATATTCATAGAACTGTTTTGCTACAACTTCCGGCCCCTCGTCGGGCAATACCACAGTGGTCGACTCGCTACTACAGCCCGCCATCGCTACGGCAATGGCAATGCATACGAGGCCAGAAAATATTCTCTTGCCGCTACAAATCACAAGACGTCTCCCTTCAGATATTTTCTTTTCTGTTTTTTATCCCGAGAGTTACAGCATGTCCCGAAACAGGCGGTTGGCTCGCGAAATAATTGACTTGCACCTTAAACATCCTTCATGCGCGATCGGCAACATCGCTTAATCAGACCCCTGATTCTTTGATCTGAATCAAGGAACCCCGGTTCATCTTTTTGCGCAACGACTCAGCAGAATCAGCATAGCTACTCAGAATGCCCCTCAGTCGTTACCTTTTTACCAGTAATGTTGCGGGTAAAGCCAGTGTTGAACCATCCATTCGAAATTTTTCAGCACCGGGTTTTTTACCCTGTCCTTAAATGTTTCCGGGGGGATTCCCATTCTCCTGCCCGACAAAATATTATGGCACGAATTACAACCCATAGTCGGCGACACGGATGTAACTGTATAAAGTCCCCCGAACAGGGTCAGCGACACCACCAGAACGCTTAGAAAGCCAAGCGCCCTGGCATGTGCGCCGAATCTGAGCGCATCCGGCAGCCATGATGATATTTTTTTGATTTTATTGGCATGCGCCTCTTTCTCAGCCCTTAATTCGCTTTTCTCCTTGCCGAAACAGTAGGGCAATACTGCCAGCACAATAAATAATACAACCGGCACGTAAAAGCTTAGCAGCGGAGCCATGAAGTTCTGAAAATACCAGTAAGGCACATAGAAAACTAGCACAAACCATTCCGCCGTCGGGATGCCGGCGCCCTCAAGCGGCATGGGGATGATTTGAGGGTCCTGGGTCGGCATGGGAACAGCATAGGCCAGCACGCCGATAACCAGCAAAAAAGGGATCACAAAAAGGCCGTGAACAGCAATATAACGACTGAGTCCCCCGGCCCTTCCTCTCATTTTGACCAGAGCATGAATATCAAACAGAATCCACATGACAACAGGAAGAATAACAACATGCGTTACAAATGCCCGATTCATGGTGAATACATCGATAAAGAAATGTTCCAGAGCCGGCCCGATTACGGCAAGCTGGCCCAGATAATTGGGCACCATTTCCATAAACCAGTAGCCTCTCCATTCCCATGGCAGGATAATCCCGGTAAGCAAAAAGCCCATCGTGGGCAGAATAAGCAAAATTCCCGTTAACCAGAGCGTTCTGGCCCTTCTTTCACGATACTCCTTCCTTAAGAAGCTGCGAATAAAATGCATAATGGTGGCGATAAATATAAACATTGCCGCCCAGCGGTGCGTATCCCTGATCCATGCAACCTTGCCGAACTCATTATAGATATTCTGCACGCTGGCATAGGCCTCATTCAAATGCGGCAAATAAAACATCGTCAGCACCAGGCCGGAAAAGAACTGGACGATGAGGAGCAGAAAAGCCACTCCGCCAAAAAAATGACGCCAGTGAAAGCCTTTGATATTCATGAAAAATACCCCTTCAAACCTTGCCGTGCCACCAGCGCCCATCGGATAGAAGACTCCGGCTTATCCGAAACAACTCCTGGAAGCGATAATTGACAGATTGATTCTACTATTAGAGCTTCTTGCAGCAGAGACTACTCACACCAGATTGCTTATGCATATTCTGAACCTTGCTAACAAACTATTTGCAGCTATGCCGGCCAGCGCCAGGCAGTTGCGCTCTATTTGATATCCCTGACACAACGGAAGCCCGTATACTTTTTACCATCCTCGGGAATGCTTGTCAGCGTACTAAGCACCGTTGACGCCCACGCCTCCTCATAAAATGACCCGCCCCTGAGGATAACGTAACGGCCATCATAATCGGTGGTCCATTCCCACACGTTGCCGGCCATATCCATGGCGCCGTATGGGCTTTTTCCTTTTTCGCGCGTGCCTACTTCTGCAACCTTCCCTTCTGCTGTTTCTTTGCTTACGACAGCGGACTCATCATAGTCATTGCCCCATGGATAAAGCCTGCCATCGGTGCCTCTCGCCGCCTTTTCCCATTCATTTCCACTGGGAAGCCGTTTACCCACTGCTTTGCAATAGGCCTCGGCCTCAACCTGTGAAACAAACACCGCAGGCTGATGCGCTTCATCAGAGGAATATTCGTGGCCTGTATGCACCTTGGCCACCTTGGCATACTGTTCATTGGTCACTTCATATTTGTCGATCTGAAAGGCAGGCAAAGTGACTTCCTGCTTTGCATAGATTTTTCCGGCAATGAATTTGCCGGCAGGAACCGTCACCATTTCAGAATAGTTTATTGATTTCCCCGTATTTATTGCGCCGCCCTCAGCCGCATTTGCAGCCAGCGGCAGCAGCGACAGAGCCAGAATTCCCGCAGTTACCATGTTCCCCAAACGCTGCTTTTTCATATGCCAGTCTCCTTGTCCAGAATTTCCCCGATTATCAGAAATATGCCGATTATTTGCAAGGGGAAAAATTACGCTTTTCCCGACTCATGCAGCGTAGTGTCCAGACTGCCCTGCTCGCAGCCGCCCCTGTTACCGGAAATGCACCCAATAACAGGAAAAAAGCATGCTTTTCGCCAGTCTGGTTCCACCGCATGCCAGCGCTCCCCGGCCCTTAAAGTCAAAGGCATATCACGCAAAGACGCCATGAAAAACAGGGCTTTCCGTTTTCCATATTGTCCTTTGCGGCTTTGCGCGTCATTGCTTTTTTGGCCTGATAATCGCGTTATTGTTTCAACACAACAACACTGGCGCCGTTTTTTCCTTTTTTAATTTTGCAGATAAGGGGATGTTTTATCGGCGAACCTTCTGCGCTGAAACTTGTTTTTCCTGTAACGCCTTCGCATTCTTTCCGGTTAATTAACGCATCTTTAACCCTGGTAGTATTCGTTGAGCCTGCGATCCTGATCGCATCGCCAAGCAGCATGAACGTGTCATAGGCCAGAGCAGCAAATCTGTCCGGCGTTTCCTTGCCATAGTCTTCCGTAAATTCAGCTATTTTTGCCGATTGCCCATCCGAAGAGATCGTTGAATACAGAAGCGTTCCTTTCGTCGCCTCGCCGCCCTCCAGATAGTCAAGAGAGGAAAGGTCTTCGCCACCGATGATGGGCAACGTAATCCCTGCTTTTTTCAACTCCTCTGCAAGGTGCGCGCCTTCACTGGCATCACCCGTATAGATCAACCCATGCATTGTATCAGGGCTTTCCCTGATCGCTTTTATGACTGCTCCTACATCTTTTTTTTGTGTGAAGGTGTCATAGAGATCGGCCTCGACCTTGATGGCGCCGTGATGCTTATAGACCGCCTTCTTGAACAATGAACTCAAATCCAGAGAAAACGGATGAAACGAATCAGTCACCAAAGCATAATTCACATAGCCCAATTTGTCGCTTACGTATTTAATCAGATCGTAAGTCGCTATTTCATCAGGAACAGCGCTGCGAAATACAAACGGGCCGCTTTTCTCGATTTTCCGCCTCGACCCGACAGAAACAAATATCGTTTTGGAATCATTGATCAGATGGATGGGGGAAAAGGTCGATGAGCCTGTCGGGGCCGAAATGATCGCGATGGCCCGTTGAGCGATGAAATACGATACAATCTTACTCGCATTTCCCATATCACTTTTATCATCATAGTGCAGCACCTGAATTTTCTTGCCGTCTATTCCGCCATTCGCATTGAACCGCTTGGCCGCCGCCAGAACGCCGTTCACGACGCTCATTCCATATCTCGACTGATCACCTGTTTCCGGGCCGACCACGCCGATAATCAGGGGCCGCTCTTCATCTGCAAGTTGTTTCTGCCGCCTCTCCTCTTCCTGTTTGGCGTACACCTCAGCGTCATGTAACACTTTTTTCATCACAGCCGCCCTGTCTATTTCAGGTTCGGACGCCTTGCTCTGCGCCTGCTGATCGCCTGAATCAGAACAGCCAGCAAGCAGGGCGACCACAAGCGCCGCCAAAAAAAAACTGAGTATCTTTTTCATAGTCATATCTCCTTAACGCACATGGACTTGTTCCATGTTAACGCGCATGGATTTTTTCCACCCCGCGATAAGCAAGCTTTGTTAAGCAATGGGTGTTGCTTCACAAGGCGCGATAGTCCAATCAATCACAGAGCGGAAAAAATCATGCAACCGCGTTATTTGTTTCATGTTAAAAAAGCGGATGCATCGGCTTATCAAACCATAAGCGTGCGCGATCTTTCCCATAGGAGCCAATAAGCCTCCATTTCCCCGCTTCCCTGACCAGAACATGATCCTGCGAAATCCAGCTGTCAATGACCAGAACCCCTTTTTCAGGATCATGCTCCCCCAGCAAAACTCCACTGCAATTAAAAACGACCGTATTGCTAGCCGCCTCTCTTTTTGTCGCCGTTATATTCGTAAGTTTCATGCTATGGTGCGTCGCCAACGTCTCAAATGTGGAAAATATTCTCGCCCATATCTGTTCAATCGACTTTTTATTGTGATTACCATTGCTGTAATCATCTGAATAGAGCGCCATAAGCCCTCTTAAGTCTTTTGTTTCAATAGCCATTTCAGCCGCGTGGAAAAATTCCATCACTTCATCATAGGTCTTTGCACCCAAACGCTGCTTCGCGGCGGGATCAACCACCATGGCATAGCGTTCTGACAACGAGCCTTCCGCTGCACTGGCGACGCCTGCTAACAGGCATGCGCCAAGCCAGGCAAACATCGCATAATGAAAAACTGATCGCCCTTTTTCAATCTTGTCACACATCTGAATAACCATCATTGACTCCTTTACGCCGCTTGCGAAACACGTGCATTGAAAAAAATCTGAAAACGGTTTGCTAATGCTTTTTCAGCATCCTGAAACGCAAACTATGCACGCCGGATACGTTTTGGGCAAAGACGGCTCAAACCAGGGCGCAAGGACGTCAAGAGAGACAGGGCTTTGTATTGTCTGGATTTTCCTCTGCGCGACATTGCCCTTTGGCCTTAACGCGCATGGATTTTTCCACCCCGTGATCATGCAGGCCTCTGTCTGCGTGCGTTCACGCACAGGCAGGCGCGTTGTTTGTTTCATGTTAAAATCAAAGGCGGCTCAGAGCCAGGTGATTACTTTTCCAGCAATTTATCCATATTCTGTAGAATGGTTTTGACCAGGGACTCTTCGACATCGAATACTCTTTCAACCCGATTGGTTGTGGCGAAATAGCCTCGCCTCGCCCTGTCTTTTTTGCCAATAACAAGCTTATACGGTTGTTTCTCTTTCTTTAGATAGATGGTCACTACAAGCTTGGGCGAAGTCAGGCCATAGGTGGAAAGATCGGACGGCTTCTCTTCAATAAATGCCTTTACCGCTCCATTTTTTATAGCAAACATCGACTCCAGCACTTTTTCCTGAGAGGCATTGCCCACCACGGGCTGAAGCATATTCCATCTTCCATTTGTATTCTCAATCACTGTCGTCGGAGCATTCCTGCGCTCAATTTCAAGCCGGCTCAATTTTATCGGGTCAAAATCAAGGATGGTTTTATCGCGGAAAGAAAAGACATCCGCGCTGGCTTCCGCCTTGAGATCTGAATGCACTCGATATACTTCAGGACGCCCCTTGAACATGGCGTAGGAGACATTCAGGGTGGGTCCCTTGTCACCGAAAACTATCACAATTTCCTTGTCGTCTGATTTCAGGCTCATTTCAATTTTGGGGTCATCCAGACCAAGCTCTTTTAATTTTTCCGGTTTGGGCTGGCTAAACAACACGGCATCTTTTCTGGCGGTGACGATGATCTCCAAAAACTTTTCTATCGCCTCCTTGTCCCCTTTTGCCATCAGGGGCTCCACCAGTTGCCAGTCATCCTTATCGTGAACCGCCTTAATCCGGCGGCCTTCCTTGATATTATTGATGGTGAACTCTGACAGGCCATCCACAGTAAACGGAAGCAGTCTCAGGCTGGCCTCTATACGTTTCTTATTCGCCTCTTCCTTCTTGTCGAAAAAATAGAATGAACCGGCAAGTGAAATAAGTATGATAACCCAGAATAGTGTTTTTTTGGTAAAATTCACGCACTCCGCCTTCTTCTGGCGGTCACGCCAATACCGACAACCAGCACCAGCGACGGCACAATGACCATGGAAAGCCAGAACACAAGCTTGCCCTGGGCGGCAGTCATCATCAGAGGCGTTAACCCGGGCTCTCTCCTGCGCACCGAGATCAATATATTTTCCTCCGCCAGCCAGTTCAGCGTATTGAGGAAAAAGTCTTTATTGCCGGCCAGCTTTAAATGCGTATTACTGACAAAATCAGAATCCCCGACGACAACAATTTTGCCCCATTTTTTCATATTTTCTTCACCGGCGGCTGTTTTCTTGTCCTCCATCACCACCTCGACCGCCGCCACCGCAGCCAGGCTTATGGGGCCGCGCTCATGTTTGTCAGGATTAAATGTGAGCTGTTCTTCGGTCAGTTCGCCGGTGACCGCCCAGCTCTTGTCGCTTGTTTTGGCAAGAACATACCTGCCCTTGGGCAGCTCTTCCTTGATAAAAACCGAACGCGCAGCCGGGAAAAAGGTAGCCAGTTCAAATCCGCGCGTAATGGGATGATCGGCATGATATTGCACTACCACCGGTGTCAGATAATTTGCCCCATAGACCTGACTCATTTTATCAATAATAAGATCATTGGAGACTTCAAAGCCATATTGGCCAAGATATTCCATCAGCCCGTTGGCGCCTCCGGGATCAAGCATGAACAGAACGCGTCCGCCCTGCTTAATAAAATCGCTGATCTTGCTCAGCTCGGATTTCAGAAAGTTTGTTCCCGGGCCGCTGACCACCAGAACTGCTGCGTCTTCCGGCACCTTTTCCGCTTTCATCAGAAGCAGGTCGCGCACCTCATGATTTTCTCTTTTGATGGCCTCGACAACCAGGTTATAGCCATCGCCTGCTTTGCTATCAATGCGCTTTTCACCATGTCCCTTGGTGAAATAGATAATCTTTTTCTTGTCGCTCAAAAGCCTGATCATGGCATTGGTCATTCTGTTTTCTGACTCGGTGCCAATAATCTCTTCCTTGCCGTCATATCTAAGCAAGGTGGTTCGATAGGAGGAGATTTTATATTTTACCGCTTCCGTCGGACTTCTGTCCGGATCAACAAAACGAAAATTAAATTTGGGCGAGTAATACGAATATTCCTGCAACTGGTCGTACATTGCCTGCCTCGTTCTTTCATCACTGCGGTAAAAGGCAATCGCTTCCATATCCTTTTTAAGGGATTTTATAATCTTAATAGTCTGATCCGACAAGGTGTAGCGAGCATCCTTGGTCAAATCGACCCTGACCTTGTATTTGATCGACATGATAGCGACCATGCCGATGATCAGGGCGAACACCAGACTCATGATCGCAGTATTAAAGGCGTATTTGGTGGAGCGTCTGGTGATGAAATCTCTGATTTCAGGGAAGTAAATATAGAAAAAAAGTAACAGAATAAGCAGGCCAACCCAGATCAGCGTTACAGCAACCGTACCCATTTCTCCACTGACCGAATAGGTGATTCCGCCTGCAAGCATTAAGACAAGGGCCAGCAGGCCCAATGGTACGAACAATCCTTTAGCTTTCATTATCGCCACCTGTTCGCTTCAAGGCTTCTCAGAGTGAGAAACAAAAACATCACGATGAAACAAAGATAATAAATAATATCCTCCGAATCAATCACGCCCTTCGACAGACTTCCGATATGTTCATTGATGGAAAGATAACGAAGAATCCGGCCCAGACCTCCGGATACAAGTTGCACCGAATAGCTGATCAGCCAGAAAAAGAACAGCATGCCAAAGGATATCGAAGCCGAAACGATCTGATTCTCCGTTAAAGAAGATGTAAAAATGCCCAGGGCGACAAATGCGCCCCCCATGCAGACAAGGCCAAGATAGCCGGTGAGCATGGGTTTTATCTCGGGCTCTCCAAGAATAATAAGCAGCGCCGGATAAGTCGCTGTAAGCGACAGCATGGTCATTAACACGGTAAAACAGGCCATATATTTACCCAGCGTCACATCTACATCGTCAATCGGGAAGGTTAGCAGCAATTCGATAGTGCCCGACTTTTTCTCCTCGGCAAACAGGCGCATGGTTAACAGCGGAGTCATCAACAGCATAATAATACTGATGCTGCCAAACAGCGGTCTGACCACCGTCTCATTGATATTCAACAGCTGATACTGCTTGGCCAGCATAGGGTCGGTCTGGGCCTGAAAGCTTACCACTGAGAATGTCGCAAGCATCGTATAGAAAAAATACCCGGTGATGAGCAGAAACATGATAATCACCACATAGGCGGTCAGGGAACTGAAATAGGCTTTCAACTCCCGCTGATAAATAAGGCTGATATTTCTGATATTCATGATCCTTCCTTTGACACCAGCTTGATAAATATGTCCTCAAGGCTCACCTCTACCGGTCGCATTTCCACCAGGCCCCAGCCTTTGCTCTCAATGCTGGAATTAATAGCCTTTTTACCACGCTTTTCATCATCAAAGGTGATGGTAAACCCTCCTTCCTGCAATGAAAACTCCTGCTCTTTTTCAACGCCGGCGACCCCCTCAAGCGCAGCAAGCTGCTGCTCGATCTCCTGTAAATCGCCATTGAGTCGCAAAAACATTTTGTGTGAACTGTCAGCACTGAGGTGATCCAGACTGTCAACCGCCGCCACCTTGCCCTTGTTGATGATGAGAACCCTGTCACAGAGGATGCTGACTTCCGACAGGATATGGGTGCTGAGAATAACCGTGTGCCTGCCCGCCAGGCCCTTGATCAGTTCCCTGATGCCGATGATCTGTTTGGGGTCAAGTCCTACAGTGGGCTCGTCAAGAATCAACACTTCCGGATCGTTGACCAGCGCCTGCGCTATACCGACTCTCTGTCTATAGCCTCTGGATATGGCTCTGATCAACTTATTGGCAACACTTTCAAGGCCGCAATCAGCAATAACCTGAGCTATTTTTTCCTTCACTTCCTTGCCCGGCATTCCCTTGATTCGCGCTACAAATCCGAGATAGTCGGATACGATCATATCCTCGTAAAGCGGCACCCTTTCAGGCAGGTAACCGATTTTTTCTCGCACCTTCAATGATTCCTCAAAACAGTTGTAGCCGGAAACAACAAGCTTTCCTTTTGTGGGCGGAAAAAAACAGGTCAGCATGCGCATGATGGTGGTCTTCCCTGCGCCATTGGGCCCTAACAAGCCGAGTATTTCACCCTTCTCAACCGTGAAACTTATGTCATCAATGGCACGAAACTCACCATAATCCTTGGTTAAATGTTCAACTTTAATCATTGATATATATCTACCTGCCAATTAGTCTTGTGTATGATTGATGATGCAGGCATGTCACATCATCCAACCCCAGCGACTTCAAGCAATGCTGGATATTTCAGGCAAAAAAAATGCTGCCTGTTCAGCAGAGTTGATGCACTTCGTCAAGGATCCAGTCACGGTTTCCCTGGCGCCCCTTACAAGAGCGAATGCTGAAACATGAAAATTTAAAATGCAACCCAAAACTTGTAAATATGGTAGAGGATATGTTCAATGTCTCAATCTGAAAAACGCAACCCCGGTTTATCAAAAAAGCTGATTCTGGCCATTCTTGTCGCCGGCGCGCTCCCCCTTGTCGTGGGCCTGTCGGCCAGCTATTACCGAGGCAACAGCGAGTTGCAGAATGTGATCGGCTCAAGCTTCCGCACACTGGCTGAAGTCAGCGCGTCCAAAGTGGATGAGAAGCTTGCACAAATGATCACCGAGGCTCGCACAATGGCGCAACAGGCGGCGTCGGATTCCACCGTGCGGAAAAGGCTTCTCGGCCACAAACATCAACATGGGGATACAGCCGCAACCCGATTCGACTGGCGACCGGCAGCCGAAAAAAAACCGGCGGGGGAAGGAATACTGCACGCCTCATGGGTGACAGACGTTGCTCAGCCCGCTACCCGCGCCTCCGACGGGGCTGCAATCTATCTGTCGGGCCTGAGTCAGGACAGTGCGTCCGAGCTGTACCTGCTTCATATATCAACTCCGATTTATAACGCCGGCAAAGGCGAGCCCATCGGCTGGCTACAGCGTGAATACAATATCAAGGCGTTGTTTGACCCTCTTGTTTATCCCATCCGATTCGGCGAAACAGGGCATGCAATGCTCATTGATCATGTTGGCGCAATTGTCAGCTGCCCGATGCTGAACACCGGCGACCATATCTCAGACGCTTCCATGGTTAAACGCCTTATTGGCGGCGAGGCAGGCTGGATCACCGCCAATAACGACGGGCATGGCGAGGCTGCATTTTCCATTATCGGCCATGCCCCGCTGTCCGGAGCCAATGCATTTTTTCACTCGGGCGAATCACTGCACATGTTTGTCTGGCAGGATTCCAGTGAGATTTTCGCCCCGACCAGGAGCCTGTTCGCCGGCGTGGCAATTGCAGGCGTCCTTGCCATCGCCCTTCTTGTCGCTCTGGGCTTTTATGCCAGCGGTCAGATTGTCAGGCCCATCCAGAGACTTCGTCAGGAGGCAAGCCTTATCGCAGCCGGGGACCTGAGCCGGCCTTTGGCTATCGAAACAGGCGATGAAATCGAGGAACTTGCCAGCGAGTTTGAGAAGATGCGGGTGCAGCTGCGCCAGCACATAGGCGCTCTGGAAGATAAATTAACGGGAAGCGAGCGGCATTTCCGTGCGGTCATGGAATCGGCCAAAGACGCCATCATCTCTGGTGATGAGAGCGGCAACATCATGGGCTGGAACGCTGCTGCGGAAAAGTTGTTCGGCTATAGCGAGTCCGAAATCAAGGATCAGCCTCTGACGGTGTTGATGCCGGAGCGATTTCGTGACGAGCATAGAGACGGCCTGGCCAGAGTGGCGGCTGGCGGAGTTGCGCATGTGATAGGCAAAACCGTCGAGCTTGCCGGGTTGCATAAGGACGGCAGCGAATTCCCTCTTGAACTTTCGCTGGCGCAATGGGAAGCCAGCGATGGCCGGTTCTTCACCGGTATTATTCGCGACATTACCGAACGCAAGCAAAAAGAAGAGGAGCTAAGAAAGAGTCAGGCCGAAAAAGAACAGATGATGGAGCAAATGATTCAGAACGAAAAAATGGCGGCAGTCGGCACGCTGGCCAGCGGCATCGGCCATGAAATCAACAACCCGCTCTATGTTATTGCCGGACTGGCGGAAGCTATTCACGAAGAAAAGGACATAGAGGCCTGCCATGAATACGGCGCCGATATTCTCAAATACGGCAAAGAGATTTCAGCCATCGTTAAAAACCTGTCGGGATACACCCGCCCGGCCAATCAGGATGAACTGGAGCCGATTGACGTGCATGAAAGGCTGGAAAATGCTGTCAGCATGGTAAAACTCGCCCTGTTGGATGACTGTGTTGAAATCCAACAGAAGTTCGCATCAACGCCGGGAATATTCGCTCAGCCAGAGGAGATTGGGCAGGTTTTTTTCAACATCATCCGTAATGGCGTTCAGGCCATGGATGGCAAGGGGCGGATGGACTTAACCACCAGCCTGGAGGAGAACCACGTCTGCATTCGCATCAAGGATAACGGCAAGGGCATCAAGCCAGAACACCTGAACAAGATATTTGATCCTTTCTTCACCACCAAAGGCCCGGACGAGGGAGAAGGCATGGGCATGTTCGTGGTAAAAAATATCATTGAGAAATACAATGGAACAATCGAACTGGCAAGCGAAGAAGGGGTAGGAACCGAATTCACAATTAAATTCCCCAGTGCGGAACCCGAAACCGCAACATAACCGCCTGCCGCGCCCCATCGCAAACGACTCACGCCAGGACGCAAAGAAAAGAGAGGCTTTCTGATTTCAGGATTTTCTCTTGCATCCCTTGCGTGATTTTATTGCGCAAAAAAAGAGCGCCCATCGGGCGCTCTTTTAATCAGTCGGTAGCTTTTACCGGATTACATGCTCTCGCCGGAGACGTTCCGATGGCTCACCGCTCTGGTAACTACCTCGATCAGTTTTTCCTTCTCAACCGGCTTCACCAGATAATCCTCAACGCCATCCTTAAGGAAGTCCGTCGCCAGCTTAACATCCGGGAATCCGGTCAATACAATAACCGGAATTGCCGGATACTCGCGGCGGAAATAATGAATTGCTTCAACGCCATTGATCTTGGGCATGCGCACGTCGCAAATAATCGCATCCACAATGAGTGCATTTTCATTATCAAGCACTGCAATTCCCTGCTCGCCATCCTCAGCCTCGATAATCTCCATGCCAGTGTCCTTCAACTGAAGCCGGATCGTCTTGCGAATCGGCTCTTCATCGTCCACTATCAGAATTTTATGCTTCATGATTTAACTCCCTGAGACAATCTCGTCTTCTGAGCACCGCGCCAACTGCAAAGAAAGCGAAGCCTATGCCAATAATTGTCAAATATATTCCACTTGCAAAGCCGCCACGCAAGGTCAACAGGCTGTCTAAAAAACCAAGGCCTATCAACACTACGCCAAAGAGCCTGCATTTCACGCCGCCGCGCTCATCCGGCATATTTAAGTCACAGAGCGCTTCCTGCTCGCATGCACTAGGCATTACTGCTCTTCTGCGCACTGCGCGCCCACCATAGCAGGCCGCCAAACAACAACCCGGCAACCAGTATAGCCAACATCAGAGGCTTGGAAGACGGCGCCGGCTTCATCAGCAACCAGTACCATGTTGACATGGTGTGCTTTGATCCGGACTCACTGTTACTGCCATCCCAGGCGGCAAAGGCGATTGGTATAAACTTACCCTCGGCAAACTGCAGATCATTTTCTGCATCGCCAGTAGTCAGCGCCCGAGTGAACAGGACGCGCCATGTTCCATTGTCATAAGATGACTTCGCCTGCAGGCCCGTATCACCAATCTCGCGGGGCTCTATATTAGCAAAGCCCTTGGCATTTACCAGCGACACAGTCTCACCGGCCTTGGTCGAGCCGCTCTTCCAGTGCCAGATGTTGACCGGATGCGATGCATCGCCCATGCCCCAATACGGCTTCTCCATTTCAGTCGGGATCACGACGGGGAGCTGCACTGCCACTCCATCCTCCGACATTGGCTGATCGGCAATCTTCTCTGCCAGTTCATCTCCGGGAATGCTCTTGGTTCGATCATCCCACTCCAGCAAAATGGCAACCTTGGATTCATTATAAAGAGCCCTGACCGTAATCGTATCGTTAGCCGGTTTGAAAAAGCGCTCCTTTCCGATGATCTGTGGCACAAGCCTAAAGGTAGTGGACACGGTCTTGCTCCAGCGCTCATCATCAGGCGTAGCAGGCAAGTCTCCCTCAGCCACCTCCGCCTTGATCACCGAGTTGGAAGGATTCACCACTTCCTCAGTCTTGGCAAGGCTGTGAACATAGTTTGCCACATGCCAGCGCTCTTCAATGCTCAGCTTCTTCTTGCTTTTCGGATCGGCAAACGACGGCATCTGCGTACCCGGAATGCCTGTGCTTATTCGCGTGAAAATATCTTTCTGATCATTGCTTGCACGGAATGTCCATGGCTTTGTCAGGTTGCGCGGCCACGTTCTCTCCTTCAGATCACCCTTGAGCGCCTTGATGGCGCTGCCCTTGCCTGTTTTACCATGGCATTCAACGCAGCGATCGCCATCTTCAAACAATGCCTTGCCCTTGGCGATGCTTTCAGGCGAGCTCGGGATCTGGGTGCCGTAATCAACCGTTGCACCGGGCTTTTCCTCATCATAGCCGGCAAAGGTCTTGATGTACTGGACGACATCCCACATTTCCGGCTCTGTAAGAAGCTCCTTCCAGCTTGGCATCGCCGAACCAGGCATGCCATCACGAACCATGCGAAAAATGTCATCGTCAGTGGGAACCATGCTTTCAAAATCTGTGGTCTTGATCTTGTACTGACCATCTTCAAAGCTGCGTGGCGGCGGGTTGAGGCGCTCTTCGGCTGGGCCAAGGCCATCGCCATCGGCGCCATGGCACCATATGCAGCGCTTTTCATAAATGATCTTGCCCTTGGCCGCATCACCGCCGGCTGCCAGTGCCGGCGCCGCCATGAACAGTGACGCAAGCAAAGCGCCGGCAACTAATTTTGTCAGTGGATTCATATATCTCATAGCCTTCCCTGATTGTTTGATATTCATTATTCCCAGGCCCTCGGACGCTTGCCTGTATAGTCATACAGGAACAGGATCACTTTCCACACCTGATCCTCGCTCAGGAAATTCTCCCACACGGGCATGGCTGAAATCCATGGTGCAGCCTCTTTTGGCAGCCCCGGCCCGCCCGTGGTAATGCGCCAGAATACGAATGACTCCGTCAACTGCGCAATGGTGCCAACGTCCTGAAAATTGAGCGGCGTCGGGTTCAGACCCTCGGCATAGGGCCCCTTGCCATCCAGCCTGTCACCATGACAGTACTGACAGTTCCTGATATAAATTTCGCCGCCTTCATTGACCAGTTTCTTAAATTTGGCCGGATCTTCCGTCTCAAACTTTCGATAGGGGTTCTCCAGCGTTGACAGGTTGAAGCGCTTTCCATATACCTTGACCGAGGCAGGAGGCGCAGGGTGAATGCTGCGCAATTCCACCGGCGCCTCAAAGCTGGGTTGCATGCTTTTAAACATGTATCCGCCCGCCATCAGCGGAAGGATTAGGAACACAATATTGCGCACCATCTTCTTTGACGGGTCTTCAACCAGGGCCTTGATGGGACCAACCAGTTCATTGGTGCTCTCCTCATTACAGGTAAACACCATAAACACGCCAGCCACGACAAAGAACATGTACATGGTCAGCAGGCTCTTGGGGATCACCGCCCCAAGAACAACATCAAACAGCGTTACAAAGGCGCCATAGAAAAAGGCGATAACAAGGGCGAATTGTAATATGCGAGGTATGATTCGTTTTTTCTGTTCCATGATCATTTCGACCCGGCCAGATAGTTTATAAGCATGTCAAACTCCTTTGCACTCAAATCATCACCAAATGTATCGGGCATGGTATCCGCTTCAAATCCCTCGGCTATATCTGCATTGGGATCCATCACGGCCCGCCTCAGATATTCCACATCCCGCTTTGCGCCGATATGTCTAAGATTAGGGCCTATTTCGCCCTCATCTTCGCCAATCATATGACAGGCGCCGCAGCCAAGCTCGCCAATGATCTCATCAACGCTGGTATAGGGCGCGCGTCCGCCGCCATCTTCTCCGCTGTCCTCCTCAGGAGGCGCTTCCATGGTTGGAAGTTCGACGGTCACCTCAATGCCGCTTAAATCCTGCAGGTAGGCGATCACCGAATTGATCTCAATATCAGATAAACCGATTGAGCCGCCTGAAATATTGGGCATAGGACTTACAGTATCGTTCGTCCCAGATTTACCAAATCCCGCAACCACGTAGGCGGACGGCGCCACCATGGACTCATAAAGATAGCCCTGGACATCCGTGGCCTCGCCTTTGGCCTTGTAACGGGGGTCGGCGAGGGCCTTTTTGGTTTCATCGGCCATATTCAATTTCGGCAGATCCGGCGCCCGACCGCGCTCATTATGGCACAGTGTGCAGGTTCCCTTGCCTTTAAATATTTTTTCACCCATGGCGATATAGGTTTCCATGGTCATGGCACCAAGATCAAGTTTTTCCTCGACCGGCGGCGGAGCTGGCTTAATGCGGGGAATGCCAAAGGTGGCATAGCCGCCAAATGAACCAATCATTATCAAGCTGAAAATTACAACATTTAGAAAGTTTCTCATGACTGCTGCCCCATCCAGTATTTCGATGTATCAGATTTGCGGCCGCTCACCGAGGCCAGCCAGAATACAAAGATGACCATGGCCATAAACAGAACTGTCGCTGCCGAAACGGTATTGGCGGCGAAGGAGAGATCAGGCGTAAACGCATCAGCAGAGTTGTCACGGAATATGCCATATACATGCCAGTGCTGACGGATTCCCGAACGGATATAACCCATCAGGCCCATCAGCCAGGTAAATGCCACAGCCAGCAGGAACAGCGCGTATTGCGAACGATTGGGAATCCGGCCCCAATGCAGGGGGGCCACCTCTTTGGCATCCTTGTAGATAAAGACATCCAGTGTCAGAGCGATGACAACGACTGTAAGCGTGGTCAACACCTGCGGAATAGAGGCCGCCACCTTGTACACCGTATTGGTGAAATAGCCGTAATAAACGCCAAGCGTCAGGATATTCACCACGCCGGCCAAAAACAGCGCTGTAACCGCAGCATTGCCTGCCTTGGCCCAGGCAACCGTTGCGATTTTGTTGGAACGCCTGTACAGAATAAAGCTCAGGCATGTAAACAGTATCATAATGTTCACTGCTGTATTCTTCGCGGGCATGATGCCAAATTTACCGAGATAAGGATGGTAGGGCCCTCCAAGGCTCTTGAGCTCAGCGTTGGTCAGCACCAGCGTGTGCGGTGTAAACCAGACCAGGAAGGCGCCAATAATAAGAATAGCTATATATTTAAGGTAGGGATAATAGCGATAGGCGCCGTCGCTTCGACCCATGCCGCACCACAGATAATAGTTCACCGACAGGAACAGGGCGCCGATCAGCACCGCCTGAATAATAAACAGCCAGGCGAATACGCCGCCCATCAGCGTGATGCCCATCTGCTGCGAATAGGCATAAATCTCGGCCGTCAGATAATAGCCGGCAAAGGGCAGCGGCAGCAGGGCGCACACGGCGATGAAATTAGCATTATAACCCATCCAGTCGTAATGTGCGCGTTGCTCCCTGTTGGTTACGCTGAGAAATTTAAAGGCTGCATAAGCGCCTACAATCGAGCCGCCATAGGCAATATTCGCAACGAACCGGTGAATGTTGATGGGCATCCACAGGAAATTGTGAATCGCTTCCCATGTATTGCCGTTAAATACTCCTGCGGCATCCACAGCAGCCGGGCTCATGGTAAAGGTGATCCAGGCGCTGGTCTGAAACATCATCATCGTGCCGACCGCATTAAGCATCAGGCCCAGCGTCAGATGAATCCACTTTTTATTACCGCCCTGAAGCCAGTCCCAGCCGTAATAATAGATATACAGCACCGCGCTTTCGGCAAAGAACAGCAGGGCGTAGTAAAACATACTCGGCTTAAATATTGCAGTTAGATAGGTAAAGACCTGCGGATAGAAGAGAATCAGGCTGAAGGCCAGCAGTCCGCCGAGGATGGCGGTCAGCGAATAGGCCGTGAGACTGACCTTGATGAACTCGTGGGCCATATTGTCATAACGTTGATCCCGTGTTTTCATACCAATAGCTTCAATAATAAATACAAAGATTGGCACCGCCAGCACGAATGCGGCAAACCAGAGATGCATCTGCGCCACAATCCAGACTACAATTCGACCGTTAAAGCCCGGTATGGTGGGATAATCCGCTGCTGTTAATTTTGGCGCAGGGCCGTAGGGCGATACTGCCGCCGCATCTGCTTCAGCATCTGCTTCGCCGCCAGCTACCGCTGCCTCGCCTGCGTCCGCTGACTCCTCGGCCGCAATCGCAACACTCGCCACATTCGTAAACGACGCAGGCAGGATGCCGGGCGCGATCACAATGGCAGTAAATACCAGTAACAGCGCCCCGTAAATAATTCTCTTATAGCATGTTTTCAAAGCTCGACTCCCCCGTTTTCCAATGTTTATAAGCCTGTTTTATTCAGCACAGGATGCGCTGAACTGATAGTTTCAGGTGCTCTATTGATGAAAAATCAGGGATAGCCCCTGAAGCTTCATGACCAAGGTGTCAAGACCCAGAAACAACAGGGCAAAGACCACCAACGCGCCACTGAACGGCAAAATTGTTTTCATAACCTCATCACTCCTTAATCATCCATCTGAATGCTAGAATTATCGCGATCAGAACCACCGTAAATATGGTGGGTCCTAACCAGGTTGGTTCTTGTTCTTCTGTACTCATATCCGTGCGCCCCTTATGAAAATTTCCACATAGCCAAATATCTCCGACAGGCCGTTACCATCTCCGCTGATGTTGTTCCTTGTTTTGAATGTCCTACACGACATAAAAATAAAGAATCAGAACCACAGTGATGACATTCGCCAACATGCCGGAGAAAATGACGCCATTACAAATTTTACCTCTTGTTTCATATTTCATAATGGCGCCTCTCCGTCCGTATTACATTTATTGTAACTACTCAGCACCCTGTTCGGACATGCCCGTAGCTGCTCAGATTGCCCTTGATTTGTTCGAGAACAAGGAAAACACGCGCAGTGTGCTCCTGCACTCGAGCATGTTTGACGCAGTTATCGGGCAAATCAAGGGTGATCTGAGTAGTTACCATTTATTTTGCAAAATGCCTGACATAGCCCAGCAATAATTCAACCTGATCAGCAGATAATGTCTTGCCCCACGGCGGCATCACTGCCGACTTGCTCAGAGCAGGGCCGCCATCTCTGATAACCGTCCTGATATCATCATCGGTGCGCTTGGCCATATCCACCTTATTGGTGAAATCGCGCGGCGTGGTCGCCATGTCCTTGGTTACATTAATGCCCTTGCCGGTGCCTTCAACGCCATGACACTGGGCGCAGTAGAAGTCAAACACCTGTTTGCCATCCTCGGCCTGAGCCGGCCCTGCGGCCAGCATGATCATCGCACACAGTGCGGCTGTAGTAAATGATAGTCTCAACATAATAACCACTCCCCTATTTGAAGTTAGCCACAAAGGCCGCTACTTTTTTCATGTCAGGAACCGATATAAGGCCATTAAAATCAGGCATGTCCCTGACCGGCTTGAATACCTTCATGTTTGTCAGATAGGCAAGAATCCAGTCCGGGTTTAACCGCTTGGAAGCGCCAACCAGTGATGGCCCGGAAAGTCCGCCGCCAATATTGCCGCGTTTGTCGGGAGATATGTGGCAGCCGGTACATGGCATTTTTTTGCGGAAGACCAGCTTCGCCTTCGGGCTGTACTTGGGCTTGACGACGCCTGCCTTGACTACATCTGAGGTAAGGCCCATCAGAAAGCCACTAACCTCGCCGGCTTCACTAGCGGATAATTTGGGATGATCCCCTGCATTCTTCTCCGTCAGGGAATTATATTTCATGGTGCGAATCGGCTTGGGATCCTGTAGCCAGGCTACCAGCCAGTCCTTCTGAAATTTACTGCCTGCATACCACAGTTCAGGACCTTTCTTTGCCAGCTGGTCGGCAATGGATTTCTCCTGCGCCGGCCCTGTCGTGTAATGACACGCTGTACAGCCTTTATCTTTAAATACGGCATCTCCGGCGGCAAAGCTGCTTGCTGAACACATCACCAGCATGGCTGCGCCTACAGAAACACTAACCACTAATCGTTTCATGCTCCCCTCCTGTTTTTATTAAGTATTCATTCAATCAATCAGTTAAAATTATTCCCCGCTACTGGCATGTTGAAATAACATTCTTAAGCAGGAATCTTATGATGAACTGTTCATAGTTGCTGCGGACGGAAATCTGCATCTCCACAGGCAGCTAACATTGATCTATGTCAAAATATTTATTTTTCATTTTCACTGCGCTATTTCACGCCAAAAGCGCCCTGCCCAGTCAGCACCCCATCGTTGCCATTTCGGCTCCCCGTCCGAAAGCACGCTCTCGTTCGGCCATAATGCGTTGAGCCAGGGCTCGACCCAGACCAAGACGATCCCGCACTGAAATGCCGCCCTTGTAATTGGCCTCCAGGTGCAGGCCCGGCAGCAATTTCAATTCAGCTTCAATGGCTTCAATTCGGCTCTGGTAAGCGCCGTGGTAAACCGGCAGGGCATGCTTGTGACGGTCGATGTGAACCATCTCCGGCGCGCCATTCAGTCCCAGTACGGGCTGCAAAAGTTGCATGGTCCTGTCCATGATGCGCTCTTCATCCCAATCGATCACCTGCGGTGCGCGGGCGCCGCCAAGATAAGAGGTGAGCAGCGCCTTGCCCGACGGGGCCCGACCGGAAAACAAAGCGCTCATCCACAGATTGCCGGATAGCGCCGAGCCCTCGCTCTTCGGCGTCAGGAACCCTCCCCCGTTCAACGGATGATCAATGGCGCTGCGATCAAGGCCTGCATGCACTACGGCAATTGATGCGTAGGCAATGCCATGCAGTAATTCGGATAATTTCCTGTTCAGCGGGCTAACCAGTCTGGCTGCAACCGGCGCCGGCGTTGCCACAATCACGTGCTGCGCACTAATGCAGCGATCGCCCTCGGAAGTATTTGCCGCAACGCGCCAGCCGCGCTTCTGTCGAACCAGTTCCTGCGCTGCATAACCGGTGAGCATACGGATCCCCGGCGTCCCGGCAAGGACGTCCACCAGCGTCTGAATGCCGCCACGGAAAGAGAAAGTCTCAGTTGCAGTCGCCATGCGGCGGCCCAGTATTCGATTAATCAGGATGCCTGCTGCGATACTGCCGTAACGTTGTTCCAGCGCAGTAAGCCGGGGCAACGTGGCTCTGGCGCTGGCCAGATCAGGATCGGACGCCAGGGTGCCTGCAACAAATGGCTCCATAGCCTTGTCGAGCATTTCGCGCCCCAGCCGCCTGCCGATAAAATCGCTGACCGACTCATCCCTGGCGCCGCTGGTGAGCACAAAAGGCTCAAACATCAGACGCAGCTTGCCGGACAGACTCCATAACGGCGAAGCCAGCATGCCGCCAAGGCGCATGGGCAGAGCCTTCAACTCGCCTCCATGCAGCAGATACCGGTTCGCTTCAGCTTCCGGAAGTCGGCTAACCTTCGCTGCCTCCAGTCCGGATTCGTGCATTAGCTCCGACACTTCAGGGCGAAAATTCATCACCATGGCCGCAGCGCGCTCAGTCAGATAGCCGCCCCGTCTGGTGCTTCTTATCTTTCCGCCGGGGCGATCTCCCGCCTCCCACACTTCCACCGACAGGCCTTCGCGGGCCAGCCACCAGGCATTGGCGAGCCCTGATATTCCTCCGCCAATGATTAATACATCGCAATCATGCGCACTCACAAGCCCTTCTCCATGATAAAAATGATGCGCCCGCCTCCGTTAGCGCGCCTGGATCTATGTTAAGGCAGTGCCCGGATAAGGCAGATAAGGCATGATGATGATAAGAAACAACTGTTTTCCGGGAAATGGTCATCGGGAGCGCCAGCGCAATAAGATTTTTTGGTGCATGCTGTTTGATACAGTCCGGAACAAAAAAAAATGGCTTCATTCGTGACGGCCAATTGACACCTGACCGTCACGAATTCCACCAGTTACTACATTTTTATGCATAGGTTTCATTTCAAGCTGCAAAACAACTTGCAGTTATTAAGGCTGAACTAAACTTTAATAGCCTTTTGAAACCTTCTTCGCAACTTCCTTGGGCGCCTTTCTGAGCCCGCCGTTAACATAGCCGCCGCCAACCAGGTTGGGGCCGCCGCGTCCGCCTATGCCAGCCTCAAGCATCTCCTGCGCATCGGCAAACTCATTGCTCTTGGCCGCGTTAAGCGGATTCACATCGCCAGCGATTGGCTTGAATGTTGACTTGGGCGCGAGATACTCATCCACGCTCTTCGGAGGCCTTACATCCTGCATAGCGCGAATCCAGGCCACAACATTCCAGATATCCTGATCCTGCAGAACATTTCCCCAACTCGGCATGGATGAGGAAAGATCGACTGATGCTCCGCCGCCCTTGATCACAGTAAACAGCTCAAGGTTGGTCTTCTTGCCCATGTAGCTGCCCTTGATCAGGGTTCTTGGACGTGGATTCAGCTCAACGGCATTAGGGCCGTCTCCCTGCAAGGTCCAGCCATGACAGGCAATGCAATATACATAATACCACTGCTTGCCTTCGTTCGGGTCAGCGCCGGGAACAAGCGTCTCGCTGAACTTGGGAGACCAGTTATGCGTCCACTGGTTGTAGATGGCCTCGCCCTTGGCAGGGTTGGCCCTACGATCCCAAAGCTCGGTGTGCCTGCCGCCTACATCGCCGGCATGCTTGCTGCCATAGCCGCTCTCGCCCGCTGTTGCACTGCCTTTCGCAGCGCGCTTGCCGACACCGGTCAGGTAATCGAACACGGCGATGCCATAGGTGCTGCCCGATTTTCCTTTCGCCATATCGTCGGCTTCTTTCTCATATGCATCAGCAGACTTCTGGAGCGCCTCGTCGGATTGCGTAGGGCATTCAACCTTTACGCCTCCCGCCGTGCACCGCTTTTCAGCCGCTACCGCCGATGTTGCTGACCACATGACAACGCCTAAACCCGCCATCGTGACCAAGCACAATTTTAGCATATTATTTTTCATATTTTTACCTACCTCCCTGCATCATTTTCTTTTTTTCGGGAATCCCCACCCCTCCTGTTCGGAGGGGTGGACGGATACCCGGTTATTCAATATGTAAAGGACTCTGTTACAGGCTCTTTACATGCTCGGCTACTGTCAACATACCCTCTTCAAGCAAGCCGGGGAGCTGTTGAGCTGCGTCCCACTCGCCGCCATCTGCAGCAAGCGTGGATGTGCCCTTGGCCGGATCATCCACAAAGAACTGAGCCCTCATCTCCAGATGCAGCGGGCCGCAGAAGTGCTGACAGAATATTTCGTATTGACCTGCAATCTCTGCTGTGAACTCGGCCACAGTGGTAACGCCGCGTGGCAGATCCAGGTTGGTTCTCAGTCCATAGGGGCCATAGATGGTGAAGCCCATGGTGACATCCGGGTTCTTGGTGATGCCGGCCGCCCTGTCAATATTGGTCACAAAGAGCCTGACCTTGTCGCCCTTGTTGACATGCATCTGACGTGGAATATAACCGTAGCTGAACGCCTTGACATGTACTTCCTTGACGCCGTTGACCGTGCGTACGCCTGGCCTTTCATGCTCTTTCGGAGTGAGATACTGCGTGACATGAGCCTTGTGCGCAGGCTCCAGCATCATTGCCCGCCCGGTAGAATCGATCAGACCATGTTCTGCCTGGCCCTGCGTCCAGTCCTTGACCAGATAGGACATGATGCTCTTGGCATTATGCGGCTCGCCGTCCACCGGCATGATCCTCAGGGTCTTGCCGTAGGTCGGGCTGCTCTCACGCGCGTCCCACATCTCGAAGTTCACCGGATAAACAACGCCGGTAGGGCTGAACAGGCCGGTTGAGAACTTGTTCAATGCCATTACATAGGAGTTGTCCGCACTGATAGCGATATGGCCTGTTCTGTAGTGGGTAGGAATCTCATCCACCACTTCCAGTTTGTGCAAGTCGATTTTCACGTTTGCATCAGCCACGAAGCAGCTTTCATAAGCATACTTGGAAGTCAGGCCGTCCGGGCTGTCGATGCCTGCCTTGTAGGGGCCGCCGTCTTTATTATATACATCCATTACGGAATGCAGCGGGCCGGCGCAGGTCGGGAATACTTTCATCACGGCCAGCTTCTTGGTGTCGATGACAGACATGGTCGCCGACAGCTTGTCACTGACAATCACCTTGGTGCCCTCGGGAATCACGTCCGTGCCATGTGGATTCTTGCCGACCGGAATTTCCTTGATCATCTTGAAAGGATTGTCGGAGAACACGCCCACAGTGGAGTGGTAGTAGTTGCCGGAGAAGATATAATGCTCACTTGGAGAGTTCTTTTTACCCACGTCCAGATAGTCCGGAGCGCTTGGCGACGGGCCCCAGTCAATAACCTGGGTTTTGCCTGTCTTAATCTCCATTTTCAGCATTTTTCCGGTATATTCGCCAGAGCCATAGAGATATTTGCCCATCGGGCTCAGTGCAATATGGTGAACGCCGAAGGGGAAAGGCAATGCAATCAGCCTTTGCAGCATGCCGGTCTGCAGGTTGATTTCGCCAACGGTGTTGGCGCCCTTGTCGTTGACGTAGAGAAATTTACCATCCGGGGTGCCGTTCTTGTTGCCTGCCGCAAGACCGCCATAGACGACCTCGTGCAGATCGACGCCTACCGCAATATGCCGGTAGGTTCTGAAGCTGGGGATGCCGATTACGGCTACCCGGCCATCGAGACCGCCTGCATTATATAACAGCATCGGATCATGCAATGGAGAATCTTTCGCACCTTCTTCTGCCTGCACTGCGTGCTGCCATGGGGGAATCACTTCACCGGCCTTTGCAATACCAATCATTGCAAAAGCAGCTGAAAGAAGACCCGCTATGTAAATCATATGCTTACTTTTCATTCTGCCTCCCATTTTATTTTTGCTTTCTCAACACTTGCAACAGCGCCCTGCCATTGCTGTGTTTATTTAACGCATACCAGTACAGCAGATATGCGCCCGTATGCGGATGGGAAGCTGCTAATTTCATGCGATCATTCCTTGACTCAAATCAAATTTTTCCGATTTAAATTAAATTATCTTCATTTATTCTTAAGGTAATAAAAACGCATCACGCATTAGTTTCCAGTTCAGGCGCAATGTCGGCTCGACGCGTTGAACACGCATGCTCCGACGAGTTGAAATGTGACAAATGGCCACGCTCTACTATAGTTCGCAAGGAAAACTCCACGCTAGGGAGAATATTTATCAAACATGAACCTGACAAGCAAATATAAATATCTGGCTCCTGTTTTTATGCTTTTGATTCTGCTTTCAGGCTGCAAGCAGGAGTCCGACGTCGGCAAGGCCACTCAGGACTTGTCCATTGGGCGCATGCGGGTTTCCATCTGGCCCGAACATGACGATCCCAGCCTGCTGGCGATTTATGACGGCAGATTTGAGGAAAGCGCTTCATACCCCATCAAGACCAGCTTCCTGCTGCCTAAAGGCTCCGTGGTCAGCGATGCATGCAGCCTCTCCTATGAAGGTCAGCATTTTTGCCAGCTATATAAAACCGTCAACAGGGGCGAATATGACGAGGTGAGTCTTACGCTGCCCTACCCCAATTTTTATCTCAGCTTTCACACGCCTCAATTTGATGTGCAACACGAGAAAAGATCGCTGGATTATCGCATCAGGACAAATCACCCGGTAAAGGCGATGGAGATTGATGTCGAGCAGCCATTGCGCAGCACGGAATTCACCATTGCCCCGCCTGAGCATGCCGTGCAATCGCAGCAGGGCGATGCAATCAGCGTGGTTAAAGGATTTAAGCATTTTGCCTATACGATGCAGGATGTCGGCGCCAGCCAGGAAAATCTGTTCCGGCTGACTTATATTAAAAAGGATCCGAAGCCCTCTCTGGATATTAAATATGTTTCCATGAAAGGCCCGAAGTCATTCGGAGGCGTCTATGAAACCCAGAAAAACATTAAGTCATACATCTATATCATATTCACCAGCGGCATGATTGCTGTGCTGGCGCTTGTCATCTGGTTTTTCCGCTCGCGCAGGAAAAGGCGGGGCGAGTCGCAATCATGAAGCTTTCGCCGCTGCCAAAGCAGCCGCTGTTTGTCGGCATGCTGACCCTTGCCTTTTGCGCCATCCTGCCTGCCAGGGTCTCTGCCCTGACCATCAGCGACGTCGTCGTGGATCTTGCCTGCCCCTGCGAATGCCCGCTGGTGTTGCAGGACTGTAATATGAGTTGCGGACTCAAGTGGAAAAATCAGGTGGGCGAACTGATCAACAAAGGCATGAGCAAAAAGGAGATCATGGACTATTTTGTCGGCAAATACGGTCAGGCAGCGCTGCTCACCCCGCTACAGAGGGTGCAGGGCAAGATATTCCAATACACGAGAAGCTTCGGCAAAATGGATTGGGCCGTGCTGTGGTCGGCCATCGCATTGTGGGCGGGGGTGATGTTTTTCGGCGTTTATATTGGCATCAGAAAGCTTTTCTTTAATCCCTCGACCTCGACCTGAAAATACTTTCCGGCAGAAAAAAATGAGACATGGCAGGCAGATGTGAAATCCATCATCATCAGCATAAGCGCATTTCTGTTTCTGGCAGTTGCCGCCACATTTCTTGTGTTCACCTTTCTGTTCCATATCCCGCCCGGGGAAATTATAAATAATGCATATAGCCATGGAAAAATTTTCCTTTATTCGCATGATCTTGTTGACAGGCTGACGGCGGCGGAAACCAGACAGCTTTATCAAAACACCTGCACCAGACGCTGCCACAGCAGCGATTTGATCGAAAAGAAACCGCGAACCGCCTTCGAATGGGAGGCTGTCGTCAATCGCATGAAGGCGCCCGATCGGGCGGCAATCACAGACCGCGCCGCAACAGCTATCAGGCAATATCTTGCAAATCATTTTCTAAGCAATCTGCCAACAGTCATCCCCGACAAGACCATGAAGCATGTAAAGCGATATTTGTGGCGAAGCGATTTCGGGGCGGGCGATCTGTATCTGGATATTATTTATATCCCGAGCAGCCATATCAGCCTGTTTCCCTACCTGGTGGCCAGCAATGAGCCGCCGACAGGGCCGGGGGCGATTTTTGTCATCTACCTGAACACCCACCAGGGCGTCATACCGATGTGGAACATTGCTGACATGGCCATACTGAGGCGCGGCGGCAAAGCGGAGCGAAAGGCGACGGACTGGCAAATCATCTACGAGGACGGGCAACACCACCACAGGCAGGGCCTGCTTATATTCCCGGAGCTGGATGAAAGCAGCCCGGCATTGCTGGAAGTCGCCATTCATCTGCCCGGGATCATGGAAAAGACGTTTCAGTGGAATATGCCCGTTCCATCCACAACAGAATAATGCGGGCCGGATTATTCCCGCATTTGTATGGCGGCTGGAGATGCTCCAGTGTTCCGCGCCGCCGGTGACGGCTGTTTCACTTTTCCGGAGATAAATGCAGGGAGCAAACATTGAATAAAAAGTATTATAAACTATTGCTTATCCTTTGTCTTGCCGGGCTGCTGCTGGCCGGAACGGCGGCAATGGTTCTGCTGAAAGGAACAACGAATTCGCGTCCCGAGCATAGAGCGGCCCCCCAGTTCGCCCTGACGCTGCTTGACGGCAGTGAATTTCGGCTAAGCGACTACAAAGGCAAGCCGGTCATGATCAACTTCTTTGCCTCATGGTGCCTGCCGTGCCGGGAAGAAATTCCCGCGCTGATAAAAATACACGACGCGTACCAAAAGAAAGGCGTGACTTTTGTGGCTATCGCAGTTGACGATACAGTCCGGGAAGTGAACAAGCTCATTAAAAAAACAGGCTTCAACTTCCCTGCCGGGCTGGATAAAACCGGCAGCATTAAAGAGTCCTACGGCGTTTACGGCCTGCCGACAAGCTTTTTTATCAGCAGGGATTCCACCATCAGCTATTTCCATCCAGGAGGCGTAAATGAAGCATTATTGCGGCATGAACTCGACAAAATCCTTTAGAACAAAACAATCAATGCGCCTGCCCACAGCCCTTTTGCTTGTCGCTTTTCTTGGCGCATGCGACAGCGGGCGACCCTTGCTGCAGATCGGTGAAAAGGCCCCGCCGTTCAATCTGCAACTGGTCAGCGGCGAGACAGTCAGCCTGAGTCAATATGCCGGCAAAGGCCTGATGATCACCTTCATGTCTTCCTGGTGCCCCTGCTCCAATGATTCCATGCCGATGATGAAAAAGGCCTATCAGGATTATAAAGACGACATCGCATTCCTCATGATCGGCATTCAGGATGGCGAGGAAAAATTCATAAACTATACGAAAAAATGGCAGGTGCCATTTTCAGCCGGATATGATGAAGACGATGAGATCGCCAGGTCTTTTGGCGTCAGATCCCCGCCCACGACTATTTTTATTGACAAGACGGGTATTGTGAAACGGGCCTTTTACGGCAATATCAAAGATAAATCCGGGGAATTTTCAGACTGGTTCAAGGCCGTGCTGTAATGAACGCAGGCATGACATTTATCTCCGGGATTTCCTCTTTTTTTTCTATCTGGCAGATATGCATTTTACAGATCAGCCCTTTCTTTATCGCTTTTATGGTTGGCCTTTATCTGCTTGAAACGGACGAGAACAATAACCCGGCTGTGGCAAGGTGGCTTATTCCATCCTGCGCGTGTTACAGCATTGGCTTCTCGGTTTTCTATGCACTGTTCATCGCTTCCGGATTACGCATAAGCCGCGTGCTGATCTATAATATCGGCAGCCTGAGACTTATGGCCGGCGCCATCATTCTCGTCGCCAGCCTGTACCTGCTCCTGCATCATCGGACAAAGATGCTGCGCAAGCGGCGCAGCCCGCTGATGTTGAGCGCGTTATCGCTACTGATCGGCATCAGCTTCGCCATCATGTATTCTCCCTGCATTACACCGACCCTGTCCGATATTCTTGGCCTGGCCTCACAGCAGGAAACAGCAGCCCGGGGATGGTATCTGGCCTTTTTTTATGGCCTTGGCATAAGCGTCGCCCTTGTGTTTACAACCGTAATCGCCATTTTGCTGTTAAAAAGGCGCTCCTTCGTGCTGGATAATACTGCCCGGCTTACAATCCTCTGCGGCGTCATCCTGCTGATCCCGGCCATATTGAATCTCAGCGGCCATATGAGAAACTACAAGGCGCTGATTCTCGGATTTCTGGTTTGACCGGGGGGGCGCCTGTTGGCAAAAAGAAACAGGTTCTGGGGCTTGTGCTTGTAGTCCTGTGCCTGGCTACTGCGTTGCTGGCCAGGGTTCTTGGTTTTGAACTCGACGACTTTTATATTGTTTTCGGCGTTTTCGGCGTTTGCCTGTTTATCTATGGCAGCATTCAGCTTAAAAGCAGCAATCGCCGCCCTGAGAATATCTGAACAATGAAACGACTGGCCGAATTTCAGCCCTTATCCATGCAGCATCATCAGGGCCTGGTTTTCGCCCGCAAGGTAAAAAAGGCCGCCGCAAGCGGGGATGCGAACAGCGTCAGAAACATGTGGATTCAAGTCGGGAGGTTATTCGAGACGGAGCTTGAGCCGCACTTCCGGATTGAGGACATATATATTGCTCCGATCCTGGAAAAGCATGGCGAAACCGCGCTGATGCAGCGGTTTAAGCAGGAGCACAGAGCCATCCGCCGGATTTTCATGCCGGAGAGCGGTCGTACATCAGCCGATTTGAATCATTTTGGCGAGCTGCTGGAGCGCCACATTCGTTTTGAAGAGCGCGAGTTTTTTGAAACAGCGCAGAGATTAATGAGCGACGATGAATTGCTCGCTATCGACCGGGCTTGCGCTGCTGCGAGCCAGGCATCGTAAAAGGCTCAGCAATCCCTATGCAAAAGAGTCCGCAGCTGCTCAGATTGCCCTGCGCCGGATTCGCCTGCTGCCGCTTAAAACAGGCGCTCAGTCCGCTTCCGATTCTCTGATGCCTTCGTAAAAAGGCATCAGACGCGCCCATGGACGGGCGCGCAAATCAATGGCTTACAACGTAAGTCATTGATTTGTAAGGAAAGTGAAAACCGCGTTTTTCGCTTTCCGTGGAGTAAAAAGGCCACGGACGGACTTTTTACGACTTCATCATTCTCTGCCTTGCAGAAAATTCCCAAGCTTTTTATCTTCATCTTTAATATGGGCAGTCAGCCACGCATGCAAAAAATCAGCAATCTCCAGCCTTTCTATCCATGGCTGATCGTAATCACCGGATTCCAGCGTCATCACATCTTCCAGCTGGTGCAGCAGAAAATCATGTATTTCCTTATGCAACTGAAATCCCGGGTAGTCATTCGCCAACATAAGTTTTTCTTCTGCTTCGAAATGCACCCTGGTCTGACGCATCAGGTTCAGCAACTCTCTGTCGATCAGGGCAGAATCGCCATGACTCATCAGAATGCCATAAAATCTGTTCAAAGTGGAAAATAGCCCTTTATGCTGATCATCCAGCCGATGAATGCCAACCTGAAAGCCTTCATCCCAGGCGCAGAAAGGCGCTGACTTTTCAGATGATGGCATACATATCGCCTCCCTTAGCAGCAATCCGGCAAGTCTGGGTTGGCGGCCTCTTCTCATGCATTGACATTGATCAACAAATTGACATCAATCAAGAAAACGCTTGCATCAACAGGTCAAACATATTGGTATTCGCTTGCATGACGCAACTGCTCAGCAGGGCTGGAATGGCGACCAGGCTATCGCGCATGGATTTGTTGCTGGTAACAACCCAGCACCCCTAGAAAAAGTGTCCGTAGCTGCTCACGTTGCATGTTAAACCTACAGGAGAGCAAATGTCCGAGGATCTGACAATCCAGATGTTGAAAACCATACCTCTATTCAACGGCATGCGTGAATCCAAACTCAAACTCATCGCTGAACAGTCGCACTTCATAGACCTGGGAAAAAAAGTCTTTATTTTTCATAAGGGCGACTCGTGCCGGGGCTTTTACATTACCATCCGTGGAAACATAAAAATTTCCTTTATTTCAAAGGAAGGAAAAGAACATGTGGGCAGAATTGTCGGCCCCGGCCAGAGCTTCGGCGAGGCCCTGTTGTTCCTGGACAAACCATCCCCGGCGACGGTGCAAACCATTACGCCTGCCAAACTCCTTTTCATCCCGAAAAAGGTGCTCTTTTATTGCATCGACGAAGACCCCGACTGCGCGCACAAGATGCTTGCCGGCCTGAGCCGTCGCATACACCAGCAGATTGCAGAGATGGAATCGCTTACCCTGGATTCCAGCCAGCAGCGGGTGGTCGGCTATCTGCTTCAGCAATTGCAGCCTGAAGGCGCCAGATACAGCAAAAGAAACATTGTCCTGCCGGCAAACAAGGCGACCATAGCACTGCATCTGAATATGGCGCCGGAAACCCTGTCAAGGATTCTGCATCAACTCAACGACAAGAACCTGATTCAGATGGAAGGAAAAACCATCCGCATTCTGGACATCGAGAAATTACGCAACTATTACTGATGCAGCCGGGCGCAACCCAGGAAACGGCGGTGGATGAGCGCGAGCAGGCTGATAACAAGCAGCGCAGCCACAAGACTGTGCGCCGTAGCCGCCATCATGGACATGCCGCTTAACACCAAGCCAACGCCAAGAGCAAACTGAAACGATGCAAAAACCATCGACGCCGCGCCGGCGACGCGAATACGCCCGCCCTGACGCCATGCCCTGACGCCGGCCCGGATGATTGCCAAAAGAGCCGCCAGAGCGCAAATGCGGTGTGCGATATGGATGTCTGCCGCCACAGCCTGATCAATGACCACCTTGCCGTGCGCATCAACATCGAGAACGCCCGGCATCAACAGCCCCGGCCACAATTTCAACCCCGGCAACCACTGCCCCTGACAATCCGGCAGGCCAGGACATGCCAGCGCGGCATAATAGGCGTCGGTCCACGCACCCGACAGGATAGCCAGCATTAACGTCAGCAAAGCCGCAACAGCCGGAACTCTGATCCCGCCGCCCCTGACTTCGCCTTCCGATACGGCGAACATATCCAGCGTCAGCCACCAGAACAGCGCCAGCAGGGCAAATCCCCCTGTGAGATTTGTCACCACAATCCAGGGGTAACGCAGGGGAGAGCCGAACCATGCGCCAAGGAAGGCCAGCATCAATGAAATCGCCAGCGCCGCCATGGGCGCAAAAAGCGGCGGATGATCGGCCTGTCTGCGCTTAACAAAAGCCGTGAGCGCCACAGCGATGATGAGTAATTGCAGCACATTGGCAACGCCCCGGTGAACGCGTTCGGCGATGCCGTGCGGCAATATGGCCTGCCTTGCCGTCACGGCATCGCCGGCCTCCGGGGGAGCGGCAATGACGCCATAGGCATCGCCGCCCGCGCCCGTATTGCCCAAGTGCATGAAGGAGCTGGCGCCAATCAGGGCGAGGCACATTATCAGGGCGGCGATGATCAAGCGGGGATGCATCACTTAAGCGCTGCCGAATTGACTGCCGCGCATGGCGTTGATCACGATGATTAGAAACAAAATGCCGCCAATGGTGGCGATCAGGCCGCCAAGGCCCATCAGGGACATGCCCAGAGTCTGCGCCATATTATCCAGCGACTGGCCGCTGCCGGCAACCTTGCGCGCCATGCCGTAACCGCCGGCCCAGGCCAGTCCCAGCACATGCAGCAACTGGCCGATGCCATAGGCATACGCCTGCAAGCTGGCCTGACGAGGCGGCGCAGGCTTAAAACCGAGATGCGGCAGCAGATCATAGGCAAGGGCCATAAAGGCCAGCGTAACGGCGCCTGTGACGCTGTGATAGTGGGCCGTTACCAGCGTGCTGCTCTGGCGCAACATAAAGCCTAACGCGCCGCCCAGGGCGAACAGCAACATGGAAAGCAGCAGGGCGATGCGCAACGCCCGGGCTTCAGGCGCCGCCCGACCTGACCGAAACAGGCTAACCAGCACAGCCAGGCCGAGCGGCAGCGTGGCGACAGCGCCGCCGATCTGCATTTGCATAGTGAACCATCGCTGAAAAGCAATGGACGTCATGTTATGCGACAGAAAGGCGACGGGCGTAAAGGCGACGGTAAGCAGGGCCAGTGTGAACAGCAACATCGCCGTTCGGGGCGTCAGTTTCATTCGTACGCCACTGGCGCTTGCCAGCCAAATCCATGCAACCAGCATCAGCAGGGCGTGGGTAAACTGCAACACATGACCGCCAAGCCAGAACAGGCCCTGATACATATCCACATCGGAAGTAAATCCGGGCGTAGTGAAAAACGCCCAGAAATAGGCCAGAATGGCCATTAAGGCCGCGTTGGCGGCTGCATACGCCCCGAACCTCATGCAGCCCTCCGGGCTGTTCGCAGCAAGCCCCGGCGCTGCAATTACCGAACGCAAAACAAGCAGGGCGAAGCCGCTGCCGGAGATGGCAAGCCCGGCAAAAAATATCGGGCTGTCAAGAAAGGGAATATAGTTGCTCATCACCGCATCGCCTGCGCCCATGAATGGCGACAGGGCAATCACCGCGACGCCGATGCAGGCGACGGACAGTGCGGCCCGACCCAGCGGCAACAGGCGATCGCCGGCATTCAGGCTCCACAGCACCCCTGCCATGGCCAGAAACCAGAAGACATTGGAAAAAATAACATGAATGACAAGCGATGTGTAAAAGAAATCATCGCTTGGAACCAGATCCTTGAGCACAGGCGTACGCGCCACGGCCAACAGCGCGGCGTAAACCCCGGCGGTCAGAAGCGTCGCCACGCCCAGCTTTAGCCAGCCCCCGGCCAGATCCCGACAACGCCGCCCGGGGGCATAAAACCGGTAGTCACCCCGATCAGGCATAACTATTCGAAAATAAACTTTTTACGGATATTATCAAAATCAATAACCATGGTTTGCAGGGGGGCCAGCGTGACGCTCTTCTCGCCATGATAATTAAACCCTTGCACATGGATATCATCCCTCATGCGCACGCGAAAATTGTGCTCTCCGGCAGCCACGAGAAAACGCTCATAGACCGGCGACGGCAAATCATGCGCCAGTCCGCGCGGCGGCACTTTTGCCTGAAACAGCATCCGTCCGTCCATCTCGAATTCAATATCCAGCGATGCACGCTCTCTTGAATGCTTTTTAGCGCGCAATTGCGGCGGCAATTTGGCCATATCGGCCTTGCTGCGCATATCATGCACCGGCTTGATCCGCTTGCCGGCATGAGTGAATGTGAACTTGATCAGCGCCTTGTCAGCCGGCACATGCGTATAAGCCGGCGAAGTGGAAAAATAGCCGATAAAGGCGATGAACAACAGATAAGCCACGGCCTGGCCAAAGTAGCGTCCCAGAGTATTCATGTTTTGTCACCTCCCTGATTAACATGAAACAAACAACGCGCCTGCATGGAATTTTCCGCTCTGTGATATTGTTTCATATCACGGGGCGGAAAAATCCATGCGCGTTAACATGACACAAATCAGTCATGGCGAGTCTCGCCATCGCCATGTAAAGCCGCAAGAGCGCCCTGAAACGCCTGAATCTCATCATGCAACTTCGCCTTGTCCGCCTCCGCCCCCATGAAAAACCTGACGCGTTCCGGCGCAACCCTGCGCGACAACTCCGGCTTGCGCTGCCTGTTCAGGCGCTGCCCGGTGAACATATTGCCCAGACGATGATAGCAATCCCCGCAGCGACAGCCCGTGAGCAGAACGCCGTCTGCGCCCCGGCGCAGGGCATAATCAATAAACGCGGGCGGCAACATGCCTGAACACTCGACATTGATTCCAGCCGCCCCCGACCTGTTCAGGCGTGAAATATGCTTGCCTGCGCCGTGCGAGCAGGCAAATACGAATATTTTCTCTCCGCCTGACAACTGTCCGATGGCCTCGACAACGTCATCGCGCATCTTCTGAACGCCAAAGTGCGGCATTTCAATCGCCGACGCCAGTTTTTCAGTGCGCCTGAAGGGCGTGGAGAACGGGCAGGAGCCGGTGCATATGCCGCAACTGACGCATTTGCTTTCGATCACGCGGGCCTCCTGGGTAAAGCGAGGATGACCATCTGAACGGGGCTCAAGCCGGATGGCCTCATACGGGCAATCCTGCACGCACAGATTGCAACCGCTGCATGCGCTCAAGTCCACCACAGCCGCCGGCTCGCGCCGCTTGGGGGGCAGCCATGGCAACAGCAGGGCAAAAAGGGTGCCGCCGCCAACGATCGCCCATACCGTCGCCATCGACCACGATCCCATCAGCGCGAAGACGCCCATATAAAACCAGTCAAAATTCAACACATTGGGCGCCATGCCCAGATCGGCCGGCGCGTGGCTCAGCGCCGGCTTGACAGCGGAAAGCGCCAGCAGCGCCAGCAAGGCGCCTATTGCCAGTTGCCGGGGAGGATTCACCCTGGGATGATGCAATCGGTTGATATGAATCAGCATGGCGGCCAGCAGCAACAGCGGCAGGCCAAGATGCGTCACCACCAGCAAGCGGAACAGCGTATCGGTCATGTTGTCATTGGTCAGGAAATTGCGCGCCGTCGGCTCGGCGATGACGGGCAGCCAGTCAATCCATTCAAACGTGCGCTCGGCAATAAATTGCCCCAGCTGATCCCATACCAGCCAGTATCCCAGCAGGCCGGTGATAATCACGATCCAGAGCATGGGCATGCCGGTGATCCAGGAAAATGACCGCCCGCCATTATAGCGATCATTGCAAAAGCGTCGCAGCATATGCAGCGTCATGGTTACTATCATGGCGTCCGAAGCATAACGATGCAGGCTGCGCATGACGCCGCCCAGATACCATTGATCACGCGTAAGGTACTCTACCGAGGCATAGGCGCGACTGACTTCCGTATCATAGAAAGCATACACATAAATCCCGCTGACGGTGAGAACATAGAGGAAAAAGAAGGTCAGGGCGCCCAAATAATAAAACGGGTTGTTTTCCGCTCCGAAGGCGCGGCTGGCGATGCCTTCGGCCAACTGAAATCCTCGCCTGCCGCCATGCTGAGCGATTTTCAGCATGCGATAGACAATACTCCGGCGATGTTGCCCTGTTGCAGCCAAGCCCGCTTCTCCTTTAGTCCGTTGCCGGTGAAATCTGATACAAAATGACCCGATATTTTCTCCGCAAAGGCGCCAACCCGCGCTATTCGCGGCTCAATCTTTCCTGCTTCCGGTTATGTCGGGCCAGGCGGCGCTGATCAAGCCATGCATATCATGACAAGTCCGACAACCGGCGCCGCATGGCGTCAATGGCTTCATGCAACTGCTGTTGATCCGTTGGCGCGGCCCAGCAAAAGCCAATGCGATCACGATCCACCGAATGGCGCAGATAGGGCCTGCGCCCGCTGTCCAGGCGCGCCCTGAGCCATGCCCCGCCCAGGCGATAGTGGCAATCGCCCATGCGACAGCCTGACAGAAGCACGCCGGCTGCGCCATGCAGCAGGGCATGTTCGATAAAAGCCGGCGGCAGCATGCCGATACAGGGCAGTGCAATCGCGGCGATATCATCTGCGCCATGCGCCTGAATGTTGGCGCCGCAGGCGCAGCCGAGCAGCAGAATCCCGCGCCTGGCATCAATGCCGGCCAGCGATTGGCGGACTTCGTTGCGCAACTGATTGACGCCCCATTGCGGCATCTCAATGCCGCTTTTCAATAATGGCTTCCGACTCAGGGCCGCGCCGGCGCTTTGCCGAAACGGATTGGACGACGGACATGAGCCCGTACATATGCCGCACCGGACGCAGTTGGCGGAAATCACACTGGCCTCCTGCCGGAACAGGGGGTGAGCATCGCTGCGCGGGCGCATGGAAATCGCCTCATACGGACAATCATCGGCGCACAGGCCGCAGCCGCTGCAATAATCCGGATTCACCGCCGCTGCCGGCTTTAGCCCCGGACGCGGCGGCAACAGGGGTAAAAACAGCAGCAACAGAATTACCCCGCCCAGCAAGGCCCAGACTGCTGCCATCGGCCAGACGTTCATCAGCGGGTAGGCGAACAGATAGAACCAGTCCATGTTCAGGGCATTAACGGCTATATCCAGACTGGCGCGCTCATGGCTGACCGTCGGCGCCAGCAACGACAGCAGCAGCATTGCGGCCATGGTTCCCGTTGCAAGCCCGCGCGGCGGCATTATTCGCGCCTGGCTGACCCGTTTAATATGCGTCAACATGACAGCCAGCAGAATCAGCGGCACGCCGATATGCATAATGATCAACAAGCGGAAAAACAGATCAGTCACGTCCGCCTCAAGCAGGAAATTGCGCGCCATGGGCGAAGCGAAAACAGGCAGCGCGTCCAGCCATTCGGAGGTGCGCACGGCAATGAACTGCCCCAGCTTGTCCCACACCATCCAGAAGCCGATAATGCCGCTTAAATAAACCATGATCAGCAGCGGCACGCCAGTCACCCAGGAAAACCAGCGCGCGCCGCGAAAGCGGCCCATCACCCACTCCCGAAGGATGTGCAGGATCATAACCAGCACCATGCCATCGGCGGCATAGCGATGCAGGCTTCGCATGACGCCACCCGGATTCCACTGCTCTCGCGACAACTGCTCCAGGGCGTCGAAGCTGCCGATGACAGTCGGCTCATAATAGAAAAACAGGTAGGCGCCGGAGCCCAGTAAAATATAAAAAAACCAGAAGCCGAGATCGCCCAGATGATAAAACGGGTTCTGATCCCCGAAAGCGGCGTTGAACCATGCCTCAAGGCGAAAAAATATCGCCCTGCTCAGGCGTGAAAATATATTGTCAGCCATCTGTTCCGGCACAGACTATTGAGCAGGTTTCATCTCTCTGCGGCAACAGCGCATAAACCGGCAGCAGCGCCGGGAAGCGCGCAATATCAGGCATTGCGCAGAAAACGGACAAGAAGAATACCTGTGGCCGCCGCTATCAATACGCCGATAAACATGCCGAATAGCATGCCGTAATTAAGCTTGTATGTGCCGCTGGAAGGGTCATAGGTGGTGCAGAACAGGCGCACTCTGCTGACCAGCGATGACAGGCTCAGCGTCGCCGGGGCAAGGCCAAAAACCAGTTCCTTCATGGCCTCGGCGAGCAGGGCCGGGTCTGCTTCCATGCCGTAGATCTGGCGATATATTTCACCCTTCCCATCGACAATCGTTGTCTGAATCAGATGATCAAAGCCCTTGGAAGATGGCGTAAAGAGAAATCCGATATCTGCGCTCAGCCGGGCGATGACAGCCTTGTCGGCGCTCAGAAATGTCCAGTTCTTTGCGCTGTTCACGCCCTGCTGACGCGCAAAGCCGCGCATCCGCTCCGGCGTATCATGCAGGGCGTCAAAGCCGATGGTGACGACGCGAAAGGCATCCGCGCCGACGGCGCTGCGAACGGTCTCGACGGCGCGTGCCAAATTTTTTGTCGTCGTCGGGCAGATATGGAAACAACTGGTGTAAATCATGCTGATCATCAATGGCTTGCCGCGATAATCGGCCAGTGAAACGGCGCGCCCCCGGCGATCGCGGAACTGATATCCATCCAGCTTTCGTCCGATGGCCGCCTGGCTGAATTTCAACGCCGTATCACTATCATAACTTTCGCCGAAAGGCTTCATTCCGGCGCCTGAGCGCTGTTGCATCGGCGGCGCAGCCGAACCGGAATGCATGTCAGCCGGCGGCGCAGTCTGCGCCCAGGCCGCCACCGCCAAAAACAGCCACGCCAACCCTGAAATGCCGCTACGTATCCAGACCATCAATGACAACTGCCGTTTACGGGGTCATGAAGATTAAACCTGAAGGAGCCCCTTGCGGGACTCCTCTCACTCAATACTGAAAGAGATAAAACTGCGAGGCGCATCCACGAACTACGGAAGGGGAAGGGTAGTTCGGAAATGAATACTGTGATACGCCTCGCAGCCGTTAGCGAATTCCCCAGATGGTTGCCAGATACTTGAACTGTGCGAAGTAATAGACAATGAGGAATGTCAGCAGCACCAGACAAAGCACCAGCGAGCCCGGCACTTCCAGGCCCTTGATATGCGGCTCTTCTCCGCCATGAAGCCTGGCCGCAACCAGACCGGCCGGTTCAGCCAGCGGCTGCGCAGCGCCCTTCTCGACTTCCTTGCCAAAGAAGGTGCCAAACATTGAAATCAGGTAGAACAGCGCGCCGACGCCGCCGATGGCCGCACCGATTTCTGCGACCGTCATCAACATATGCACCGTGGCGGAGAAATCAAATTTCAGCGCCGCGTCGGCATAGGTGATATCCCAGTGCCGCCTTGGCACGCCCAAATGACCTGCGGCCATCAAGAACAGGGCGAACGTGCCCATGCCAAGGCC
>CAYTFI010000001.1:44301-56523 GCA_964437065.1 uncultured Zetaproteobacteria bacterium | reverse complement strand
CTCCTCTGACAGCAAGCAACTGTATCAGCGCCATTTCAGGAACAGGCAAAATCGAACCGCGAATGGACGCGAATGCACACGAATAAGAACGCTTCAATCCAAAATTCTAATCAATTCGCGGTTCGCATAAGGCTTTTGATCCCCGTCAACTGCCGGACAATTTTGCCTTGTAGCCTTCTTTTTCCAGAAACAGCAATAGCTTGTCGCGATGATCGCCCTGAATTTCCAACATGCCGCCCTTCACCGCGCCACCGGCGCCCAGTCGCCCCTTCAAGCGCTTGAGCAGCGATTTCAAGTCCGTCTCGGCAAGCTCCAGCCCGTCTATTATGCTCACGGTTTTGCCACCCCTGCCTCTGCTTTCACGGCGAATTCGGATGCCCTGCTTGCCCGCTTTTTTTATAGTCGGCGCAGCGGATGGTTTTTTTCGCAGCTTGCGCCGCTTTGCTACAGAATTGCGCATGGCTTTGTCCAGCCGCCCGTCTTCCGTTGAATAGATCAGTCTGCGATCTTCGTTCATTTACACCCCCCTGAGTCTGGCCCCACAGGCAATTTGTTTTCATTCCCCCGCGCATCTATGATTGATGACTTCATTATCCCGGTGAACTATAACAAGGAGCCCCCGAAATGCCGATTGATCTGTTTATGCCGCAGCTGTCGCCGACGATGGTCGAGGGCGTGATTGTTCGCTGGTTAAAAAAGCCCGGTGATGAACTCGTTGCCGGCGACGTGCTTGCTGTGGTCGAAACCGACAAGGCCAGCATGGAAATTGAATCCGGCCATGACGGCACGCTGTCGGCAATTTTGGCCCCGGAAGGTGCGACAGTGCCGATTGGCGTGCCGATTGCCGTGATTGCCGAAGAGGGCGAGGAGGCGCCGGACGATTATCTGCCTGACGGCGCCGTATCTTTTATAAATTGCGAGGCTGCGGCTGATGGCGAACAGGAGGCGGAAGAAACGCCTGAGCTTAAGCTCAAGCCGGCAGGACTGTTCAACGCCGACGGAGAATATGACGTGGCCGTCATCGGGGCGGGCCCAGGCGGCTATGTGGCGGCGATTCGCGCCGCTCAGCTGGGCCTGAAAGTCGCCTGCATCGAGGCTGCGCAGCTTGGCGGCATCTGCCTGAACTGGGGATGCATTCCCACCAAGGCGCTGCTGCGCACGGCTGAGCTGGTCAACGTGATCCGACATCAGGGCGACAGGCTTGGCCTGGGTGTTTCAAACTTTGAGCCTGATCTTGACAAGGCCGTGGCGCGGTCGCGAGCGATTTCCGCCAAATTGAACAAGGGCATCGCCTTCCTTTTTAAAAAAAACAAGGTGGAACATATCGAGGGACATGCCCGCTTTGAGGCTGGCGAACGCCTGATGGTTGACAGTGCGGAGGGTTGCAGGCGGATCACTGCCAAACATGTGATTGTGGCGACCGGCGCGAAGGCGCGCGCCTTTCCCGGCATGGAGATCGACAATGAAGCGGTGATCACCTACCGGCAGGCGCTGGCGCCGAAATCGCTGCCGCAGGAAATGATTATCATCGGCTCCGGCGCCATCGGCATGGAGTTCGCCTGTTTTTACAATGCCATGGGATCAAGGGTGACCATCATTGAGGCCGCCGATCAGGTGTTGCCGCTGGAGGATCACGAGATCGCCAGGACGGTGGCCCGCAGCTTCAAAAAGAACGGCATCAGAATCATTACCGGCGCACTGGTAAGCGCAGCCGGAAGTGATAGCGGCAGGGCGCTCGTGCAATATAAGGCAGGGGGGAAAGAACAGCGCATTGACGGCGATGTCTGCCTTGTCGCAGTTGGCGTGACCGGAAATACGGATCACATCGGGATCGAAAACACCGCCATGAAGGTCGCCGGCAACCGCATTGAGGTTGATGACTGGTATCGCACCGACCAGCCCGGCGTGTATGCCATTGGCGACGTGATCGGCGCGCCGGCGCTGGCGCATGTGGCCAGCCACGAGGGCGTTATCTGCGCCGAGGCCATTGCCGGAGGGCGGCCGCACAGACTTGATTACGACAACGTGCCCGGCTGCACCTATTGCCAGCCGCAGATTGGCTCCTGCGGCAAAACCGAACAGCAGTGCAGGGAAGAGGGGATCGACATTACAATCGGTCGCATGCCCTATCAAAGCAATGGCAAGGCCCTGGGTCTGGGTGAAACCGAAGGTCTGGTCAAGACCATCTTCGATGCTGGCACGGGCAAATTACTCGGAGCACATATTGTTGGCGCCGAAGCCACGGAAATGATTGTGCCACTCGGACTTGCCCGTACGCTTGGCGCCACGCACGCGGATTTGGCCCGGCATATGTTCCCGCATCCGACATTGTCTGAAATGATCCATGAATCCGCCCTCGATTCGGATGGCCGCGCGATTCATAGCTGATCAGGAGGTTTTTCCGACCCCCGATCCCTGACCCCTTCTCCCTCTATTTCTTCAAGCGGGTGATCTTCGACCCTTCAAAAGTGAAGTTGAACATCAGCCCCTTGTTTGAAAAAATAAAGCCGATGATCGGATCGTTAATGGTATTGGTGTCAATCTCGCCGCCGGCGCCAACTTCAATCAGCGCAATGCTTCCATCAACGCCCGCCTTCCAGCCGGAACTGTTCAGGAAGCCTGAAAGCGCGGATTTGGTCATAAACATGATGACCTCCGATTTCACCTGACCTCCGATCTGCAAGCCAATGGAGGCTGCGGCCGTGCTGTAGTAGCCCTTCGTCTTGCCGCCGACAAGCAGAGCGCCTTCGCCATATTCACCGCCCACGATAAACCCGCCCTTGACTACATCCGGGAAGACCAGAATGGCTTCCGCCTTTTGCGCCAGCGCCTTGCCTGATTTCACATGCGAATAAAACACCGTCATTGTCGAACCTATCTTGGCGTCAATGTCTGCCTTGCTGGCTGCGTGCGCATTGGGTGACAGCATTAAAAACAACCCCGTCAGCAGAATAGTGGAACGGAAAGTAATCGAGTGCATTTGAGCCTCCTTGTTATAACCAGCGCGCCTGAATGATTTTTTCCGCCCCCGGATCATGAACATCCCTGCGGAGCAGGAATCGCTTCAGCGTCCGCCATACCCAACCTTAGCACAGTTCAGGCCGTTTGATAGCTTGGGTTTTTTTACCCGGATGCGTAACATGCCGCCAAACTGGAACCACAACGAAGGCTTTATGCACGCATCTCACCGGATTGAACTCTTTGACACCACGCTTCGCGACGGGGCGCAGACCGCCGGCGTTAATTTTTCCGCCGAAGACAAGGGCCGCATTGCCAACCGTCTGGCTGAATTCGGCATGCACTGGATCGAGGGCGGGTGGCCGGGAAGCAACCCCAAGGACGATCAGTTCTTCAAACTGATCAAAGAGCGCGCATGGACAAAAAGCAGGCTGGTGGCATTCGGCTCGACCGCCAGGCCCGGCCATGCGGCTGAACATGATGCGGGACTTGCCGGGCTTGTGGCCAGCGGCGCCGATGCGGCCTGCATATTTGGCAAAAGCTGGAATCTGCATGTCACCAGGGCCCTGCACATTTCCCTGCAACAGAATATCGATCTGATTCACCATTCCGTTGCCCATCTGAAACGGCATTTCGAGTTTGTATTTTTTGATGCCGAGCATTTTTTTGACGGCTACGACGCCAATCCGGACTATGCCATGCAGGCGCTTGATGCGGCAGCCGGCGCCGGGGCGGATGCGCTGGTGTTGTGCGACACCAATGGCGGCGCAATTCCCTACCGTATTGCCGAAGTGGTGTCGATTGTTCTTGAACGCTTTGCACCGTTGGCCATTGGCATTCATGCGCACAATGACTGCGAAATGGCCGTGGCCAATTCGCTGGCGGCTGTGCGTGTCGGAGCAACGCAGGTGCAGGGTACAATCAACGGCCTGGGAGAGCGTTGCGGCAACGCAAATCTGGTTTCTATTATCCCTGCGTTGCAGTTAAAGATGAAAAGGGATTGCGGCATTGACCCTGAACATATGCAGCAACTGACATCGCTGTCTCATTTCGTTAATGAAATGGCCAATCGCCTGCCCTGGAAACACCAGCCCTATGTCGGCATGAACGCCTTCGCGCATAAAGGCGGCGTACACGTGTCGGCTATTCGCAAGGCTGCCGGGTTGTATGAACATCTCGACCCGAAGCTGGTGGGCAATCAGCAGCGGGTGCTGGTTTCCGACCAGGCGGGCAAGAGCAATGTCATCGTTAAACTGGCGCAGATGGGGCTGGATGAGCAGATTAATGCCAATGACCCGGTTGTAGCCGAAGCAGTGCGTCAGGTAAAAGCCCTGGAGGCGCAGGGCTTCGCCTATGAAGGGGCCGAGGCGTCGTTTCATCTGCTCATGCTCAAAGCGATGAAAAAATTCCGCCATTACTTTGAGCTGGACGGCTTCCGCGTGCTGGATGAAAAACAGGGGCATGACGATGAGTTGCAATCGGAGGCGACAGTTCGGCTGCATGTTGGAGATCAGTTCGCACATACCGCATCGCTGGGCAACGGCCCGGTGAATGCCATGGATAATGCTTTAAGGGCGGCATTGCTGGATTTTTACCCGACGCTGGAGGCGCTGCGGCTGGTTGATTACAAGGTGCGCGTTTTATCAACGCAGCGGGCGACCGAGGCGGCGGTGCGCGTGCTCATTGAATCAACCGACGGCAAGCGAAAATGGGGAACTGTCGGCGTTTCCACGAACATGATTGACGCCAGCTACCAGGCGCTTGTCGATGCCATCGAGTACAAGCTGTTGCTGGATGAGGCGCTGCCGCCGCAACAAACGAATACCGTCGCTTAATATGCGCGTTAACTTGAAGCGAACAGGAGAGCTTTTTCATGTCCTCAAACATTGATTTAAGCAATCAATCGTGTCTGCCTTGCCAGGGGGGCATAGCGCCGCTGGATGAGAGGGAGGCAGGCGCGATGCTGGCACATGCGCCTGGCTGGAAACTAATCAATGCGGGGAAGAAGTTGAGCCGCACGTTCACCTTTAGCGATTTCATGCAGGCGCAAGCCTTTGCCATGCGCGTAGGCGAGGCATCCGAGGGTGAAAATCATCACCCTGATATCAGTTATGGCTGGGGCTATTGCACGGTTGTGTTTTTCACCCATAAAATTGGCGGCCTGCACGAAAATGATTTTATTATGGCTGCCAAAGTGAATGCCCTGCCATAAGAAAAGAGCGCGGTTCAAATTCCTAAATCGAAAAAACCCCTGTTTTTGTCAGGATGCTCTTCCGTCCTGGCGGGAGCCCTCTTGGTGGGCGCTGTTCCCTCCCGGAAGGCCTCCAGAAAAATATGTCTGGTATCCGGCCCGGGCAATTCCCCGCTTTTTTGATCAATGGCGACCCATTCAATGCCTTCCGGCGGCACAAAATCCTTAACCGGCTTGCCTTTATGGAACGCCTGCATGGCCTCCAGCCATGCAGGCAGGGCGGCATGCGAACCTGTTTCATGGCGGCCCATGGGCGATGGTTGATCGCGCCCGCTCCAGACGCCGGTAAGAATCTGGGGCGTAAAGCCCATAAACCATGCATCAACCTGCTTGTTGGTGGTGCCTGTTTTCCCTGCCGCCGGTCGATGCAGCGCTCTGGCGCGACGGCCTGTGCCCCGCTCAATAACGCCTTTCATCATGTTGGTGACAAGAAACGCATCGACCGGATCAACCGCCTGTCTGCCCGGTTGCATGGCTTTGTTAGCGCTCATGACCGGGTTTACATGGCATGCCCGGCAGCGATTGCCTGACACCGAACGGAACAGGGTGTTGCCGGTGCGATCCTGCACCTGCTGAATGGCAACGGGCTTCCATCTTTCTCCCCCGCTGGCCAGCACCATATAGGATTCAGTCAGGGCCTCCGGTTTCACCTCCGTGGCGCCAAGCGCCAATGATAACTGCGGCGGAAAATCCCGCTGCAAAGGGTAGTTTTTGAGGGCGCTCAGAAAACGTTTTATGCCGACATTCTGCAATACCTTGATGGAGGCAAGATTGCGGGAATGTTCCAGCGCATTGCGCAATGTAACCGGGCCGACAAAGCGATCCCTGTAGTTTTCCGGTCGCCAGAACTGATTGGCCTTCTGGTTTTCAAACACCACGGGCGTATCCATAATAATCGACGCCGGGGTTAGCCCGCTGCCCATCGCCGTGGCATATAACAGCGGCTTGAAGGAACTGCCGGGCTGGCGCAAGGCCTGGCGCACCCGGTCAAAACCGCTGGGCTGGTAATCATAGCCGCCAACCCGGGCCAGAACCGTACCGCGCTCCAGATCAATAGCGTAAAGCGCTGATTCAACAGAAGGCTCCTGCATCAGTCGAACGCCATCATCACCCGCACCCTGCAGGCGCACTTCATCGCCGGGTATCCAGTGGCGAGGCCGCTGCGCTATCGGTTCGGGTTCCTGTCCGGGCTCGGTCTCAGGCGCCGGCTCCCATTTCCACCGGGGCTTTTTTAGCCGCCACTGGCTGACGCCGTCGTTAACGATCAAACCGCCATCATCCAGCACATTTTCAACAAGCGCCGGAATGAGTTCATCATCGGCTGGCTCAGCCGGCTTGCCCGCCCGGGCGCGGGCCCAGCCTGCCAGCAGGGCGGGCCATTCATCGGGGGCGTGATTAGTCGGATAGCGGTATTTCTGCCTCCTTTCGATATCAAGCACGCCATGGCGGACAGCCTTGATGGCAGCCAGTTCAGCTTCCTGATTATAGGGCGCAATGATGGTCAGGCCCTGCCGTCGCAATGTTTCAAGGCCAAATTGCTCAATCAGTTGCCGGTTGACCTGATCGGCATAGGCATTGATCAGTTTGGGCGCTTCAAGAGGCGTAACTACAACCGCTTCTCTCAATGCAGCAGCAACAGCGCCGGCTTTGGCGAATCCACTTTTCTGCATCAGTTGCAACACGGTGTTGCGTCGCTTCCTTGCCAGGTCAGGATGCAGATGAGGCGCGTATTTGCTCGGCGCCTTGGGCAATCCCGCCAGTGTGGCGCACTCAGCCAGCGACAGTTCATCCAGCCGCTTGTGAAAATAACGCCAGGCGGCGGAAGCAACGCCGTAAGAACCCCGCCCGAGATAAATCTGATTCAGATAGAGATAGAGAATATCCTCCTTGGAAAAGGCCTTTTCGATACGGTAGGCGAGAATCACCTCGCGAATTTTGCGCGTATAGGAACGCTCGGATGTCAGCAGGAAGTTTTTGGCCACCTGTTGGGTGATAGTGGAGCCGCCCTGCACGGTATGCCCAGCCTTGATATTGGCGATGGCGGCGGAAAAGATGCGCGCCGGATTAATGCCCGGGTGTTCGAAAAACTGCTGATCTTCAGCGGCCAGAAATGCGTGAACCAAACGCTTGGGGAATTCTCTGAATGGCGTAAGTATGCGGTGTTCATCGGCATATTCGGCGATAAGCTCGCCCCCGGTATTGTAAACTCGACTGACTAATGGTGGCTGATAATCCGAAAGAATGCTAAGTTCAGGCAGGTTTTTCGAATATTGCATATAAGCAAATGTGATGCCGATCGCAGCCAGCATGCTCAAGGAGATAAGGATTTTCGCGATAATGGAAACAATGCGCATGAAACCGAATCTAAGCGGAAGCCTTGATGGCAGGCAAGCCGGAGTTTGCCGTTTGCATCGTCAACAGGGCTTTTCACTGATGGAATTGATTGTTGTGATCGCTATTGTCGGTATTATGGCATCGATTGCCATTCCGTCTTTTAGCTCATGGCGGGCCAGGTCGGGGACAAGAAATGCTGCGCAATCGCTGCTGGCGCATTTAAAGCAGGCGCGAACGCTTGCCTTTGCGGAAAACAGAAGCGTGAGTATCACCTTTACCTCTACATCCTACACATTTGACGCAGATACGACCGGAAGCTGCGGCCCGTGCAGAAATGAACAGGTCACCCTCGGGCAGTTTTCAAGTAATCTTGCAATTACAAGACAGGACATTGCAGAGATTCCAACAACCAAAACTTTTTCGAGTCGCGGCACTGCCAACTCCGCCACCATATACCTGTGTGCTTCCGGTTACAGCAGGCGCATCGTACTCAATATCATTGGGCGGGCTTATGCATGTGGATCGGGAGATACCAGCGCATCCTGTACAAATACGTATAACTGCCAATGAATATGATTACTGTAAAGAATCGGGAGGCTAGGAGTAAGTCAATGGCAGGCTTTACCTTGATAGAAGTGCTGGTCGCACTGGTGATTGCATCTATCGCCATCCTGGCTTCGGGAAACTTTGCCGTTTCAATCATGGGCAGCGGGCAGCTTTCCAACGAACGCCTGGCCGCCGTGCATCTGGCTGAACAGGTGCTTGAACTATGGCAGAATAACGCACTTGATGCTGTGCCGTCTATTGCAGCGGATTGCGCCTTGACCGATGCGACAGCCGCGTCAAGTTACCCCGTCACCACGACCTGTACGCCTGCGTCGGGAATGAAAATACCGTTTACCATTACAGCCAGCAAGACGCAGGCGACCGGGCCGTTGGCATCGGATTTATCGGCATTCCAAAACCTTGATAACATGTCCTTCAGTCTGACTCCGATCACCAAACTGGCGACGGTGTCCTGGACGAACCGGGGACAATCCCACTCTGTATATCTGACCCATTTGTCGGAGGTGAAATGATGGAGCGACATGGCCCGGATATGGGTTCGCGGATCAGTGAGCGCGGGTTTACGCTGATTGAAATGATGGTTGCAATAAGCCTTGGTCTGGTGATTCTGGCCGGCATTACGACTGTATTTTCATCCATGAGTAAAACATCAAACGCATTGTCATCCCGAACTCAACGCATGAGTGATTTATATCTGGTTTCCCAGATCATGCAGGCTGATTTACGTGAATCAGCGGCTGACTCATCCCCATCGCCTTCGTTTCCGGCGGATCTGGAGTCCGGCGGACGCAAACCGGCAGCTTTATGCGCATCGCCGAATAACAAGAGCGTAAGCCTTCCGACCAACTATCCCACCAGCTTCTCAAGCTATCCATTCTGGGACGCAACCAGCAAAACGCTGACCTATCAGGATCAGGATGGAAATACCGGCATATTTTACTATCAGAAGACGAGCAATGACCGCATCTACTGGCTGCGGCCTGACCCCTGCATCTACGAATTTGCGGAATTAACGCGTGAAATGGATACCACAAGCGGTTTGGCTGTTACCCAGCCGGCATCGCCTTCCGGAATATGGACCGTGACATTGAACGCCGTTTATACGAACAAGGAAAATGCAGGCGTTATTTTAACGCAGAGTTTTAAAACAAGGCCGAGAAATTAATGAAACGACTGCGTAAGAAGACGCCGGATCGAAAACAGCAGGATGATAGAGGCTTTGTGCTGGCTACTTCGTTGATGCTGCTGGCCCTTCTGAGCCTGGTTTCCCTGGGGATGTACTTTGTCGGACGCTCGTCGATTCAGAGCAGCGCATCAGCTCAACGTTCGACAGAGGCCTATTATTATGCGGAAACAGGCATTAATTATATCACATGGGCGCTACAAAATGACGCCGAATTCGACAATTTCACCTACTCGGGATCCTATGTTGCTTCTCCCTTTGGTGAGCCGCTTACCCCTTCCAATGCCTCCTCAGTAGGGGATTTCAGCGAACTGGCCGGTTACCTTTGGGATCCGGGGCCAACGGGCGCAGCCGGAGCAAGCGCCGTTGACACGCCCAGCACTGTTTATACGGATGGGCAACTGATGTATTTTGATAACAGCCCGATGGGAGGGCGCGCCATTTGCATGGAAGTTGCGGCGACATTTTCCAACTGCATTGATGTCACGTTGTCGCCGGCAGACCGAGCTGAGCCAACCATGTATCATATCAGTGCGAGTCTGCCCCGCTATGTCAAGCTGGAGATAGCCTCAGATGGCTCGGTTACGCCTTCAATCCCGCCGTTGCCGCATCAGAATCCTCCCGTAGTCGGTGAGGATATCCCTACCAATGGGGTAGTAGTGTGGCTCACTGCGGCAAGCAGCAGCAATCCCGACATTGACCTTGAAATCTTTCCGCTGGATCCGGCGGGCGTTTACAGTGGCCCTCTTCCATCCAGTTGCACAGGCGGCAGCCTGCCAGCGTGCCCATGTGACACCTCTGCTGCCGGCTATGCCACGGCGCAGGCATGCGATGCAAATGCGGGGACATGGATCAGCAGTTACGGCATCGCCGCCTATGCCGTCGCCTATGTGAATGGAAAGCCCACGCATATGCTTCGCGCGGTTATTATGTGATGACTTCATGGCCATGGCTACAGGATTGAATCCGTCGTAACTACTCAGGTCATCCCCTGATTTGCCCGATTTCTGCGTTAAAAATGCTCATGTGCCGCTTGATCACATAGGCACACTACGCACTACGCCTTGAACTCGAACAAATCAGGGGCGACCTGAGCAGTTACAGCCATGTGAGGGCGGGGTGCTGAGTAGTTACAATCCGTCAATCATAATGATGATGCCATCGTTCGAGATTAATACAACGACATAAGTTTTTCTTCTTGTTGACAATCTTCCTGATCTTGCATATGCTGAGGCCTATGCCGCTATAGGAGTATAAATTTATGCAAACAGAAAGACATATTCGTCTGTTTCGAAATGGTCGAAACCAGGCGCTACGGATTCCACGTGAGTTTGAACTGGAGGGGGACGAGGCCATTATTCATAAAGAAGGTGAAAAGCTCATTATAGAGCTTGTCAAAAAAAACAAGTTGTCCGAGCTATTAGCATCGTGGGGGGATTTGGCTGAATCATTTCCTGAAATCAATGACCCGCCAGTTGAAGCTGAGGAAATCTTTTAACATGGTTGAGCGACGCTATATGCTTGACACAAACATTTTATCTTCTTTGATTAAATGGCCATCCAGCCCCATGGCAAACAAAATTATGGCGCTGGATAGCGCAGAAATCTGCACGAGTATTATTGTTGCCTGCGAATTGAAATATGGCGTTGTAAAAAAAGGATCTCAATCATTAAGTGCCAGGCTTGATCAGCTACTTGTCTGTATTGATATTCTACCGTTGACTTCGGAAGTAGAAGATCATTATGCCGATATACGCGTTGCATTAGAGAAAATCGGTCAGCCTATAGGCCACAATGATTTGTTTATTGCTGCACATGCACGATCATCAGAGCTCATTTTTATTACTGATAATTTCAGTGAATTCTCCCGTGTTCCAGGGTTGAGGGTAGAAAACTGGTTGAGGGCCGAATAGTTACAATCATACTTAAGTAGTATTGAAACTCACCCCCGCCGACGTAAAGTTGCGCCCTGAATCAGTTTGAAATATGAATGGGACAGTGCAGCAGATACCTTGACCTGTATGGTTAGCGTCCCATACTTGCACGCACTCAGGAGAAGATGATGAAAATAATAATGACAGCTATATTTTTTGCCGCATTTATGCTGATAGCCGTTGGCAGCCAGCATGGGCTGCTGTCGCCGGAAATCCCATCTGCCTTCGCAAGCAATGATAATTCCAACGACAATAGTAATGACAACGGCAACTCGAATGATAACAGCAACACTAATGATAACAGCAACTCGAATGATTCAGCATCTTGCGATTGCCCGCCGGGTATCACGGCCTGCACCTGTGCGGACGGATCGCCGGGGGAAGCTTCGAAAGACTCTCCATCTGCCGCAGGGCCTAGTCACTACCGCTCGTTCTAGCCGGCATTATTCATAACTTCAGCACGATGGCGCTCCTCGACAGGGGCGCTTTTTTTGCGCGTTCCCACTGCTGTGCGTATTCACCCGGCTTAAGTGATTCAATCATTTGCCGATACTGGAGATGGTATGGACGCCCTGTTGCAGATAGATATCAACCGATACTATGTGATATAGATCGCATACATGGATAGCTATACGCTCAGAATTGAGCCATCTGGTTATACGTCAGTTGAATGAGTTTAGAGGAGAACAACATGAAAAAGAAAGCGGTATTGATGATTGTCTTTGCAGCCTTGCTGACCGTGGCGTTTAGCAGCCAGAATGGCATGTGGTGGCCGGAAGTTCCTTCTGCGCATGCCAGCAATGACAACGGCAACGACAACGGCAATTCCAATGACAACGGCAACTCCAACGACAACGGCAATTCCAATGACAACGGCAATTCCAATGACAACGGCAATTCCAATGACAACGGCAACTCCAACGACAACGGCAATTCCAACGACAACGGCAACTCCAACGACAACGGCAATTCCAATGACAACGGCAATTCCAATG
>CAYTFI010000001.1:0-44201 GCA_964437065.1 uncultured Zetaproteobacteria bacterium | reverse complement strand
GGCAATTCCAATGACAACGGCAATTCCAATGACAACGGCAATTCCAATGACAACGACGCCTCATGTGTTTGCCCGCCTGGCGTAACTGATTGCACTTGCGCAGATGGAACCGATGGAGATCCGAACCCCGGGGCAACTTCAACGCCAACGAATATCCGTCCGATTTACGGGCAGTAAGATCACCAGCATCCGGCGTCCTATTCCGGGGCGCCGGTTTTTTCCGTTGGCAATTGCCACTCCCTCCTTAGCCTTGGAACTTTAATCTTTAGTCGTTACCATTGTGTATGATTGTTTCTCTATTTAACCGTCACTGGCCGTTTATTGCTGCATTTATGCTTAGCGCGGCGGTGATTGGCTTTTTACAGTTTTCCAGCCCCGGATTTGCCGGCAATGATGGTTATTACCATATCGCTATGGGCTCGATGGTCTGGCAGCAGGGCTTGCATGTTTCCTTTCCCTATCTTGAATTCACGCTGCTGGATCAGCATCATTATGTTGACACGCATATGCTGTTTCATCTGTTTCAGGCGCCGTTTACCGCCGTGTTTGATCTTGAAACAGCTGCAAGGGCTTCTTCAACCGTCTTTGTCGCGCTGACGTTTACGCTGTTTGTCTGGCTGCTGAGGAAATATGAGATTGCTTATCCCCTGTTCTGGCTAATCATATTACTCATTTTGTCCGAGAGCTTTCTCTATCGCATGCTCATGCCAAGGCCGCCTGTATTCGCACTGGCCTTTACCTGGGTGGCTTTTCACTTTTTGATGCAGCGAAAGCTGGCAGCGCTTGTTTTGACCACGTGCCTGTTTGTCTGGAGCTATAAATCTTTTCCCATCCTGATTGCCATGGGAGGGATAGCCGTATTCGTTTTTTTCATAGAAAAAAAGATAGTGGACCTCAAGCCGCTGACAGTCATTTTTGTCGGCATCGCTATTGGCATGGTGGTTAATCCCTATTTCCCGGACAATATCTATTTCCTGTGGGATGCCCTGCGTATGAAGATTTTTTCGAATGGCTTTGACGCCCATGTGGGAAATGAGTGGTATCCGTTCAAAACGTTAACGCTGCTCAAAGAGGCGGCCATTCCGCTTGCCGCTTATCTGGGGGGAATACTGTTAACCAACAGAAATGAGTGGAAGACTGACCCGTGTCGCCTGTTCTGGTTTCTGCTTGCAAGCCTGTGGCTGATCATGCTGTTCAAGTCACGAAGGTTTATTGAGTTCTTCCCGCCGGCCGCACTGCTGTTTTTTATCTTTTCGCTGCGGCCATGGATAAAACAATTCACCCTGCAGAAGGCCTTGCAGCGCCGATTCGGCTGGCTGATGCTAAGCGCAGCGGCTCTGCTGCTGTCTTTCGCCGGATATCATACGATATCTGAGGAATATAATTCCATGCAGAAGCGGGCGGCAGTTGATCAATACAGGGGCGGTGCGACATGGCTGAAAGAAAATACGCCGGCGGCAAGCACTGTGTTTCACACCGACTGGGATGATTTTCCCCGCCTGTTTTTTTATAATCGACATAATCGTTATATTGTCGGACTGGATCCTGATTACATGCGCCTTAAAAATGCCGATTTGTATGAAACATGGAGACAAATCGGCAGGGGTAAAACAAAACACCCGGAAGATATTATTCTTCACGAGTTCGGCGCCGAATATGTTTTTACTGACAGGAAGCACAAACGCTTTATCAAGATTGCACGGAAAAGCAAACGGATGAAGGAGGTTTTCAGCGATGCGCAGACCATGGTTTTCCGCGTATTGGACGCTGTAGGCGCTGAAGGCGAACCGTGAAAGAACGGTTATTTGCGCTCCTGATGCTGGCCTCGGGATTCGCCGGCATCTCCTATGAAATCCTCTACGGGCGCGTTCTAGGCAACCTGATCGGCGATCAGTTTGCCGTATCTGCCGCCATCCTGATTACATTCCTGCTTGGCATTGGCATCGGCTCGCGCCTTGCCTGGCTGTTTTGGTCTTATCTGTGGCTGATTGAAGCTGCTATTGGCCTGTGCGGCGCCGCATTCGCCCTCGGCGGCGAGACGCTTGACACACTGCTCTATGCCGGCCTGCCGATGCTACCGGGCGGACTGACGGGCAGCATTATGGCCTGTGTTGTTCTGCTCATCATGCCGGCATTTCTGATTGGTTGCAGCCTGCCTCTTTTTGCCGGATATATGGGTCGGCTGACTGCCGGGCCCGTGTTTTCACGTGTTTATGCCGTTTACAATACAGGCGCCGCGCTAACGGCAATGCTGATTGAATATTTGCTGATTCGCTGGCTTGGCATTCAGGGGGCGATGCTCGGATTTGCTGCCCTTAACCTGCTGGTTGCAGTGGTTTTGCGGCTTGGCTTTGCCTCTGTTCGCCGGCTTTCCGATGCGGAGCAGAGCGGCGACGGCAAAATCTCTCGCCGGCAATGGCTGGGATTGATCCCTGTCAGCATGGCCTCCGCTGTGTTTCAACTGCTGATGATCAAACTGGCTGAAATGATTCTCGGGCCATTTCGGGAATCATTCGCCATCGTTTTATCGATTGTGCTGATAGGCATTGCCGCAGGCGCCCTGCTGGTGCGCCGCCTCGGACTGAAGTTCTCAACCGTGCTGCTGCTGGCCATGTTTGGGATTTTGATGCTGATCGGCGGCGTAGAATGGGTGAGCGCGCTCTATGCCGGATGGTATGAAAAGGCAGCTGAAAGCTATCTGACCGCAGTGCTGTTAAAATGGCTGTGTCTTGCCCTGCTGATGGGGCTGCCGGCCATCGCCTTCGGAGCCACGATCCCCGCCCTGCTGCATAACCGGGAACAGGATGTCAGCAGGCAGTCCGGCCAGTTGCTGTTTGTCTCCTCCATGGCCAATGTGGCAGGCTTTCTGCTGATGGTGTTTTTCCTGCACCGATATCTCGATTATGGCGCGCAACTGATTGTAATCGGCGCATTGATATCGCTGTCCCTGCTGTCGGATATTCGCACCGCCATGCGCCCGGCGCTGGCATCCGTCTGCATGCTGGCCGGCATGGGCGCTGTTTTCTATCAGCATTGGGATGAAGATCTTCTGTATATCAGTTATACCAATTTCCGCTCGCCGGAGAGGCTGGAAAGAGCGCGCGCAAATTACTCTTTTCCGGAAAAATTCAAGGGCTATCAGGATGTGTTTTCCATCAACTGGAAACATGGCAAGCCCTATTTCTTTATCAATGGCTACACCAGCATCCCGTTAAACAACCCGTCGGAAAAGGTGGTCGGCGCGCTTTCATCCATTTATGCGCCGGCAACAGATCAGGCGCTGGTGCTCGGCCTGGGCAGCGGCGCAACGGCTTCCGTGGTCGGCAAGCTGTTTGAGCAAACCGATGTGGTGGAAATCAATCCGGTGGTGCGAGAAAACCTGTTTCGCATGAAGCGCTGGAATTTTGATATCGAGACCAACCCCAGGGTCAATATTATTGTCGATGACGCTATTCATTATACCAGGGCGACGGATAAAAATTACAGCCTGATTCTCAACACCGTGACCACGCCGCTCTATTTCAGCTCGGCCAAGCTGTACACGCGGGATTTTTTTCAGGTGGTAAAAAAACGGCTCTCCGCCGATGGCGTCTATGTCACCTGGATGGATGCGCGCGCCGGCGACAAGGGCGTGGATATCATCCTCAACACCATTGCCGACAGCTTCCAATATACGGCGCTGTTGTATATTAAATCTTCATATTTTCTGCTCATTTGCTCCGATTCGCCTGTTACGGTCAGGCAATCCGCCGCCCTGAACGTCCATGCCTTTCTGCATGCCGATTTTTTAAAATCGTTTGGGATTTTAACAGACTGGCTGAAATATCAGTTGTTACATACGCAGGTCGTTGATCTGGTCGCCGATCCGGGCCAACCGCTGAACGAAGCCAACTATCCGGCGCTGGAATTTCAGATGGCCCGACTCAGGGGAAGGGGAATTCCGAAGTTCAAAGATCGGTTGCGGCATGCTATGAAAATCGACGATATTCGCTCGGCTATGGATAGCACGCCTGCATTTTTTCCGGCGGATCTGGTCAGCCACAGCAAACAGATTCTGGGAAACTCGTCGTTCTCCCGCCAATGGGAAAGCCTGGCCAAGGCGGAAGCAGGCGATTATGGGCATAAGCAGCGACTTGCCAGACAATATTATTTTCGCCAACTGGCCGCCGCCGGAGGCAACGCCGATGTCTATCATGAATATGGATATCAGTTAATGGGCGAGAAAAAATACAGACAGGCGCTGGAATTTTTTCGCAAGGCGCTGGCGCTGGACGACAGGCATAATGACACCTATTTCAACATGGGCGCGTGCTACGAATATCTGGGCGAGTTCCCCCAGGCCGTTACATATTACGAAAAAGAATCAGAGATTGATCCGGATGATGAAGATGTCGCCTATCGAATTGGCCGGATATATGTAAAAACGGGCCGGTTTAAACAGGCGGAAAAACAGCTTCGTCTGGCCATTGAGATGATGGGAAAAGATGCATATTTCCGGGTATTTCATTTCCTGGGCAAAGCGCTTGAAGGGCAGGGCCGGCTTGAAGAGGCGAAGCAAGCATACAATAATGCTGAAGAAATTCGAAACAGGGGAATAAAAAAGAAATAATCCCCGCCTGCCATTATAATGCGTCGGCGGGAATCACGCCCTGCCATGCGGCATTAATCTTGCTTTACGGATTCTGGGCAAGTAAGTCCGCATGCTTTACTGGCGCCCGTAAATTTTTTCCGCCCCGTGAGATAAAAACTGTTGCCATATGGTTATTTGGGGTTACGCTGTAACTTGACATTATTCTTTATAAGAAGGTAAGTTGCAGGGTCAAGTGCGAGCGATGCTTAAACAATGGAGGGGTAGTGGACCTTTTTACCCGCAAGTCTGAAGATATGATGGGCATTGATATCAGTTCAACCGGCATTAAGCTGGTGGAATTATCCCGCGCCCGTTCGGGCTTTGAGTTGAAATCGCTGGCCCTGGCGCCACTGCCGCGTGATGCCATTGTTGAGAACACGATCATTGATTCAGTAGCGGTCTCTCAGGCGCTACAAAATGCAGTTCAGAGCGCCCGCCCGTTTACGCGCAACGTGGCGCTATCGGTTTCCGGAAATGCCGTGATTATCAAAACCATCCAGCTGCCGCGCGCCTCGGAATTTGAACTGGAAGCTCTGATCGAATATGAAGCTGATCAGCATGTGCCCTTCGATATTGAAGACGTCTTTCTCGATTTTCATATTCAGGGAGCGTCCAGTGATGATCCTGAACAGATGGATGTGGTGCTCATCGCGTGCAAACGCGAGGTTGTTGAAGATTACCAGCTTGTACTCAGTGAGGCGGGCCTGGCGACAAAATGCGTGGATTGTGACGTATTTGCGCTGGAAAACGCCGCAGAACTGACAGGAAAGCATGATGCGCCCGACAAACGCAGAATGCAGGCGCAGGACAATCATGACGCCCAGGTGGATGCGCTGATCAATATCGGCGCCAGCGTGATGAATATCAATGTATCTGTTAACGGCCAGATGGCTTTTGTTCGCGATCAGTTTTATGGCGGTCAAAATCTGACCGAGGAAATTCAGAAAGAACACGCCATCAGCTTTCAGGACGCCGAGAAACTCAAAGCCGAGAATTTCACCGATATTCATCCTGATGCGCTGGAGCGCTTCTATGCCGGATTGACATCGGAACTGGTTCGTTCGCTGGACTTCTACTCTGCCAGACATGCCGATTTTCCCGTGCGTAAAATATTGCTCAGCGGCGGCTGTGCGCTTATCCCGAATATTGCCAAAGAACTTGAACAGCGGCTCGGCATTGATACGGAGATACTAAATCCATTCCCTGCCATCAAGGTGTCCCCGCGCAAATTTGACAAGGCTGATTTAAATAAAATCGGCCCGATGCTGATGGTTCCGATCGGGCTTGCTCTCAGAGGCTTTGACAAATGATTCGCATCAACCTTATTCCCTATCGGATAGCCCGGCGCCAACAGCAGATTTGGTACCATTTAAGGGTTTTCGCCGGCGCCATAATCATCGCCTTACTGTTGGTTCTGGCCGCCCATACCATCGCTTCCATGGAGTTATCCGATTTAAAGGATAACGTAGTTCAGTTGAAGGAACAAAATAGAATTCTGAATGAAAAAATTGGTAAAATAAACGATCTGGACGACCTGCGCGCTGAAGTGGAGCATAAGCTCCGGATTGTGGACAGCCTGCAGGAGGGCCGCTTCCGCTCCCTGAAAACATTGAATGAGATGGCGAAAGTAATTCCTGACAACATCTGGCTGACGGAGATCAGGGATAATAGTGCAACCATCAAGCTCAATGGCTTCGGCGAAAGCAACAAGGCGATAGCCAGTTTTATGCGCCTGCTTGATCAGTCGCGCCTGTTTTCGAATATCCGGCTTGGCGGCATCAAAAGAGTGAAGATAGAAGGCCTGCCCGTGCGTAAATTCAATCTGGAACTGACGCGGGTTGACAACCTGTCCGACAGCGCTGTCGAGACGGTCGCCAGAAATGGGAAACCTTCCTGATGTTTGACTCATTGAAGCTTTCTTTGTATGAGGCGCTCCGGCCTATGTTGCCGATGCCATTATGGCAAAAACTGGCGGCCCTGATGATCGCCTTTGGCCTTATCATTGCCGCCTATTATTATATGAGCTGGATCCCGCTGCAGGACGAGATTTACCGTCAACGTTCGCAGGTCAAACAGCAACAGGAAATACTGACAAAGCGACAGAATCTGGCGCGGGATTTACCGCGCAAGCAAAAAGAATATGCCAATCTGGAAAAACAGCTGAAGGTGGCGTTGAATATGCTCCCCAGAAAATCCCAGATTCCCGACTTGCTTGAAAACGTTTCATGGGCCGGCAAGGACTCGGGTCTGGAATTTAAAAGTTTTACGCCTGGTAATGAAATTGCCCGGCAAATCTATGCGGAAGTGCCGGTTTCCTTCAATATCTCCGGAAGCTACCGTCAATTGCTGACATTTTTAAAACGTGTCGGGGAAATGCAGCGCATTGTTGATATCAAAAATATGCGACTGAAGCATACGAACACGGAAGGTGAGTTGAGCGTGAAAGGGCAGGCTGTGACGTATCGGTTTATGGAAAAAACGACTGACACGCCGCACAAGCGCCGGCGGAAATAATGATATATAGTTTGGTTGAGGACTAATCAATGAAACGAATAATGATAATTTGCTACCGGCGCGCATTCAATGGCAGCCGACTAAATATGAGGCGTAGCTTGATGCTTGTGCTTGTGACGGCAATTTTTTCTGCTTCACAGGCTGCGGCGGCAACCATTGAAAAGCTGCAACTACTTTCTGATCAATCAGGCCAGAGCATCAGCATCAGTCTGGATGAAGCAACTGAATATCAGGTGTTTGATCTTGAAGCCCCGAAGCGACTGGTGCTGAGTTTCCCCAATTCCGTGTTATCCAAAGACATCAATCCGCTACAGGGCGAGGGCGGCGTCGAGGGCGTTTTCCCTGTTCAGAACAGCGCGGGCGTGCGCCTGGAAATTGGACTCACGGCAACAACCAGCTACAGCATTGAAGAAAAGGGCAATGATTTGCTCGTTTCGTTTGAGACTGCTGACAAGAGCGCCGGTGAAAATCTGGGCGCTGTGCTGAAGGAGCTTCAGATAAGAGATCGCGGCTCTGTCACCGAGCTTGTTCTGCGTGGCGATCATCTGGACATCAACCGCAACTCACTGATTACCAACGAGGGGAAATCAATGGTTATTGATTTCTGGGGCGGGGAATCAAAGCTGCCCAGAGAGTACTTTTCTTACACTAACCGGCGGGTGAAGGGCGTCACTGTAGGCTCCAGCGACGGGCGTTTACGCCTGGTCGTATCACTGCTCTCCGGAACGAATGGCGATCACCAGATTGAGGCGTCGCCGAATCAGATGATCGTGCGCTTCGGCAATATTGCCAGCAAACCGACAACTGCGGGCCTGGTCGTTGAAGCAGTGGATTTTCAGCCCGAAGACAGAATTTCGCATCTGGTGGTGCGCACCAACGCCGCCAACCCCATTATCAACCTGCAGGAGAAAGATGGCAGCATTATTCTTGATCTAAAACAGGCCAGTCTGGCTGAGGGCCAGGAGCGCTCCCAGGATGTGCGCGCCTTCCCCGGGGCCGTGAAACAGATTGACAGTTATGCCATCAATGAGGATGTGCGCATTGTAGCCCGCCTGCGGGACAAGGTGGCTGTTACTTCATTCCAGACAGGCAATGTGCTGACAGTGACCATCAAACCTCAGGATATGGTCGCCAAACAGGCCGATGAAGGCGAAATTCGGGACGAGCAGGTCTATACGGGGCAAAAGGTTTCATTCGATTTCAAGGATATTGATATCCATAACGCCTTGAAGCTGATCGCGGAAATGTCCGAGTTGAACATTATTATGTCTGATGACGTTGCCGGGGTTTTGACCATGCGACTGATTGACGTGCCCTGGGATCAGGCGCTGGATCTTATTCTTGATGCGCGCGGTCTGGGCTACGAAAAAACCGGCAATGTTATGCGCATCGCTCCGCTTGCGCAGTTAAAAAAGGATTCCGATGCAAGAAAAGATGCACGTGCGAGCGCAGAAGAGATTGCACCGTTGGAAACAGAATTTATTCGCCTGGGATATGCATCAATAAATGATGTTAGCACCATTCTAAAAGGGCAGTCGCTGACACAATCTGCCGGGTTGGGCGGGGCGTCCGGTAATCGTACAGTAAGTAAAGCAAGCGGCGGCATTAGTGGTAGCGGCGGGCTGAAGCTGTTGTCAAACAGAGGCAGCATTTTGCTGGATGAGCGTAGCAACACCATGATTATCACAGATACGCGTGATCGTCTGAATAATATCAAGCGCTTGATTGCGGTCATTGATAAACCGATGCAGCAAGTGCTGATTGAGGCGCGCATTGTTGAGGCCAGCAATACTTTCTCCCATGATCTCGGCGTGCGCTGGGGCGGTTCATTCAATAGCGGCAGGGATGCAGCCGGCAACATCACGAACCAGTTCGCGCACGGCGTTGCCGGCGGCATAGGCGGCAACGTCGTTGATCTGGGCGCCGCAGTCAGCCAAACCGGCGGCGCTATCGGTTATACCCTGGGCACGTTCAGCAATGCGCTGAATCTGAATCTTGAACTCTCTGCCGCCGAGGCCGAAGGGAGGGTTAAGGTGGCCTCAAGTCCGCGCATTTTTACCAGCAACCTGCAAGAAGCACTGATTGAACAGGATGAGCAAATTCCTTTTGACCAGGTCACCACCACGGGTGGAACGACGACAATTACGCCTATTTTCAAGAGTGCCAAGTTGACCTTGCGGGTCACGCCGCAAATTACAGCAGATCAACGTATCATTATGGAGCTCAAGGTCAATAAGGACACCCCTGTGATCAATACAGCCGGCACTGCAACTGCAATAAATACCAAAACGATAGAAACCAGACTATTGGTCAAAAATGGAGAGACTGTCGTGTTGGGAGGCATTTATTCACAGACTGTCTCAAATTCGGTTGTCGGCGTGCCGGTATTAAAGGACATTCCATGGATTGGAACATTTTTCAGACGCACGCGAAAATCAAACAATCGAAATGAACTGCTTATTTTTATCACCCCGACCATCATCGGGCTTAACAACAATAAATTCACCCAACGATGATGTCCCGGATGCCGGAGTTTGTTATGGAAAACTCAACACGAAATGCCGCCGCAGCGTTAGGGCTGTTATTGTGCCTTTCCCTGCTGGCAAGTTGCGGCTCGCCTCGCGGCACGACAACTGCTGCAACGACAACAACCGGAAGCGCCACAACCCTGACAGGCAGCGTGGGCGACGGGCCGGTGATCGGCGCCACGATCACTGTCACGGACGCCAATGGGGCGGCAGTAAATGTCGGCGCCATCACCAGTAGCGCCACAGGCAAATACACCATCTCAAGCATCCCCGCCGGTACAGCTTACCCGCTGACCGTGACCGCCACCGGCGGCGCGGATCAGGCGCTTGTAGCAGCGGGCGTAGCCAATACCGCACCGTCCGCACCGCTTCGATCAGTCGTATTGTCGGGAAATACCGTCGCCAACATATCTCCCTTCAGCACGCTTGTGCTGGCCACGGCCATTGAACTGGGCGGCATCACCACGGCCAATCTGAGCACGGCCCAGGCCAACGTTAAGGCGGCTCTCGGCATGGGGCTTGGAGATATCACCAAAGACCTGCTGCTCACAGACCCATCGACATTCACTGCGGCGGAACTGGCAATTATTCTCAAGGCGAATGAAGCCATAGGCGAATTGATCAATCGCGCTACAAAGGTGAATGCAGCCAGTCTGCCGGTGGACAGCGTGATCTCCCAGTTGGGCAAGGATTTAACCGATGGCGTTCTCAACGGTCAGAATTCCGCCGGCACAGCTACTGATGCCGGGGTTTATACGGATGCGCTGGCCATCAGATCGGCGATTCTTGGCGATCTTGATAATGCCGCGCCAACGATTCGGGTTGGCGCAACCAATATCGCCGGCACAACCGGCGCCACAACCATCACGACTACGCATCTCTCAACTGCAGCAACAGCGGTTGGCAATACAATTTCAGCAGCCAGCCTGAATACCGCCGCCGCAACGACAATCGCTTCACTCAATACAACTGCCACTGCGGCAAAAGTCGCAAGCATCAGCCTGGCGGCGGCGACAACCAGCGGACTGACAGCCGACGGGACATCCACTTACACTGTGACTGCTCAGGTCAAAGATGCCGCAGGCAATGCCATGGCCGACGTGCTGGTCGCATTCAGCGCCACAGGCACGGGACAGGCAGTGTTAAGTGCAGCAACGGTTGCAACTGGAACTACCGGCATAGCTACGGTCACCGTTAGCGATACCAGCTCTGCAAATGACACCGTAACGGTTAGCGCCAGCTCTGGCGGCGTATCCTCGACCAGTTCAGTGTCACTGGCATTTACCGGCAATGCGACAGGCGGAGGCACCGGCGCCAACAGCATGGTCATCGGCGCCGTAACCAGCGTGCCGGCCAATGGCAGCACAACTGCGTCTGTCACTGTCACGCTGACTGACGCGGGCGCTGCAGCGGTGGCAGGCAGCCCGGTTACGCTGACCACGACAGGCGCAGCTATTATCACCTCAACGAACCCGACCAATACAAACACATCAGGCCAGGCCACCTTCACCCTGATTGATTCCACGCCTGAAACAGTAAGCCTGTCCGCTTCAGGCGGCGGAGCTACCGCAACCGGCTCGGCGACTTTTACCAGCGTTGTTGACTCCGTCACAGTTTCTTCCGTCACGCCGGTATCGGCCTCAGCGCCCGCCAGCGGCCTGGATACCATTCAGGTTACATTCCTGGTCAAAAATCTCGGCGTTGCCGTTGCCAACCAGGTCATTTCATTTGCCGGCGTTGGCAATCTGGCCGGAACGCCGACGGTGAGCCCGGCAAGCACCACGACAAATGCCTCAGGTCTCGCAACGGTGACAGTGAGCGACAGCAAGGCGGAAACGGTAACGCTCACAGCCACCGCCGCCGGGGTTGCCGGCACCCAGGCGCTCACCTATACCCCGCAACCGCCTGCAACCATCATTCTGAGCGCCACAAGTCCCGATCCGGCGACAATCGGCATCACAGGAGCCGGGGCTCAGGAGTCAGCAACGCTTACCTTTCAGGTTGTGGATACCAACAACAATCCGGTTCAGGGCAGTCATCTGGTTGATTTCAGTATTGTAGCCGGCGGTCTGAACGGCGGAGAAACCCTGACCACCAGCCAGTCATCGACCATCAACGCCCTGGTCTCTACAGTGATCAACTCCGGTACAAAGGCCGGCACGGTTCAGGTGCGGGCATCGCTGAACAACGATCCAACGATCTTTGCCGATGCCTCGGTCACTGTAACCGGCGGACTGCCCAGCGGCGAAGCCTTTCAGCTTGCATCCAGCCCGCTGAACATTGCCGGACGCCTTGCGCTCGGCCTGACCCAGACTATCACAGCCTTCGTCTCCGACTTTTTCAGCAACCCGGTGGCGGCGAATACGCAGGCCCAGTTCCAGACGGATTTCGCCAATATCACAGGAGCAGCCACTTTTGTTGCCGGAACAGGGTCGTCAGCAGCGACTGCGACAGTAAGTTCCGCAGCGCCCCAACCCGTAGATGGCCTCGTTACTGTTGAAGGCCAGACGATCGGCGGCATTCATGCCAAGGTGTTGTCACTGGCGGTTCATCCGACTGACAGTAATATTATTTATGCGGGAACCGATGGCGGCGGTGTTTTCAAGACGATCAATGCCGGCGTAAGCTGGAGCCATGTCGGCATTCCCTTCCAAAATCTGGGGGCAGGCAAATTCGCCAACCTGACCGGCAGCATAGTCCGCGATCTGGTGCTTGATCCGAATAATGCAAGAGTCATTTACGCCGCTACGGAAAAAGGCCTGTTCATCAGCACCAATGCCGGAGAAAGCTGGAACTCATTGACCGGCATCCGCCGAATTACTGCGGATAATATGGCGACAGCAGCCGTGACAGGCGTCTATCTGGCCAATGGCCTGTGGAGTGACGATGGCGTCACCGCTACAACATTCGCCTTCAACTTCCAGAATGCCGGCACCCGCGCACGCACCACGATTTATGTCAACAACACGCCTGCAACCTCGTATCAACTAACGACCGGCGGCATTCAGTTTATTGGCGCGCCGGCATCAACCGCGCTTCGCGGCGCTGTAATTTCAGCTGATTACGATACCAACTCCAGCATTGGCAACGTGCCTTTCTATGCCGTTGCGGTGGATTCGCTTACGTATAGCGCTACCGTTGGTTATTCAACGACCCTTTATGTCGGCACCTATGGCGATGGCGTATGGAAAACTGTCGATGGCGGCAAAAACTGGAGCAGGGCGTCAACCATGGCGACGGGCGGCGGCGGCAGCTTTGGCACGAATGTATTAAGTCTGGCTATTGATACGACTATGGCCCCGAATACGGTGCTTTATGCCGGATCAGACGGCAATGGCTTATACAAAACCATCGACGCAGCATCTACATGGACCAAGGTCAATGGCACTCAGGCAGCGCCGCTCAATGAATCGGTCGTGCAGGATGTCTTGTTCAACGGCGCCAATGCATGGGTGGCGGGCAAGAACGGCGTGCATTACTCAGCCGACAGCGGCGCAACATGGAATACGCCGACTACCAATGTCAATGCCACGGATGCAGCCAATACCGACGTGCGCGGGCTTGCCAGGGACGCGACTGACGGAACGCTGTATGCGATTACTTACGGCGATGTGCTGAACAATGCCACACCGCATGGCGGCGTGTATTCCAGCACGGCGGCCAGCAATGGCGCAGTATGGAGCAAATTAACGGATGTATTGAGCGCCGCCGGCGCTCACAAGCTGGATGCCATCGCAGTGTTTGGACAAGCCGGCAATGACATTGTTGTCGTTGGCAGTGAAGGCCGCAGCATTTCCAGAAGTGCGGACAGCGGTGCAACCTGGACAAAAATCATCGGCACAGCACCATCCAACCTGACCAATACAATATTTACAACCATGAATGTGATGCACTCCGGCAGCACGACAGTCTCCATCATTCCCCAGACGTCCACCTATCAGCCTATGAATGATGGCACAACCGGAGGCTTCGGTTCATTTGGCTCTATCTACAATGGCGGCACGCATTCATTTTATGTGCGCATTTCGGATGACCTTGGCAACCCTTTGACGCCGGGCACCACTTTCACAATCACGGCCAGCGCCGGCACGCTGACCGGCACGACCAGCGGCACGCTGGGAGATGCGGTCTATGGTTCAACCGACTATCTGGTCTCCTGGGCCAATGACCTCTCCACTGCCACGCAGGATGTAGCAGCCTCCCTCTCCGTAACTGTGACCTCGGGCAATAATAATGCCTCGCTTTCGCTGGGGCGCACCCTGATTAAACAGGTGACCGGAACAGCGATCTCTGTCATCGGCACGGGCGGAACTTGCGTCGGCGGCACCATCACCGGCTCGGGCGGCTCTACTGCAGGCAGCTATTCATTTAGAGCCGGATCAGGAAAAGTGGGCGCAACCTGCACAGGGGCTTCAACAGCAACCGGGGCAAGCGCAACGTTTTATTGGACCCTGCCAACGCCGACAGTTAGCGGCGGCAACACCACGCCGGGAACGGCGACTGATACTGTCACCATCACCGATACAGTGACGGGTAAATCTGCAACAGTTACTGTCACATTAACCGGGAATTAGGAAACGAGTAGGACTCGGCGCCCCCCTGATTCGCCCCTGTCTGCGTGTGCCGCACAGGCAGACGAGTGCTGTGTCAAAAATGTCCGGACCCCTGGCGTGATCCGCCTTTGACTTTAAGGGCCAAAAAGCAATGGCGCCAGACAGGATTGAACCACAAAGACACAAATCAATGTCTTACGCTCTGCATGCGCTTCCAACCGGGAATTCCAGGATAATGTGACGACGGCCAGTTGCCCTGCTAGCTTTGCCTGCCATCACAATCAGGAGTCCCGCCCCCATGTCAGGTCACAATAAATGGTCCAGCATCAAGCATAAAAAGGCCGCAACCGATGCCAAGCGCGGCAAGATTTTTACCCGCTATATTCGTGAAATCACCATTGCCGCCCGTGCCGGCGGCGACGATCCCGACGCCAATCCGCGCCTGCGCTCAGCCATCACGGCGGCCAAGGGCGTCAATATGCCGAAAGATAATATTGAGCGCGCCATTGCCCGCGGCGCAGGCGGCGGTGAAGGCGCCAACATTGAAGAAATTCGTTATGAAGGCTATGGCCAGGGCGGCGTCGCCATTCTGGTGGACTGCATGACCGATAATCGCAAACGTACCGTTTCAGATGTTCGCTCCGCATTTAACAAGGGCGGCGGCAATATGGGGGAGTCGGGATGCGTAAGCTGGATGTTTCATCAGAAGGGGCAGTTCATCTTTGATCGCGAGCAGGCGGATGAAGATCAACTGATGGACATCGCACTTGAGGCGGGCGCTGAGGATGTTGCGGACGACCCTGAGGCAGGCTGTATCGAGGTGACATCGGAGCCAGCCGATTTTGGCGCTGTTCAGCAGGCCATTGAAGCGGCGGGACTGGAGCCTCAGGTGGGTGAAATCACCTGGATCCCAGAAAACACTATCGCAGTGGATGGCGAAGCGGCTGAAAAACTTCTTAATCTGATTGAGCGGCTGGAAGATCTTGATGATGTGCAGAATGTCTATGCAAATTATGATATTTCAGATGAAGAGATGGAGCGCATTCAAGGCTAGTGCTCCGTCCACAACAAACCTTTCGCTTCAGAGCGCCCCTCATAAGGCAGTGCTGCCATGCGACTGATTGGCGTTGATCCCGGCTCTCGCAAAACCGGCGTCGGCATCATTGATGTGCATGGCAATCACCTGCGCCACATCCACCATAGCGTGATTCATTGCGGCAAGGGTGATTTCGACACGCGCCTGCATATCCTTTTCACCCGCCTGAAATCCGTCATTGCGGAATTCCGGCCTCAGGCGGCTGCCATTGAAGATGTCTTTGTCTCCAAAAATGCCGCCTCGGCGCTGAAGCTGGGCCAGGCGCGCGGCGCGCTCATTGCCGCCTGCGCCGATTGCGGGCTGCGCGTCACGCCCTACTCTCCCACTCAGATCAAACAGGCTGTTGTCGGCTTTGGCCGGGCGGAGAAGGAGCAGGTTCAGCATATGGTGCGCATATTATTGCATCCGCCCGAACCGTTGGCCGAAGATGCCGCCGACGCACTTGCCGTGGCCATCTGCCATGCGCATCATGTCCCCATGCAAACGCATGCTGGAGAAAACACATGATCGGCTGGCTTTCCGGAACGATTCGTGAACTCGACCCTGCCGGTCTGGTGCTGCTTGATATCGGCGGCATCGGCTATGATGTCACCGTCAGCCTGCAAACCCTGTGCCGGCTCAAACAGGGCCAGCCCGCCGAATTATCAATCCACACGCATGTGCGCGAAGACCAGATCACCCTGTTCGGCTTTGCCAATGCAGTTGAGCGCACCATGTTTCGCAAATTAACCTCCGTTTCCGGCATTGGCGCTCGCATGGCCCTGAATCTGATGTCCGGCATGTCGGCTGATGAACTGGTTCGCGCCATTGAACATGCCGATGATCTGGCCATTGCGCGAACCCCCGGCATTGGCAAAAAAACCGCCCGGCGGCTGATTCTTGAGCTACAGGGCAAGCTTGGCGCAGCTCAGGCATCGGGGGGGCAATCTTCCAACCGCAATGATGATGTGCGCTCGGCCCTGATTAATCTCGGCTACAAACATGCGCAGGTTGAAGTGGCGCTGAAGAAGGTCGAACCGGCGGATTTCGAGACCATGTTCCGCGCCGCCCTGAAGGCTCTGGGGTAGAGCATGCAAACTGGCTTTGATGAAGAACGCCTGATTGATGGCAACCAGGCTCGCGATGACAACTGGGATGCCGCGCTGCGTCCGAAAATGCTGAATGAATATATCGGGCAGGAGAAAATCCGCGCCAACCTGAACATCTATATCACGGCGGCCAGGGCGCGCAATGAATCGCTTGACCATGTATTGCTTTATGGCCCGCCAGGCCTTGGTAAAACCACGCTGGCCCATATTGTCGCCCAGGAAATGGGCGTGAATATTCGCGCCACTTCCGGCCCGGTGATTGAGCGCCCGGGCGATCTGGCGGCCATCCTTACCAACATCGAGGCAGGCGACGTGCTGTTTATAGATGAAATTCATCGCCTTAGCCCGCAGGTTGAAGAGATACTGTATCCGGCCATGGAAGACTTCCAGCTTGATATTGTCATCGGACAGGGGCCTGCCGCACGCTCGATCAAAATGGATATCCCCCGCTTTACGCTGATCGGCGCCACCACGCGCGCCGGACTGCTCACCAACCCCCTGCGCGATCGCTTCGGCGTGATTGAAAGGCTTGAATTTTACTCGCATGAAGAGCTGGCCTGCATTGTCGGACGCACTGCCGGACTGCTGCATGTTGAAACTGCTGCGGATGGCGCAGTCGAAATCGCCCGCCGCGCCCGCGGCACGCCGCGCATTGCCAATCGTCTGCTGCGCCGGGTGCGCGACTTCGCCACCGTCGAACATGATGGCGAGATCAACGCCCGTGTCGCCGATCTCTCATTACAGCGCCTGGAAGTGGATCAACTGGGCCTTGATCACATGGATCGCAGGCTGCTTGCCGTGATGATTGATAAATACGACGGCGGCCCGGTCGGGCTGGATACGCTTGCCGCCTCCATCTCAGAGGAGCGGGACACTATCGAAGATGTGCTGGAGCCTTACCTGCTTCAGGAGGGGTTAATTGCCCGCACCCCGCGCGGCCGGACGGCGACGATGCTCGCATATGCGCATATGAAACGTGAGTTGCCGGGCGGCGCGAAGCAAGAATCCCTGCTGTGACAAAACCGGGCGAAGGCATGCAAATCCGCGTTTATTATGAGGATACCGATCATGGCGGCGTGGTATATTATGCCAACTATCTGAAGTTTATGGAGCGCGCCCGCAGTGAATTTCTGCGCTGCGCCGGTCTGGAACTGGATGCCATTGAGGCCAGGCATGGCGTCATGTTTGCAGTCACCGAAGCGCATATTCATTATCACGTCCCGGCGAGGTTCAATGACATGCTGGAGATTGACAGCAGCCTTGTTGTTATGCGCGGCGCCCGCATTGCATTCAGGCAACGCATATTTCGCACAACAGGGCGCGTCCTGTTATGCGAAGGCCTTATTCGCCTGGCTTGCATCGACCACGATGGCAAGGCCAGGCGCATTCCATCCCCTGTTGCGGCAAAGCTTGAGCATTTGCTCAGGGGCAGTCAGGCCAATCGGGCTGAACAGTCACTGTTAAATCTGTGAAGGAGCATTTATGAATCAAGATTTATCTATTCTGCATCTTATCCTGAACGCCGGCGTCATCGTCAAGGGCGTTCTGATTCTGTTGATCATGCTATCGCTTATGTCCTGGGCGATCATCGTGAATAAATGGCGTTTTTACCGCAAGGCCCGCAATGAAGCCGAGGCGTTCTCGCAAGCCTTCTGGAGCGGCTCGGATATGGATTCTGTTCTGGCCGGCATTCCAAAGCAGTATCCGAACAGCCCCTTGCCCAATATTTTTCAGGCGGGATATCGTGAATTTATGCGTATCAGACGCGATGCCAGCCGATCAGAGGAATCAGGAAAAATCACTGCCGGCGGCGGCATGGACGGCATTCGCAGAGCCCTTGATGCCGCCATTTCACGGGAGATGGAGTCCCTCTCGCGCCATCTCTCTTTTCTGGCGACCGTTGGCTCGACATCTCCGTTCATTGGCTTGTTCGGCACAGTCTGGGGCATTGTGAACGCCTTCCAGAGCATCGCCATGACCCAAAATACCTCCCTGGCGGCTGTCGCCCCCGGCATAGCCGAGGCGCTGGTGGCCACGGCATTTGGCCTGATTGCGGCAATTCCGGCAGTCGTGGCGTATAACAAATTCACCTCTGATCTGAAGCGGATGGCGGCGAATATTGAGCAGTTCTCTTCGGAATTCCTCAATATTATTGCGCGCCATATCAAGCATTAATATGTGGGCCGGGCAAAGCAAGTGGGGCAAGGACACGGAGCCCATGGGCGAAATCAATGTGACGCCGCTGGTCGATGTCATGCTGGTGTTGCTCATTATTTTTATGGTGACCGCGCCTTTGCTCACCCAGGGCGTCAATGTGGACTTGCCGGACGTGAAATCCGCTCCCATGCAGCAGAATATCGAGCCGCTGGTCGTCAGCATCAGGGCCAGTGGCGAAATTTATTTGCAAAAGCACGCCGTTAATCTCAAACAGCTTGCGCCGCGCATCGCCGCCATGCGCAAAGTGAAGCCGAAGCTGCCGGTATTTATTCGCGGCGACGCCAAAACCCCTTATGGCCGCGTAGCGCAGGTGATAAGCCAGCTGGAAAATGCCGGCATCAGGAAGGTTGGACTTGTTACTGAGCCTGGCCGATAACAGCGCCGACCCGGCGGCGCTGTCGAAACAGGATCTGCTGCTCGCAGCGCTGCTGCATGCGCTGGTGTTTATTATTGTGACAATGCTTGCCTGGTGGCAACATAAACGAACCGTTATGCCGATGAGGCGCATAGAAGTGACCATGATTTCGGCCAGGGATCTGGTCAAACTGCAGCACAGGGCGCGCCCGGCCCCCAGGCCCAAACGAGCCGTAAAAAGGCCGAGACCCAAAGTTAAGCCTGTTGTTCGACCCAGGCCAAAACGTAAGCCCAGGCCAACAGCCAGGCCGGTGACAAGGCCAAAAGCCCCCGCCAAGGTTGAAGATGACTTTGATCCCTTCGAACCCATGGCATCCAGCTCGGATCGGAAAAGCGCCGCCAAATCAACCACGCATCAAGCGAAACAGCCTGAGCAGGCAAAATTGCCCGGACTTGAACCGAAAAAATCCGAATCGGCAGGACGGCAAATGTCCGCCATGGAAATTGATCGGTATATCGCACGCATTCAGGCCGCCGTGCAACAGCAATGGAAGGTTCCGGCCAGCCTGGGCAATGTCAGTGATCCGCTGGTTGAAATGCGATTGCTGCCGACAGGTCATATCGAATCGGTAAACATACTGGAAAGTTCCGGCAGCGCCGTGCTGGATGCATCGCTAATCCGCGCCATTCGCGCCGCCGCCCCGTTCATGCTGCCGCAAAAGCAGTACGAATTTTTCCATGTCAACCGCATACGTTTTCACCCTCTGAAATAGCGCCGCTGCCTTTACCCTATATTCCTCAGTTGGAAGCGCCCACATGGCGCAAGCTCTTGATTCGCTTTGCTAAACGGAAAAAACTCTTATCACCAGCAAGGTGACGGCGATTTTTTCCGTTACGCCCTTCAAATCAATATCTTACACCCTGCACGCACTTCCAACTGAGGAATATAGGTTACGGGAGATCCTAACTGCCCTCTCCAGGATAAACAGGCTTGGGGCCATCCTCCCATTTGCGCGGGGGGTTGGTTTTTGGATCGGCCCGGCCCTGCTTCCAGCCAGTGTTTGCGTCAATGCATGACTGCATTTGCTCCGCTTCCTTTTTGTGCAGACGGCACCATGTTCTCTGATCTGCCGTTTTGGTGTTCCAGTGCATTTTATACCACTTTACGCTATGCCCGCCATACGGGCCTTCATTCGTTACGTGGCTCACCTCTTCTTCAACGGCCTCCTCCTCGGACGAACAGGCAGAAAAAAATACGCCTGTCATCAGCAGCATCACTATTAAAAAAGTCCTGTTCATTGTTCCTGTACTCCTTTGTCGCCAACATATCCGAAGCGTGAAAATAATCAGCCAAGGCGTCAATGCTCTTCTGCCGGAGTCTGCAAGGAATGATTTCCCGGAAGGTTTGAGGCGCCTATCGGGGCGCCTTGTCCGGGCTGTCTTTTGCTGCTTCTGCTTTCTTTTTCTCTTTGCCAAACCAACGATCCGGCAGGCTGAAAAGGCCTTCAATAATTCCCGGCGAGGCGAGCCCGGCATCTTCAGGGTTGACCAGTTCGACATCGGCATTGCTGAACGGCCCGTGCATGCGATATACCTTGCGCATGAAGCTGTGCGATTTGCCGCCAAGAATATCACGGATAAGCGGCAGCTTGGACAAAATTGCGTCCAGATTCTGTAGCGGATGCGCAATCAGATACAGGTCGATCATATCCTGATCAACATCCATGGTTCCGTGCCCAACCAGATCAAAGGCGGATGAGCGCAGGGCGACATTGCGAATGCGAATGTTCTGATCCTGCATAATCGCTTCCATTTGCAAACGTTCAAAATAGGTGCCGGGACCGGAAAGATCCTTGCTCCGGCCTATCAGCCTGCCGGGCAAATCGGAAAGGTTGGTCGCCGCCAGAAACGTGGTCATCGTGCCGCCTTCAAGAATGCGTCCCTTGTCCACCCGCAGCCTGAGCCGCCCGTCGAGACCCTGCCACCAGGGCTGATCATGCAGAATGACGCCCTGGCCTGAAAAAAGAATATGGCTTTCACCATCCTGAAAGCGACTGGATAACTCGCCCCGCTTCATCAAATGGCCAAAATTTCCGGACATCTCGACAAAGCCATGCCAATGCATGCCGCCGCCCCGCCCGGGCGTTAGCGTGGCGGACATGCTGAAATGCTGCTGCTCAACACTGGCGTTCACAGAGTGTAAATCCACCTTGCCCCATCCGGGCAGGGAAAATCTTGCATTAACATCAAGAAAATCCAGTTCTCGGGTATGAATCTGGGCCGCTTCAAAAATGCCCGCGCTGTCCGCCGCAGAGGCCAGTTTTATCAGCACGCCGCTCATGTGCGCATCATCCCAGTCAAAGCGCTTGATCCGGCCACGAAAAACCCACTGCTTGCCTGCGCCATGTTGCGCATAATCAACCGCGTCCGGCAGCGCATTCCGGTTTAGATAGTCAGCCTCAACCTCGGCTTCCCATGGCTGGTCGGCGCCAATGGGGGCGCGAAGATCCAGAGAGCCGTTAAATGCAGGCGTATGCAGATTGTCTATGTGCGCTGTAAAGGCTTCCCTGCTGATCGTTGCGTTGCCATGAAACTGCAATGGCTTGCTGGAGCTTTCCAGCCTGCTCAGGCGAATGCCCTGCTTGCCATCCCGTGTTTCCACCTCGCCCTGATAGCGTATAAAAAAAGATTTGCCTGCATCTTTACTGGAACCCAGCAGTCGATCCCATCCGGCATCTGTCAAATCCAGCATGCCCGACCAGTCCCCGTCATAGTGCAGGGTCGTGGACAGAGCGCCCCGGGCATTGGCAAGCGGCAACTGAATGTAAGCCGAAAGCGCTGCGAAATCACCGCTGATTTTGCCATCGAAGGTGGAAATTTCCCATTTCCCCGCATGGGCCGGCACAGCATTGAATGAGGCAATGCCACGCATATATTTGCCGGCAATGTTCATATTGCTGACTCGTATGCCTTTCCTGTCCTGATCCCAGTGAACAAGCCCGTCTGACATGCGCAGTTCAATGCCGCCAATGGCCAACTCCCATGCCTGCTTCGGTTTCAACGTCATGCTCGCCTGACGGGGCCTGTCTTCTTCAGGGTTCCAGCGCAATTTGAATAATGCGGACGACTCTGACTGTCGCCATTTCATATCTGATATTTCGCCCGGATAGGCCCAGTCAATCAGCCTGGTCACTTCGGTTTCTGCCTGCCCCGAAATCTGCAGTTCCAGGCTCGACCAAGGCAGGTGCAACTCGCCTGTCGCCTTGCCCAGGCGATGCGGCAGCTCGATTGTCGCAATATGGGCGTCCAGGGCATCCTGATTGAGCCTGACCCGACCGCTGACGCGCCGCACAAATTCGTTATCGGCGCCAAGCGAGATATCCGCATCGTCAATCTGGCCGGCGACGCTGTATTGCATCGTCTCCCATGCCTTGCCCTGTGGCCATGCCGCCCATGGTCGCGGCCATGACAGCGCCGCATGCGCCTTGATGTTGCTGGCCGCGCCGCTTTGCATCCGCTCCAGCCATTGATGAAATTCCTGCTCGCCCAGAGGCCGCAGCCAGGACCAGATGAGCGGCATGGGCAATCTGTCAGATTCAATATCGAGTTGCAGTTTTCCCCGCTTCCACATGCCCTTCGCGGCAACGGCGTTTTTCGCCAGCGCCCAGTCAAGCGATCTGATATCGACCTGCTCAAATTCCAGCTTGCCGGTTTCTTTCATTTTGATTTGAAACTCTGCGGCCAGGCGGTTGAAACTCAGCGTAAACGGCTTCTCAGGCATCACGGCAAGGGCCTGCTCCGAGTTGACGGACGCCTTGAGTCGCCACTGATGCAGGGCTATGTGTTGCAAATCAAGGTCAACGACGGGGTCGCCCTGAATCTGACTGCGCAATGTTCCCGGCAGCCAGGCTATATCGCTGCTGTGCAGATTCAGCTGGCGGATGAATCCATCATCACCCAGCCGGGCGGAGAGACGCAAGGCCGGTGAACTGGCCTCCAGGCTAAGCTTATCGCTGTCCAGCAACAGATGCAGCTTTGGCAATTGCCCCTGCCATGTTTCATATCTCCAATGCAGTTCCACATCATCCAGAATAAGCTGCCTGCCGGGAACGGGAGCAGCGGCTGTATTGGTCAGATGCATGTTCATTTTGCCGCCGGACAGGCGAATCCGGTCCGGCGCCAAATCGCCTGCGAGCAGGGCCGCCAACGTCATGCGCACGGCCAGGCGTCCGCCGTGGTAAGCCAGCAAATTATCTCTCGTGGTGAAATCAAGGTGTTCGGCCTGTAGCCATAAATAGCCCGACCAGGACCACGACAGCTTGCCCAGACTCACGTTTTGCAGTTGCATGTTCTCTTTGAGAAATTTCTCTACGATGGGCTCCATCGTATCAAGATTTGGCGATTGCCAGTAAAACCACGCGCCCAGCAGGGTGAATCCCAGCAGCAGCAAAACCAGCACGCGCCGGCAAGAAGCCAGCGCGCGTTTGAATATGCCATTCGTTGCCATGGCGTTGTTCAATTCAGGTTAAAGCTGTCAACTCGCCTCTTTGGCCTTCAATTTGGCGATTTTTTCCTTCAGCGTTTTCAACAGATGCTCATACCCGCCCTGCTTCAGGACAGATTTGAAATCCTCCCTGAAGGTGCGAATCATGCTGGCGCCCTCAATGCGAATGTCATACACCTGCCATCCGTCATCGGTTTGATGCATGCTGTAATGCACAGGCGTTTTACGACTGCCGTCAATCACTTCCGACTTCACCAGCGCCCTCTTCTTTTTTAGCTTCGCATCGCTGAAAGCAACGGTTTGCCCCTTGTATTCGCTAAGGCGATTTCCATAAGAGCGCTCAAGCAACTCCCGGAACACATCGGTAAATTCCGTCCTGTCCTGCCTGGCCAGTTTTTTCCATGGCTTGCCCAGACTGCGTCGGGCCATGGTGCGATAATCAAAATGCCCCTCCACCGCCTTGCGGATAGCATCTCGATCATGGTCGGTAAGCCGGCTCTTGTCCTGACGCGCATCCAGCGCCTGGATGATATGCTTAACCGTGTTTTCAATGACGACTCTCGGGCCGTCATTATTCGCCCATGCCGGCAGAGATGCCAGCAAACCAATAATAATGATGACGCCCTGTTGAATAATTTTCATTTTTCCACTCCTCCTGTTCCGGTCTGACTTGCCACTAATGCGCCTTGAATATTGTGAGAGCATAACTGCGATGAATTTTCTCATATATCGGGCGGGCAATCAGGGGGAATGATTGCCCGCTGTCACCCGGATCATTCCGCCTTGCCGCTAAATATGTATTTGCTGATAAGGTCTTCAAGGTTGACCGCCGACTCGGTTTCCTGAATTTCCTCGCCCGGCTCCAGCATCGTATCCTCAGTGCCTTGCGTAATGCGGATATAACGATCTCCAATAATGCCCTTGGTGCGAACCGAGGCGAAGGCGTCCTCGGCGATTTGAACGCCGTCATTAACGCGCAGAATCATCGAGGCTGTGTCATTATCCTTGAGCAGAACTGAATCAACACGACCAATGATGATGCCCGCCATCATAATATCGCCGCCGGAGCGCACTCCTCCGGCATCTTCAAAATCCGCAGTCAATATATAGCCTGATTGCCCCAGGCCGCCGACCTGACCCAGCCTCAGGGCCAGCCAACCCATGGCGACCAATCCGAGAAAAACAAATACGCCAACCGTAATTTCAATGCGTCTGTATGCCTGCATGCTCTGCTCCTGACGGGCATGGACTTTGTCCACGTTCCCGGTGTGTTTCCATATTAATGCGCGTTGTTTGTTTCATATTACAGAAAAAACGAGGTTAAAATATAATCGATGACCAGCACCGCAACCGAGGCGACAACCACAGCCTGCGTAGTGGCCTTGGCCACGCCCTCCGTAGTGGGCTTGGCCCGGTAGCCCATAAAGGTGCAGATCATGCCAATCAAAAAACCGAAAACGACCGATTTCACCCAGCCGCCATAAATATCGTTCATCGTAATCTTGGCAATCATTTCACCCACATAGGCGCCCGGATTTACGCCCAGCAATTCCACCCCGACAACATAGCCTGAACCAATGCCGACCACGTCAAACATTGCCACCAGCAGCGGCACAGCCAGCGTCGTGGCGACAATGCGAGGCAGAATAATGCGCTGTTTCGGATTGATCGCCATCATTTGCAAGGCATCCAGCTGCTCGGTGACGCGCATGATGCCGATCTCCGCCGTAATGCTGGAGCCGGCCCGTCCGATGATCATGAAGGCGCCCAGCACCGGGCCGAGCTCGCGAATAATCGACATGGCGACGCCCGCTCCAAGCAATGATTCCGAACCGAACTTGGCCAGAGTGTAATATCCCTGCAAGGCCAGCACCATGCCTGTAAAGGCGCCGGTAATCAGAATAATTACGAGAGAACCAACGCCCAGGGCAAAAAGTTGCAAGATATAATGCTTGCCCTGCCAGGGGCTGACAAACGCCAGCGACAAGGCATGAAGTCCCAAACGGGTGGCATCGCCAAGATTCTCGATTCCGCGCAGGGCGGAACGCCCGAGGCGGCCAAAAAAGATCGCGGGGGCGGATTGGCTGGAATGCAGATCGCTCATTAAAACTCCAGCCTCACTGTGCCTGGCCTGTGCGTCAGATCGTCAATATAGGATGTGCCGCTACGCGAAAATGGAATAGGCCCGTCCGGACGTCCTTCCAGGAATTGCCGCACGCGCTCATCGCTGCTGTCGCGGATTGCATCCGGCGCGCCCTCAGCTATTATATTTCCCTGCCACAACAGAATAATATGGTCAGCAATGCTCAGACCTGACGGCACATCATGCGTGACGACAACGGATGTCATGTGGTTCATTCGCGTCGTATCCTGGATTAATTTGCTGATAACGCCGGCTGAAATCGGATCCAGGCCTGACGTGGGCTCATCGAAAAAAACTATTCTGGGATCCATGGCTATGGCCCTGGCAAAGGCCACCCGCTTGGCCATGCCGCCGGATAACTCCGACGGCATCAGGGTTTCAAAGCCGCGCAACCCAACCTGTTCAAGCTTCATTGAAACAATGGTGCGAATCACATCTTCATGCAGATCCGTATGCTCATGCAGCGGAAAAGCGACGTTGTCGTACACATTCAGGGAATTCAGCAGGGCGGAATACTGAAACAGCATGCCCATACTTTCGCGCACCTTGTACAGGCGCTTGTCAGACATGATGCACAGATCCTCATCGCCGTACCAGATTTGACCGCTGCTGGGCCTCTCAAGGCCCGCGAGCAGGCGCAGCAATGTTGTCTTGCCCGAGCCTGAGCCGCCCATGATAGCGGTTACGGCATGGGCCCGAATATGAACATTGGTTGGTGATAATGCCGGGACGTCGCCATAGTTCTTGCTCAGTTCTTTTGCGCGAATCATTGCGCAAGATTAGCATAAAAAAATCGCTTTGCACGTACAGGGATGGCGTAGGCGGCTCAGTGGCGCTACATTTGGGCCGGAAATAATGAACGGCATGTAACTACTCAGCTCCCCCTTGATTTGTCCCTGTCTGCGTGCGACGCACAGGCAGGCGATAACTGCGTCAAACATGCTCGAGTGAGCAGCACGCTGCGCGTGTTTTCCTTGTTCTCGAATAAATCAAGGGCAATCTGAGCAGCTATGGATACTTTTGCATAAGGGTGCTGAGTAGCATTAACATGAAACAAACAACGCGCCTGCATGGACTTTTCCGCTCTGTGATAATGTTTCATATCACGGGGTGGAAAATTCCATGCGCGTTAACATGAAACAAACATGTGCGCGAGGGAGAAAAGATGGATTTCGCAAATCGTGATGGATTGATCTGGTTTGACGGCGAAATGGTGGAGTGGCGCGAGGCTAAAGTGCATGTGCTGACGCATACCCTGCACTATGGCATGGGCGTATTTGAAGGCGTGCGCGCCTATGACGCCGAGGACGGCACTGCCATCTTTCGTTTGCAGGCGCACACCGACCGCCTGTTTCGCTCGGCGCATATCATGAATATGGCCCTTCCCTTCAGCAAAGACGAAATATCGGCGGCGCAGCTTGCGGCCGTACGGGAAAACAATCTCGCTTCAGCCTATCTTCGACCCATGGCGTTTTACGGCTCCGAGGGCATGGGACTGCGGGCGGACAATCTGAAAGTGCATGTCATTGTCGCCGCATGGAACTGGGGCGCATATCTCGGCGATGATGGCATTAATCATGGCATCCGCGTCAAAACCACCAGTTACACCCGCCATCATGTCAATATTGCCATGTGCAAGGCCAAGGCCAATGGTCAATACATCAACTCAATGCTGGGCCTGTCCGAGGTTCAGCGTGACGGATATGACGAAGCCATGTTCCTTGATGTCGATGGCTTTGTCGCCGAGGGCAGCGGCGAAAATATTTTTATTATCCGGGATGGTATTATTTACACGCCTGATCTGACCAGCGCGCTGGATGGCATCACCCGCGCCACGGTCATGCAACTGGCTGATGAAGAGGGCTATCAGGTGATTGTCAAGCGTATCACCCGCGATGAGGTCTATGTTGCTGACGAGGCGTTTTTCACCGGCACAGCCGCCGAGGTGACGCCAATCCGCGAAGTTGACGGGCGCTGTATCGGCTCCGGTTCCCGAGGCCCTGTCACCGGGATATTGCAGAAAAAGTATTTCGATGCCGTGCATGGGAGAAGCGCAAGCCACAAGAGCTGGCTGGCGTATATTTGATGAAGCAGTAAAAAAGTTCATCCATGGCCTTTCACCCCCCGCCCGGGCGCGATAACGGCTTTCTGCCAGATCATCATGTTTGAGCCGTTGCGCAGGTTCTGTAGTTACGTTTCATATTAGCTGATATACTGCGGCTTGATGATGCGGTTTTGGCAGAAATTGATATTGCAGTGGCTTTGCGTCCTGGCTGTGGTCGGAGGCGTCTCTGTGGGCGCCATGAACAATGCCCATGCTGTTGAAGCCGACAGTTTAAGCGTTGATGCCACTCAACAGGTAATATATTGCACGGCCCTGTGGGCCGGCGGTCAAAAGGCTTTATCCGACGCCTTGCAGGCAGGCATTGCCGTAACCGTTGTGTGGAACGTGCAGGTAGAGGAAGTTCACAGCTATTGGCTAAACTCGCCTGTTGCCGAAATTCAGCTCAGGCGGCGCGTGGTTCCGGATCTGCTATCCCGCAACTGGTTGCTTGAAGACGTAGCCAGCGGCATTTCCCGTCGCGTTTATTCGCTCCCCGAAGCCGTGCGCTTTTTATCCAGCCTGGAGTCATTTCCGGTTCTGGATCGCACTCTTCTGGTCGCCGACGCCGTTTATCGAATGTCTATCACGATCGAGCAACATGACGGCGACATGAGCGATGCCTGGTGGGCCAGATTCTGGCGGCATGAACACTTTAATATGCAGCAGGATTTTTCCCTGTTATGAACCGCATTGATATGATGCGGCACTTGCCTTTGCTGATGGCGCTGGCCTTGCTGACGCTGACAATACGACTGTGGCCGTCTGATGAAGCTGGCGGCAGCGTGCTGGCGTGGATCAATATGGGGATGCTGCTGGTGTTATCCGTGCTGTTGATTCGTTACGGGTTCAGGCTGATGCAGGAGCGCTCCGAACCGCAGCCGGGGGCACGGCTCAGAGCCAAACTGGTGATCGCGCTGGTCGGCATGTTGCTGATTCCTTCGATGGTGATTCAGATTGCCGCCAGCCAGATGGTCGATCGCGGCATGGACGTATGGTTTGATATGCGCGTGGACACCCTGCTGGATCGCGCTCTGGGTCTTGCTCAGGGCTTTTATGAGCGCATAGAACAGGATATGAAGCATGACATGCGCGATTATCTGAGCGATTCAATCCTGCTGGCCGCGGCGCAGGGGCATCTCAGTTATCAGACGGTTAACAGACATCTGGCTGATATCAGCGCCAGGGAAGGGTGGCAGAAGGTGCAGCTTTTTGACCTGAATGAGCGCCTGCTTAACGGCGTTCAGGCTGGTGAACTGAGCATGCTGCAAGCCGCCCCGTTAAGCGAATCGGCGCGTCTGTCCATGCGCCTGGGCCGGATCTCAACAGAATTGATTACACGCAAGGATGGTGAAGTGGCCGTTGGTTACGCTCCCCTGGTCGGACCGACTTCGGTGGTCGGCCTTTTGCGCGTGGAAATACGCCTTCCGGCGGGCGTCATTCAGAATGCCCGCTCCGTCGAGGCTGATTTTCGCAGTTATCGGCAACTGGAGCATAATCGCCAGTCAATTCGGCAAGTATTCACCCATGTCATGTTGTTTGTAACACTGGCCATTGTATTGGTGGCCGGCTTCGTGGCGCTAATGTTCGCCCGCCGCCTGACCTCGCCCATTGGTGATCTGGCCCATGCCCTGCAACGGGTGACCGAGGGAGATCTGGATGTGGAGATTGCCGCCGCCCCGCAGGATGAACTGGGCTCTCTCATTCGCTCATTCAACCAGATGACTGTCCGCCTGAAACAGAATGTGCAGGCGATTGAGCAGGCCCAGCAGGATTTGACCGAGGCGCTGGCCAATAGCCGGCAACGCCAGTATGTGCTTGAATCGCTGTTAACCAACCTGCAAACCGGCGTCATGCTGGTAGATGCCGATGGCTGCATCCGCCTGCTCAATCAGTCGGTGCGGGATATTCTGCAGTTATCGGAAGAATGGACTACGGGCATGGACATGATGTCTTCCAGGCAGAAATATCTGAATGACGTCATCGCATTCTTTGATGAACTGAGACATCAGGAACAGGATCATCTGCAACGGGAGTTTGAGATCTCGCCCGCCAGTGGAAGGCATGTGCAGATTCTCGCCCGAGGGGTGCATTTGAATGCAACAGGGGAGAGCCACTTTTCCGGCTACCTGCTGGTTATGGATGACATTTCGGAACTGGCGGAAGCGCAGCGCAACCGCGCCTGGGCAGAGGTGGCCCGTCGCCTGGCGCACGAAATAAAAAACCCCCTGACGCCCATCAAGCTGTCAGCCGATCGCTTGCAAAGACGATTCAAGACCCAGGTTGACGATCAACAGGTATTTGACGCCTGTACGCAGGCCATTATCGGACAGGTGGAACGCTTGCAGCGTCTGATTTCCGACTTTTCCAACCTGGCGCGCATGCCCCAGCCCAAACTGCGGCAAGTCTCCATTGCTGTTTTGTTGCAGGAAATGCGGGAATTATTCAACACGTACCAGCATGTCAGGGTTGATGATACGGCTACGGACGCAAGCTGTCTGTGCGACCCTGATCAGGTAAGGCAGGTGTTGATTAACCTGATGGACAATGCCGTGTCCGCCACCGGCGATGTTGAAGGCGGCGTCAATGCGATCCGGTTATATGTCCATATCACGGATGACTATGCCGAATGGCATGTTGAGGATGACGGGGCCGGAATCGACAGCGATGCGGCCGGACAGGTATTCGACGCCTATTTTTCGACCAAGGCTAATGGCTCGGGTCTGGGCCTGGCGATTGCCAGGCGCATTGCAGAGGATCATGGCGGTGAATTGCTGCTCGTCTCCAGCGCCCGCCCCACTCACTTCTGTTTGCGCCTGCCAAGGTTTTTGCCTGCCGGGGCAAAGATATGACCGCGCGCATTATGATTGTCGACGATGAACAGGCGATTCGCGAATCTCTGCAGGGATTGTTCGAAGATGAAGCATATCTGGTTGTCTGCGCGGCCTCAGGCGAAGAGGCGATTGCACGCTTGCGCAAGCAGCCCGTGGATTGCATCCTGCTGGATATCTGGATGCCCGGCATAGACGGCCTGGAAACGCTGAACCGCATCCGACAGGTGGACGCCCTGATGCCGGTCATCATGATGTCCGGCCATGCAACGATTGACACCGCTGTGCGAGCGACGCGGCAGGGGGCGTTCGACTTTGTCGAGAAGCCGTTATCTGCCGACCGTCTGCTCGTTCTGGCCCGCAACGCCGTGCAGAAACGGCGTTTGGAACAGGAAAATGAGGACCTGAAACGGCAGGAGCACAGCAATCAGAGCCACCAGAAACTGATTGGCGAGAGCCCCGCAATCAGCAGTGTCAGATCGTTAATCCAGCGGGCGGCACAGTCTGATAGCCCCGTTCTTGTGCTCGGCGAGCATGGCACGGGCAAGGATATCGCGGCGCGCAGCCTGCATGACGCTTCACGGCGCAAGAACGGGCTGTATGTCGAAGTCAATACGGCAAGCGTGCCTGCCGAGCGCATGAATTCGGAGTTATTCGGGCATGAAAAAGGCGCCTTTGCCGGCGCGTTGCACCCCCAGCGCGGGCGTTTTGAGATGGCGCATCAGGGCACATTGTTTCTTGATGAAGTCACCGAACTGAGCCTCAGCGCGCAGGCCAGGATTTTGCGCGTTTTACAACAGCGCCAGGTGCAACGGCTTGGCAGCCCGTCCACACTGCCATGCGATGTGCGGATCATTGCCGCCAGCACCGAAGATCCGGTTCAGGCTCTGCAGCAGCAACGCCTGCGGGAGGATTTTTATTATCGGCTCAACGTCGTGACCATTCGCATGCCCGCATTGCGAGACCGGATAGAGGATTTGCCCCTGCTGGTTGAGGCGATTGCGGATGAGCAGATGAAGGATCTTGGCGGGCGGGCAGTCCATTTTTCGGCCACCGCGCTGGCGCGGCTGCAAACCTATGAATGGCCGGGAAATGTGAGGGAGCTGCGCAATTATCTGGAGCGATGCCATATTCTTATGAGCGGCGAGGAGATCACGGAAGCAACCATGCTGCCGCCGGATCAGTCGGCGGCGCAGTTGTCCGGCCCGGCGTCTTCATCTTCCTCTCCAGACTGCTCCTCTGCAAACATTAATGACCTGGCAGGTGACAGCTTTCATGATGCGCGGAATAATTTCGAACGTCGATTTCTGCTTCAGTATCTGGACAGGCATGCCTGGAATATCAGTCGCACTGCGGCGGACATAGGCATGGAGCGAAGCCAGTTGCATCGGAAGATCAAGGCCTTTGGCTTAATGCCGCCAGAGGAAGGAGACGCATGAATATCGTTATTCTTGGCGCTGGAGAAGTGGGTTTTCACATTGCCAGCCGCCTGGCCACCGAAGGCAATGATGTCGTTGTCGTAGATCAGGACGCATCCCGCTTACAGTTCATTTCTGAATCCATAGATGTCAAAACAATCATCGGCTACGCCTCGCATCCGGCAGTGCTGGAGCGTGCCGGAGCTGCAAATGCGGATCTGCTGATTGCTGTTACGACCAATGATGAAGTGAATATGCTGGCTTGCCAGGTGGCGCATTCGCTGTTCAAGGTGCCATCCAAACTGGCGCGCGTGCGCGAAGCCAATTATGCCACGCACAGTGAGTTATTCAGCAGGGAGAATCTGCCCATTGACATGATCATTTCCCCCGAGGGCGAGGCAAGCAGAGTAATCATGGGGCGCTTGCGGATTTCAAACGCCGTCGATGCGCAGGAATTTTTTAATGGCGCCATTCAACTGGTGGAGGTTGATGTGCGTCCCAAGAGCAACCTGGCCGGCCTGTCGCTCAGGGAACTGCCGGAAGTCATGGGTGATTTGAATGCCTTTGTAGTAGCGCATGAGCATAATGACAGCTGGAGCGTGCCGCATGGCGATACGGTGCTGCTGGCAGGAGACAGCATTTATATGTCGGTGCAGCGACATCAGCTCGATCAGGTGATGGAGACGCTCGAGCTTGGCAGCCATTTCGCAGATGGAAGTAAAATCATGCTTATTGGCGGCGGCCACATCGGCTACCTTGTAGCCTCCAAACTGGAAAAGACGGACGCGCGGGTTAAAATCATTGAATACAATGCAAAGCGGGCTGAATGGCTTTCAGATAATCTTGAGCATGCAGTCGTAATTCAGGGGGACGCGCTGGATCAAAAGCTGCTGGAAGAAGAAAACATTGACAAAATGGACGATTTCCTGGCCCTCACCAATGATGATGAAACCAATATTCTTGGCAGCCTGATTGCCAAGCGTTACGGCGTTGCGCATGTTGTCACGCTGGTCAACCGTTCGATTTACACGCAGCTGATTCGGCAAATCGGCCTGGATGTGATCGTATCGCCAAGATTGTCAACTGTGGCCTCCATTCTCGGATTTGTTCGCAAGGGAAAAATTCACGGCATGGCGTCTATTGCCGACGGTCATCTGGAGGTGCTGGAGGCGGAGGCCATGGAAACAAGCGCCATTATCAATACGCCGCTGAAAGATCTGGCGCTGCCGAACGATACGGTGATAGGCGCTATTCTGCGCGACGACAGGATTATTATGCCCAGCGGGACTGTTAAAATAAAGGCCCTTGATCACGTCCTGATTATCACCACAAGCGTCTCCGTGGCGGCTGTTGAGAAGCTGTTTGAAGTGCATCTGGAATTTTTTTAGCGCATGCATCCCAGGGGCGTAAGCTGGACGCTCGGCGTCCTTACTTTTCTGTTCGGCGGCTGCATGTTTCTGCCTGTTATTGTCTCTATCTATTATCATGCAGGCCACGTAGTCGAATTTTCCACGGCCGGCGTTGTCGTGCTGATCATGGGCGCAGGGATGATACGCTATGGCCGGCATGCCCCGGATCGCTTAAGCCACAAGGATGGTTTTCTGATTGTCGCGCTGGCCTGGTTAATTCTGTCTTTGCTGGGGGCTGTGCCATTCTGGACTACGGGAACTCTGCCATCAATCGTTGATGCGTGGTTTGAATCATCCTCGGGGATGACAACAACCGGCGCCACCGTGCTGACAGGACTGGATCAAATGCCGCACTCCATTCTGTTCTGGCGATCACTGGAACAATGGCTGGGCGGCATGGGCATTATTGTGCTGGCCGTGGCGGTCATGCCTCTGCTGGGCGTGGGCGGCATGCAGTTGTTCAAGGCGGAAACGCCGGGGCCGGTCACGGACAAGCTGACGGCGCGAGTGACGGAAACAGCCAAGGCGCTCTGGTATATATATCTGGGCATAACCGTGCTCTGCGCGCTGTCTTACTGGCTGGGCGGCATGAGTAAATTTGATGCGATCAACCATGCCCTGAGCACACTGGCGACCGGCGGCTTTTCCACCCATGACGCCAGCTTCGGCTACTTTGAATCGCCGACATTAAATCTTGTATCCATTTTCTTTATGTTCGTCGCCGGCGTCTCCTTCACTCTGCATTTCACGGCGATATTGCAGGGTTTTTCAATTAGCACATATTTTCGTGATGAAGAATTCCGCGCCTACCTCGCCTGGGTAAGCATGGTGACTTTGATGATCATCCTGGTGCTTGACTGGAGCGGCCAGATAAAGGCTATCGAGGCATTATTCCATGTTGTCTCCTTGATCACGACCACCGGCTTTGCAATCAGCGATTATGGACAATGGCCTCCGGGGACGTCGATGCTGCTGTTAATCATCATGTTCGTCGGCGGCTGCGCCGGATCAACCGGCGGCGGCATGAAAGTGGTGCGGATTATGCTGCTGTTCCGCCAGGGCATGCGTGAAATCCGGCGGCTGGTGCATCCGCACGGGGTGATTCATGTAAAAATGGGCAACCGCCGTATTCCCCCGAATATCACCGAGGCGCTTTGGGGCTTTGCCGTCCTTTTCATTGTCTGCTACATCATTATGTCCGTGTTACTGGCCTTTACCGGCGTGGACATGGTGACGGCATTCACCGCTACGGCTGCCTGCATCACCAATACCGGCCCCGGATTTGGCGATGTCGGCCCGGCCTCGACTTATCAGTCCCTGCCGCAAATGGCCAAAGGCGTGCTAAGCTTCGGCATGATTCTGGGACGACTGGAAATTTACACATTCTTTGTGCTGCTGGTGCCGGAATTCTGGCGCGACTGAAGAAAAACATCTGCCAAAACTCATAACAAAAGAGGGGTCCATGATCAACATAACCGTTAAAACAGGCCATGCCCATAAGCAACGCAATGATGCAATCGTGCTGCCGCTGCTGGAGGGCCGCAAGCTGACCCGCTCGGGCGAGCAATTGCAGGACGCGACCGGCGAGGCGATGCCATCTTTCCTGCGCCAGTTCGACATGCTCGGTTCATGGGGCGAAATGCGCACCCTGTATGGCGTGCAAGGCGCTGCCAGCCGCCGTATCGTGCTGGCAGGAGCAGGCGATGAAAAAAAGCTCAGCCTGCAAAAGCTGCGGGCGCTTGCCGCCAAAATTGCCCGCAAGCTGGATAAAAGCGGGGCGCGGAATGTCTCATTTTATCTTCCGGAGCTTGCCGTGCGCGGCGCCTCGCTGGCCGACAGGGCGCAGGCGATCGCGGAGGGCGTCTGGCTGGGGCTGTATGAGTTCGACAAATACCAGACCGAAAAAAAGAAAAACAGGCGCAAGCTGCGATCTGTAACCCTGATGGCGCCGACGCGCCGCGATCTTGATCAGGCCAACGCCGCCGTCGCCCGCGCCAGAGCAACTGCCGCAGGCGTTATTCTGGCGCGAAATCTGGCCAACGAGCCGGGCAACGTCTGCACGCCGGAATTCCTCGGCGAGCAAGCGGCGGCGCTTTCGCATGCAAGGCTCGCCGTGACGGTCATGGACAAGGCGGCGATTGAAAAGGCCGGATTCACGTCGCTTCTGGCAGTAAATCAGGGCTCGGCTAAAGAACCGCGATTTATCATCCTCAAATATAATGGCGGCGACAAGGAGCAAGCGCCCGTGGCCCTGGTCGGCAAAGGGCTGACATTTGACGCCGGAGGCATTTCGATCAAGCCCGGCGCCGCCATGGATGAAATGAAATTCGATATGTGCGGCGCAGCCGCCGTACTTGGCATTTTCAAGGCTGTGATGGAGATGAATTTGCCGATTAATCTGCTCGGCGTCATCCCCTCCACCGAAAACCTGCTCGGTGCTGCGGCTTATAAGCCGGGCGATATCATTACCAGCTACAAGGGCCTCACCATTGAAGTGCAAAACACCGATGCCGAAGGACGCATTATCCTCTCCGACGCACTGGCCTATGCGGCGGAGCAGAAGCCTGCCGAGATCATTGATTTCGCCACCCTGACCGGCGCCTGCGTAATTGCGCTGGGCGCCCATGCAACGGGATTGATGGGGACATCCGAGAAGATCAACAAGGCCCTGAAGGCGTCGGGCGCACATACGCATGACCGGGTATGGGAGCTGCCGATGCATGAGGAGTATCAGGAACAGATCAAGTCTGATATCGCTGACATCAGGAATATCGGCGGGCGCGAGGCGGGCACGATTACGGCTGCGTGTTTTCTTTCCCGCTTCATTGATGATATTCCCTGGGCGCATCTGGATATTGCAGGCACGGCATGGAACATGAAAGGCACGGACATTTCGCCCAAGGGCGCGACCGGCGCAACGGTAAGGCTGCTAACGGATTACCTGATCCGAAAGGCGACATAATGTTATTTATCTACGACTCCTAAGCGACTGCGCCGCCGCATGACGCTGCAACTTCCTACCCTCTCCAACATAACAATCGGGCCGCAGGGGCAGGCATATTACCCCGCTAACGCACGTTGCCTGATGCATGTTAATCATCGTCTGGCCGTTTTAAAGGCATCCGGGCCTGCAGTGCGCGATTATCTACAGGGCCAGATCACTCAGGACATGGGCAAGCTCACGGCAAACCGGGGCATCCATGCATGCATTCTAAGCCCGCAGGGCAAAGCCGTATCCGAGTTGCATATCATCGAGGCAGGCAGCGATGAGCTGATCATGCTCGCCCCTGCCGCGCATGCAGTTGACACAGTGAACCGGCTGAGACAATTCGCCCTTGGCCATCAATTGCGCACAGGCATAGTCAACTGCCTCGGCGTCTGTTCGATTGAAGGGCCGAGGGCCGGCGAACTGCTGCATGAATTCGGCTTGCCGGAACCGGGCGAGGCATGGCTGTCCAGCTGTCGAAATGATGAAGACAGCGCCTGCCTTGTCATGTCGGCGAATCCGCCCAGTTTCGTGGTTGTCAGCGACCGGCAGACAATAGGGCGCGTGATTCAGGTCAACGGCGCCAGCATTTCCGATGATGAAGCTGAGGCCTTGCGCATTATTCGCGGCCAGATTGAATTTGGCAGGGAATGGGACGCCTCAATCCACCCGCTGAATGCCAACCTGATTGAATTTGACGGCGTATCATTTGAAAAGGGATGTTACGTGGGTCAGGAGGTGACCAGCCGCATGCACTGGCGCGGCGGCATTCGCAAACGGCTCTATCGGGTCGCCATCGCAGGCCGGCCTGAGGCCTTGCCCTGCCCGGTCATGAGCAATGCCAAAATCGGCACATTATGCTCGGCTGCGCTTGATCACGAAGAGCGATGCTTTGGCATAGCCCATCTGCCCATTGAAATGGCTGACTCCGATTCGCGGCTCTCTCTGCAAAATGGCTCTTGCATTCAAGTGCTGGAGCCTTGCCACGCCGACCCTTGCTGAGTAGTAGTTACAAACGCCCCATATAAAACCTCTGCGCAACAGCAAACAAGAAAGGCCCCGCTGCGCGGGGCCTTTCTTAATCGCAGCTATTCAGTTTTATCCCGTTGAATCGAGGCTTATGCTTCCGCTGACTCATCGGATTCAATGCTGATTTCATCCACCAGCTCGATAACTGCCATCGGCGCAGCATCGCCGGCGCGCTGGCCGGTTTTGATGATGCGGGTGTATCCGCCGGCGCGATCAGAGCATGCGGACGCCACATCGCCAAACAGGCGATCGACAACCGGACGATGGCGCAATTTGGCCAGCGCCTGACGGCGAGCATGCAGATCGCCGCGCTTGCCCAGGGTGATCAGCTTTTCAACATATGAGCGGACAGCGCGCGCTTTTGCTTCCGTTGTTTCAATGCTTCCACGCGTCAGCAATGCCGTGGCCAGGTTGGCCATCAACGCACGGCGGTGACCGCTGGGCAGACCTAACGAACCATGATGTTTACGATGTCTCATTTCTCTTTTCCTCTCTTCGCACGCAGGAGCTCTGCTAACCCGGATTATCCTTCCAGCGGTTCCAGGACATCGCCCTCCGGCGGCCAGTTATCCAGCTGCATGCCAAGTTCAAGTCCCATCTTCTCAAGCACTTCCTTAATCTCATTGAGGGATTTTCGGCCAAAATTCGGCGTGCGCAGCATCGCCTGCTCACTGCGCTGCACCAGATCGCCAACACGGAATACATCGTCCGATTTCAGGCAGTTCATGGAACGCACCGAGAGGTCAAGATGCTCAATCGGCTGGGCCAAAAGCTCTTCCAGACCATCATCCGTAACTTCTTCCACAGCGCCGCTCTCAACGGCGGAAAAATCGGCGAATACAACCAGCTGATCCTTTAGCATGTTGGCCGCCGCATTGACGGCTTCCTCAGGCGATAACGACCCGTTGGTCTCAATATCAATAATCAGCTTGTCATAATCCGTCCGCTGACCAACACGGGCCGCTTCCACACGCGTAGCGACGCGACGAATCGGCGAGAACGAGGCATCAATCAGCAAAGAGCCTATGGGGCGTTCATCCACTTCACGCTCGCTCGCCGCATCATAGCCCCGGCCCTTTTCCACCCTGGCCTCGCACTTCAAATGCCCGTCATCATTCAAATGCGCCAGAATCAGCTCCGGGTTTAAAATCATTACGCCCGCCGGACATTGAATATCTGCCGCAGTAACTACGCCAGGACCCTTTTTGTCGATGGAAACCGAAGTTGCATCATTACCTTCCATGCGAATGTCCAGTTCTTTCAGGCTGAGAATGATGTCCATGACATCTTCACGCACGCCCTTGATGGTGTCATACTCATGCGTCACCGTATCGATGGTGACTAAAGTCACAGCAGATCCCGGCAGGGAAGAGAGCAGCATGCGACGCAGGCTATTGCCAATCGTCGTGCCATAGCCGCGTTCCAGCGGCTCGGAGACAATCCTGGCGGCGCGGCCTGCAACCGTTTCTTCAACGCTGACATTGCGCGGTTTAATCAATTGCATGGAATTAACCTCGTTTATTTGGAATAAAGTTCGACGATTAACTGTTCGCGGATGCCCGGGTCCAGTTGTTCGCGAGCAGGCATTTCACGGAACACGCCCTGACGGCTGGGCAGGTCGATATCCATCCATTCCGCCGTACCGCGCGCGCCTGCCGCTTCCACTGACGCATTGACGCGCAAATGTTCGCGGGCGGCCTCAACCAGCTCGAGACGGGCGCCTACCGGCACGCGATAAGAAGGGATGTTGGCAATATTGCCATTAACCTTGACCAGCTTGTGACGCACAATCTGGCGCGCCTCGGTGCGTGAACTGGCCAGCCCCATGCGGAAGAGAACATTGTCGAGGCGGGATTCAAGCAGTTGCAGCAGATTCAGGCCGGTAATGCCAGGCATGCGGTCGGCATCACTGAAATAACGGCGAAACTGCTTTTCCTGCAGGCCATAAATACGCTTGACCTTCTGCTTCTCGCGCAGCTGCACGCCATAGTCGGACACCTTGACGCGCCGGTTCTGACCATGCATGCCCGGCGCGAACGGACGACGCTCAATCGGACACTTGTCCGAATAACACTTGCTGCCCTTGATATAAAGCTTTTCGCCTTCGCGCCTGCACAGGCGACACTTGGCTTCCAGATAACGTGCCATGAACTCTTACTCCTAAACGCGACGGCGCTTGGGCGGCCGGCATCCATTGTGCGGGATTGGCGTGACATCCCTAATCGAAGTGACATTGATGCCGGCGGCGGCGATGGCGCGCAGGGCGGATTCACGTCCGCTGCCGGGGCCGCGCACCAGCACGGAAACATTCTTCACGCCATGATCCATGGCCTTGCGAGCCGCCTCTTCAGCCGCCACCTGCGCTGCAAACGGCGTGCTCTTGCGCGAACCCTTGAAGCCGGAAGCGCCGCTGGTCGCCCAACAGATTGCATTCCCCGCATCATCGGTAAAGGTAATAATTGTATTGTTAAAGCTTGCCTTGATATGGGCCACTGCATTGGCAATATTTTTACGAACGCGCTTCTTGCCTGAAGCCTTTGGTTTAGCCATCGATTATCCCCTGTTACTTCTTCTTGCCCGCAACGGTGCGGCGCGGGCCTTTGCGCGTACGGGCGTTTGTTTTGCTGCGCTGACCACGCACCGGCAGACCCCTGCGGTGACGCAGGCCGCGGTAACAGCCCAGATCGGTCAAACGCTTGATGTTCATGGATACTTCACGGCGAAGGTCGCCTTCCACGGCATAGTCATCGCCGCCAATAATCGTACGAATTTTGCTTACTTCATCTTCACTCAAATCCTTGACGCGAATTTCAGGGCTGACGCCCGCCTCGGCAAGAATCTTTTGGGAAGAGCTCAGGCCAATGCCGAAGATGTAGGTCAGTGCGACCTCAACACGCTTCTGAACTGGGATGTTTATACCGGCTATGCGAGCCACGGACGCCCTCCCCTAACCCTGCCGCTGTTTATGGCGCGGGTTTTCGCAAATAATACGAACCACGCCCTTGCGACGAATCACACGACATTTGTTACACATTTTCTTGACTGATGCACGGACTTTCACGCCTGGCGCCTCCTCAATAGTCTTCTTACTTTTCGCGGTAGCTGATACGTCCGCGCGACAGGTCATAGGGGGATATTTCCACCGTCACCTTATCGCCCGGAAGAATGCGGATATAATATTTGCGCATCTTCCCGGAAATCGTGCACAACAGCTCATGCCCGTTTTCCAGCTTCACCTTGAACATGGCATTGGGAAGCTTTTCGACCACTTCGCCCGACATTTCAATAATATCTTCTTTTGCCATGCTCTACTTTTCCACCGCCTGTTTCAGTGCGGCATAAACCGCATCCATTTCACCTGTGGCATCCAGCCTGCAAAAACCCGGCTTGCCCTTATACCATTCCAGAAGCGGCCGGGTCTGCTGCTCATACACTTCCAGCCTGTGCATGATGACATCCTCGCGATCATCTTCGCGCTGATATAATTCGCCGCCGCAACGGTCGCAACAGCCTGCTTTTCGGGGCGGCGAATACTGCCGATGAAATCCAAAACCGCAAGCCCGGCAAATTAGCCGCCCGCACAGGCGTTGCAACAGATTTTCCTCAGGCGCATGCATGAATACGACATGGTCGATTGCCAGGGAATTCCTCTCCAGCATCTCTTCCAGCGCATGGGCCTGGGCAACATTGCGGGGAAAGCCGTCAAGCAGAAAACCCGAGCGTTTATCCGCCGCGATGCTGTCTTCAATCATGGCGACAACCACGCCATCGGGAACCAGCTTGCCGGCATCCATATAGCTCTTCGCCTGCAAGCCTGCATCCGTGCCATCGCGTACGGCGGCGCGCAAAATATCGCCCATGGCCAAATGGCGGATGCCCGTTTCCGATGCCAGCCTTTCGCCCTGCGTGCCCTTGCCTACGCCCGGCGGCCCAAATAAAACAAGATTCATCAGCGACTGGTTTTAAGACGCGCTTTCTTCATCAGGCCTTCGTACTGGTGGCTCATCAGATGCGACTGAATCTGGCCCATCGTGTCCATGGTGACGACAACCACGATCAGCAGACTGGTGCCGCCAAAGTAGAACGGCACGGACAATTCCGAAATCAGCCACTGCGGCAACAAACAAACAAGACTGACGTAGAAGGCGCCAACCACGGTAATGCGGGTCAACACGGAATCTATATAGTCTGCGGTTTTCTGGCCGGGGCGAATGCCGGGAATAAAGCCGCCGTTTTTCTTTAGATTATCGGCGGTCTCTTTCGGGTTAAAAACAATCGCAGTGTAAAAAAAGCAGAAGAACACGATCAGGGCGGTGAACAGAAGCATATAAAGCCATGCGCCGGGTGAAAGAATGGCCGACAGATCGCCCAGCCATGAAAATCCCTTCACGCCCTTGGTAAACTGGGCGAATGTGGCGGGCAACAGAATCAGACTGGAGGCGAAGATAGGCGGAATCACGCCCGCCGTATTAACCTTCAGCGGTAAAAATGACGCCTTGCCGCCATACAGGCGATTACCCACCTGTCGCTTGGCGTACTGAATGGGAATTCGCCTTTGCGCGCGCTCAAACCAGACCACGACGCCCGTCACAGCCAGCGCCATGGCAAATAGCGCCAATACCGTAAATGCCGAATATTCGCCTGTGCGGGCCAGCTCCAGCGTGCGCACGATGGCGGAAGGAAGCCCTGCTGCGATACCGGCGAAAATAATCAGTGAAATGCCATTGCCAATGCCGCGCTCGGTAACCTGCTCGCCAACCCACATCAGAAAAATGGTGCCGGTGACCAGCGTCACCATGGTCATCAGCTTGAACGCAATGCCCGGATCAATCACCACAGCCTGCCCGCCGACCGAAAATGACTCCAGCCCTACGGCAATGCCCGTGGACTGGAACACAGCAAGAAGAACCGTGCCGTAGCGCGTGTATTCGGTAATTTTGCGACGCCCTGACTCGCCTTCTTTTTTCAGCTGCTCCAGCTGGGGGGAAACAACGGTCATCAACTGAATGATAATGGCGGCTGAAATATAGGGCATGATGCCGAGTGCAAAAATGGTCAGCCGCCTCAGGGCGCCGCCGGAGAACATGTCAAACATGCCCAGCAATCCGCCCTGGGCCTGATTGAAAAACTGCGCCAGAACAGCCGAGTCCATACCCGGAACCGGAATGTGCGCCCCGATGCGGAACACGACCAGCATGCCAAGGGTGAACAGAATGCGACTTTTCAGTTCAGGGATTTTGCCGATATCGCCAAATCCGCCCATCGCTCCAGCTGCCGGGCCAGCCATATCAGGCCTCGACCGCTGTCAGATTCAGCGCGCCGCCGGCAGCAGCCACCTTGGCGGCGGCCGCAGCCGATGCGGATGTCACTGCAATGCTCAGCCTTTTGCCCAGCTCGCCATTGGCCAGCAGCTTGATCGGGTCCACGGCGTTACGAACCAGCCCGGCCTCATACAAGGCCGCAGCATCAACAGTGGCGTCATCGTCAAAGCCATTAAGCGCCTCCACATTCACCACCTGAAAGTCGTTATCCTTCCTGGGCGTGAAGCCGCGTTTGGGCACGCGCCGGATCAACGGCATCTGGCCGCCTTCAAATCCACGCGCCACCTTGCCTCCGGAACGGGATTTCTGACCTTTATGGCCGCGACCACCGGTTTTACCATTGCCGCTCCCGATTCCACAGCCCTTGCGCTTACGCGCAGGGCGCGAACCGTCAGTTGCTTTCAAACCATTCAGCTTCATATCTTATTCTCCGGACTCAATACGAACGAGATGCCTGACTTTGTTAACCATGCCGCGAACCGAAGCGGTGTCTTCCAGCTTCACGCGTTGATTCATGCGGCGAAGACCCAGTCCGCGCAGCGTCGCTTTCTGATCTTTGGAATAACCAATGCCGCTTTTTACCTGGCGAACAAAAATGGTGTTTGAACTTGCCATATCGGTCTCCTTAAGTCGCTTTGCCGCGACGAGCGGCAACCTGATCCGGGCTTTCCAGCAACTTCAGGCCGTTGAATGTGGCGCGAACGGTATTGATCTGATTGCGCGAGCCCTGCGACTTGGTCAAAATATCCCTGATGCCGACGGCGTCGAGCACAGCGCGAACAGCTGAGTTGGCAATCACGCCCGTGCCCTCGGTCGCAGGCTTGAGCAGCACCCGGCTGGCATCCTGACGACCAATCACCTGATAATGAATCGTGCCATGCTTGCGCGGCACATAAATCAGTGATTTCTTTGCAATATCCGTCGCCTTGCGAATGGCTTCAGGCACTTCCTTGGCCTTGGCGTGGCCAAAGCCAATGTGGCCGTGGCCATCACCAACCACCATCAGCGCTGAAAAATTCATGCGCCGTCCGCCGGATGTCGTCTTGGCGATTCGGTTAATGTGAACAAGCTTTTCGGTCAGATCCAATTCTTCTGCATTAATCATCTCTTTACCCCTAGAACTTCAATCCGCCGGCGCGAGCGCCATCGGCCAGGGCCTGGATGCGCCCGTGATATGAAAAACGACCGCGATCAAAGGCGACCTCTTCAATGCCTGCTTTCAGGGCGCGCTCGGCAATCAGCTTGCCCACGGCTTCGGCGCCTTCCTTGTTGCCGCCGTTTGCCACTGATTTATCCAGGCTTGACGCCGCTGCCAGCGTAACGCCCCTGACATCATCGACCACCTGTGCATACACATGGCGAGCCGAACGAAAAACGCTCAGGCGCAAGCGCCCCGATGCCTTGACGCGAGCGCGAACCTTGCGCGCCCGGCGCACCGCTCCACTGGATTCATAACGTTTCATTGCCATCCTCTACTCC